>NZ_JBUZTQ010000040.1:0-40153 GCF_055408445.1 Pseudomonas sp. B414 | reverse complement strand
CTGTCACCAGTCTCGCTTGACGCTACCTAGATGCCGCTGGAGGCCTTGAAAACAGTGGAGCGGGTGAAGGGAATCGAACCCTCGTTATCAGCTTGGGAAGCTGGAGTAATACCATTATACGACACCCGCTCAGAGCGGCTGACTTTGTACCAGAAGTCGGCCGCGATGAGAAGTTTTATTCTTCAAATATGTAAATATCAGCGGGTTTTTCGCCCTGTTGTTTGCTTCGGGCACCCTCACAGGGAAAGTGACGGGTGCTGGGGTTGTGTCGGTTTTAAAAAACCGAGCAGGGCACTTTTACTGCTATGGCTGGCGGATTTGTGTTCCATATCCAGAAAATGCCCGGTGTTTTCCAGGCTGACAAACTGGCTGTTGGCAATCGGTTGCGCAAAGTGCCGGGCGTCGCAGGCCATGGTGTATTCGTCCCATTCGCCATTGATAAACAGCACCGGTATCTCAATGCCCTCAGTGGCGCGCAGAAAGCCCTGCTGGTCGCTGCTCAGCACGTGGTTTATATGAAAGTGCATTTGCGCGTATTCATGCTCGGCCAGGCTGCTGACATGGCGGAAGTTGAAGCGCTTGAACAGCGGCGGCAAATGCTTGCCCAGGGTGTCGTTGATCAGATTGCCGACCTGGGTGCGGTTGCATGCTGCCAGGCAGTGACGGCCACGCTCCAGATAATCGCGCATGGCTTCGTTAATCAGTGGTGAAAACGAACTGATCACGGCTTTTTCAATACGCCGTGGTGTAGCCGCCAGTGCAGTAAGAGCTGCTGTACCGCCCCATGAAAATGAAAGCAGATAATTCACGTCAAAGTGCTCAATCAGCTCCAGAAGCACCTGCGCTTCCAGTTCCCTTGTGAGTATTTTCTGATTGGGGTTGTGGGGTTTTGATTTCCCTGCGTAAGGCTGATCGTAGAGAACCACGTTTAAATGCGGGTGCAGGTTTTTCAGGGTCTGGGCAAAGGACGCAGTCGTGGCCATCGAGCCATTGACCAGAATAATGGTGCTTTCTGCGCTATCGCTGCGATAGAACTCGGTATGGATGCGGTACTGGCCTTGAATGTCGAGCACGGCAATTTCGGGCTTGAGCATGGCGTCAGACTCCAGTGAATCGAGCGTCGGTCTGACTGATGGTGCACGGCGATTGTTACAGCCCCTGTTGCGCAGGCGGGATCTGGAACAGCTGTATTTCTTGTGGGCTCAGTGGCCGGTATGCGCCGGGGGCCAGTTGGCTGTCGAGCACCAGTGGCCCGATGCTTTCGCGGTGCAGGCGCACCACCTTGTTATTGAAGTAGCCAAACATGCGTTTGACTTGATGGTAACGCCCCTCAACGATGCTCAGGCGTGCGCAGCAAGGGCCCAGCAGTTCCAGCTCGGCGGGTTGTGTAGTGAGGTCTTCAAAGGCGAAATACACACCTTCAGCGAACTTGCTGATATACGCCGCGGTGATTGCCTGTTCAGTCTCGACGTAATACACCTTGGGCATCTTGGTCTCGGGCTGAGTGACATGGCGCGACCATTGGCCATCATTGGTAATCAGCATCAGCCCGCTGGTATTGAAGTCCAGCCTGCCTGCGATATGCAGTTCGTCCTTTTCCGGCTCGTCGAGCAGGTCGAGTACGGTCGGGTGTTCCGGGTCGCGGGTGGCGCTAACACAGCCCGGCGGCTTGTGCAGCATGAAATACCGTGCCGGTTTACCGGCCTGCAGGACCTGCCCGTCGAACTCGATACGGCTGAATGCGCGGATTTCGTGGCGCGGATCGCCAATGACCTGACCATCAACGCGGATCCGCTTCTCTATCAGGAGCAAGCGGACTTGTTGGCGGTTGAATTGGGGCAAATTGCTCAGAAAACGGTCTACACGCATGGCGATCAATCATAAAAAAATCAGGCGTCCATCTTACGTGAGCGGTTCCTGTTGCGCTGGTTGCAATTGGCTTTGCACCTGGGCGCAACGAGGGCAAAGACACGTCAGGTCGCGCTGCGACAGGGGCAGGGCGCGGATGATCTCGGGGTCAATCGTCACGCCATAGCACCAACAAGGTTGCTCCACGGTTTCAGGGTTGGCCATGGAACAGTCATTGCTGGCGCCGCAGGCGGGGCAAAGGTCGGGGGTGGTCATGTCGGAGTGTCCACTGTAGGGCATGAGCTTTGGTGCTCAAGGGTAAACGCAGTTGGAAGTGTACGTATTTCACTCATTTGACGTATGAATATTCATTAGTTTCTCTGCATGAAAATACTGAAAAATATCATTCGTGATTCTCGGAAAGAGGCTACAAATAATCGCTTTGTCAAGTTGTGCTGGATGACTAGTATTGAGTTTCTACAGGGGGGGGCTGTCGATAGACAGTGAATTTTAAATAGACGTTAAGAGGTAACAGTTTATGAAAGCTGTTTGTATCTTGTTGTGCGGTTTTCTTTATTCGGCAAATTTATTGGCCAGTGCCGCTGAAAGTTGCCCGGCTGTTGAGAGTATTACCCTCAATGCGGGTATTTATACTGCACCAGCCAATCAAGCGGGTAGCGAATGGATAGCCGTGTCCAGTGCTGCTTCTGCTCCGCGGCTGGTGTCATTTGAGGCCGGGGTTTTTTATCCGGAGAATAATCAGCAAGGCTCTGTCGGGAAAATTGGCTATTGCGAATATAAAGCGCAGGATCGCTCCCGTGTGAATTTGCATTATCGACAGGGCTCTGCACAAGAAAGCTCAATGCGTCTTCTCAATCCAGAAAACTGGACGTTTATAGAAAGCGGTCTGGGTTTGAATCTCTATGAGTGCACTGCTTCCAACTCGGGTGCCTGTGCTTTTTCCATAGTGAAGTGATTTCATGATTGCCTGGCTTTGACTCAGTAGCCAGGTGAGTGTGGGGAAAGTAGGGAGCAACGTTTTGCCTCTCTGCTTTAACCACTGGTCTGATACTTTTTTTTCACAGCACCGAACATCGTTTTTGTAGTCTTAACAGGTGTCGGACAGCCTTGCTGTTCGCCGCCTCCCAGCGTCGCTGGGTGTGCTCTTTAGCGGTCCAGGAGGCCGCCATGTATCGTCGTCTGCTCTCCATCATTGCAATTGGCTTGTCCCTGTCTGCTTGCGTGCCTTATTACTCGGGCGGCGCAGGTTATTACCGGACTGAGGTCTATACCGCGCCAGCGCCTTATTACTATGGTGGTTACCGTCCTTACTACGTGTACCCGCGTGGTTACGATGCGCTACCTCCACATTTCTATCAGGGCCCGCGCTACTACCAAGGGCCGAGAGGCTACTATCAGGGGCGGGGTTACCGCTCCGGCCACGGGCAAGGTTATGGTCCTGGTCCCGGCTATGGCTGGCGGGGCCGATAGGGATGTTGACAACCGGGGCGGGCTTTTCTAGTGTCCGCCCCATTGTTTTTCAGGATGTAGCCATGACCTCGGATGACCGTATAAAACTTGAACCTGTCTGGAAGCAGGCCTTGCGTGAGGAGTTCGATAAACCTTACATGGCCGAGCTGCGTGAGTTCCTGCGCCAGGAGCATGCGGCCGGGAAAGAGATCTACCCGCCGGGCCCG
Source organism: Pseudomonas sp. B414 (assembly GCF_055408445.1). Lineage (NCBI taxonomy): Bacteria > Pseudomonadati > Pseudomonadota > Gammaproteobacteria > Pseudomonadales > Pseudomonadaceae > Pseudomonas > Pseudomonas sp. B414. Next base: position 36,608 of record NZ_JBUZTQ010000040.1, on the reverse strand, counting down.
CTTATTTTCAACGCACTGAACCTTACACCGCTGGACAAGATCAAGGTAGTGATCCTTGGTCAGGACCCTTACCACGGCCCCGGTCAGGCCCATGGGTTGTGCTTTTCGGTGCAGCCGGGTATCCCGACTCCGCCTTCACTGGTCAATATCTACAAAGAACTCAAGCGCGACCTGAATATCGACATCGCCCCTCACGGCTGCTTGCAGCACTGGGCAGAGCAGGGCGTTCTGCTGCTCAACACGACGATGACAGTGGAGCGTGCCAATGCCGCTTCCCATGCCAAAAAAGGCTGGGAACATTTTACTGATCGTATTATCCAGGTAGTCAGCGAGCAGCAACCCAAGCTGGTTTTCCTGCTGTGGGGCGCCCATGCCCAGAGCAAGCAAAAACTGATCGATGCCACCAAGCACCTGGTGCTGACCTCGGTTCACCCATCGCCACTGTCGGCCTATCGAGGCTTTATTGGTAACGGCCACTTCAGCCGGACCAACAAGTTCCTTGAGCAAAACGGCCTGGCTGCGATCGACTGGAAACTGCCGCCGGTTTAAGCCATTGATCAGCGGTGCAAGGCACACCAGGCTAAATGGCCAGTGTGCCAGCACCTGTTGTCAGGAAGGGTCGGTTTGATCCTGGCGAGCCCAATATCGAAACAGTGGCTCGGCCAAAAACAACACAAAGATCAGGCGCATCACCTGCAAGGCAGTGACCAAGGGCACTGACAATTGCAGTGTTTCTGCGGTCAGGCTCATTTCTGCAATGCCGCCTGGCATCATGCCCAGGGTCATGGAGCGCAGGTCGAGTTGGGTCAGGGCGCTCAAGCCCAGTGCACACAGGCTGGCGATCAACATGGTCAGGGCTGTGCCCAGCAGGGTCTTGCCGATAAAAGACGGTGCCCGGCGAAAGAACGCCCGATTGAAGTGGCAACCCAGCCCGCTACCAATCAACCATTGCCCCATCTGGCTGCTGCCATCGGGCAGGCCGATATGCAAATCCCACAGGATACTCACACTGGCGCTGACCAGCAGCGGTCCGAACAGCCACGGGTTGGGCTGGCGCAAGCGTTGCCAGATCCAGGCCAGCAAGGCACCTGCCGGAAACAGCAACGCCAGCCAATAGAAGTTAATCGAGGCAGGGTGCACGGCGGGAGTACCTTCGCCCAGCAGATACTTGAAGGCTGCCGGGACGCACAGCACAACGGTCAGTACCCGCAGGCTCTGGCCCGCAGCGACGCGGCTCAACACGGCGCCATTGCGTGCGCCGAGGTTGACCATCTCGCCCGAACCGCCGGGCATGCTGGAAAAGAATGCCGTGGCGCGATCCTCACCACTGCGACGCATCAGCCATACACCGATCACGCTCGACACGCTGGTGAGCAAGGCGCCGGCCAGGATCAACCAGAAATGCGCCAGTACCTGCTCCATCACCACCGGCGTAAAGTGCAGGCCGATACCGATGCCTACAATCCACTGCCCGCATTTACGCCCGCCGGGAATCTCGGCCAGTTGCCAGGGCGTCAGGCAACGCACCAGGATGATCGCGAGCAACGAGCCGACCATCCATGGCAATGGCCAGCCGATCAGGCTGGCGAGGTAACCGCCAGCCAGACCGACCAGCGGCGTGCCCCACCAGTGCTTGAAGTTTGAATCAAGCATTGGCCAGAGCGCGGCGTTGAGCGCTGCGTTTGCGCCAGATACGCACAACAGGCAGTAGCAGCATGATGGCGGTCAGCACCCAGACACCGAGGGTGATCGGGCTGGCCCACAGAATTTCCAGTGCACCGTTGGAAATTGACAGGGCACGACGCAGGTTCTGTTCCATCAGCCCGCCCAGAATAAACCCCAGCAGTACCGGAGACAGCGGGAAGTCGAGCTTGCGCAGGATGTAGCCGAAGATGCCAATGCCGATCATCAGAAACAGATCGAATGTCGTGGCGTGTACCGCATACACACCAATTGCCGTGATGATGGCAATCGCTGGCACCAGCGCCCAGTTAGGCACCGACAGAATCCGGGTAAAGATGCGGATCATCGGAATATTGAGAATCACCAGCATGACGTTGGCGATAAACAACGACGCGATCAGGCCCCAGACGATATCCGGTTGTTGTTGAAACAACAGCGGGCCGGGGGTGATGTTATACAGCGACAGGGCGCCGATCATCACCGCCGTGGTGCCCGAACCCGGTACGCCCAGGGTCAGCATCGGTACCAGGGCACCGCAGGCCGAGGCACCGATTGCGGTTTCGGGCGCTGCCAGGCCGCGCATGTCACCTTCGCCGAATTTGCCGGAAGCACCGGCCAGGCGTTTTTCAGTCATATACGACACGGCGCTGGCCAGTGTCGCACCTGCCCCTGGCAGCACGCCCATGATGAAACCCAGCAGACCGCAACGGATATTCACCGCAAATACCGCAGACGCTTCCTTGAAGTTGAACATCATGCGCCCGGTGGCTTTCACCGCTTCCTGGCCACGATGGGTCTTTTCCAGCAGCAACAGGATTTCGCTGATGGAGAACAGGCCCAGTACCAGTACGACAAATTGAATGCCGTCAGTCAGATGGATGTTGTCCCCGGTGAAACGGTAAACGCCGCTGTTGGCGTCAATCCCGACGCAAGCCAGAAACAGACCGATAAGCGCAGCGATAAAGGTCTTTAGCGGACGGTCCCCGGCCATGCCGCCGAGGCACACGATGGCAAACACCATCAGTACGAAATACTCCGCCGGGCCGAAGGCTATCGCCCATTTGGCCAGCAACGGAGCGAACAGCACCATGCCGCAGGTGGCGATAAAGGCGCCGATAAACGAGCTCCAGGCCGACAGCGACAGTGCCACGCCAGCCAGACCTTTGCGGGCCATCGGGTAGCCGTCGAGAGTGGTCATCACGGTCGACGCTTCGCCGGGGATATTCAGCAGGATCGAGCTGATACGCCCGCCGTATTCACAACCCAGGTACACCGCGGCCAGCAGGATCAGCGCCGATTCCGGCGGCAGGCCCAGGGCAAATGCGATGGGGATCAGCAGCGCGACCCCGTTGATGGGGCCAAGACCCGGTAGCAGGCCGACCACGGTGCCAATCAGTGTGCCGCACAGGGCGGTAACCAGGTTGTACGGGCTGAGCGCGACGCCGAAGCCCTGGCCCAAATAGCCAAAAGTATCCATATCAGTTCTCCAGAACGTCGAGCAGGCCAAGCGGCAGCGGAACGTCCATGGCTTTATCGAAGAGTAAATAAAGGCCAACGCTCACCAGGCTGATGATCACGCAGCTGGGCAACCAGCGCCCGCCATACAGACGCGCGAGCGGGATGCCGACCAGGATGCTGCTGAGGATAAAACCGAGAGACTCGAAGGTGCCGGCGAAGATCAGCAACAGCACGATACACAGGCCGATCTTGGTCAGGGTTTCACGATCCAGTTTGGGGTCATCTTCGCTATGCACCACGGCTGAGGGGCGAAAGATCATGTAGATCAAACCCAGGCCCATCAAGGCCAGCATCAGCAAAGGGAAGGCGCGGGGGCCGACGGGTTCGTAGGAAAAGGCCGCCTGATAAGGCCAGGCCATTGCCGCCAAACCGACGCAGACCAGCAGCAGGGCAGAGGCAAAAACACGTTGTGCAAGCATGGTTCACTCCTGGGCCGTACCCCGATGCGCAAGGGCACAGCCAGTGGTCGGCGGCGGTTACTGGATCAGGCCGAATTCCTGGGCCAGGATTTTGTAGTCAGCCACCTGCTTTTTCACATAGGTGTCCAGCTCCGGGCCGGTCATGGCGAAGGGGAACAGCTCGCGCTGATCACGCAATGTGGCGAAATCTTCGGAGGCCAGCAGTTTGTCGAAAGCCTCTTTCCACCAGGCATAATCGGCATCGCTGACTTTTGGCCCCAGATAGAAGCCACGTACTACCGGCCAGACAATGTCGTAGCCCTGTTCTTTGGCAGTCGGGATGTCCTTCATCTCCGGCTCATCGAGGCGCTCATTGGCGAATACGGCGAGCAGGCGCATATCACCGCTCTGGATATGCGGCATGGAGTCGGAAATATCCGTACTGCCTACCTGAATATGCCCCCCCAGCAGCGCGGTGGCGATTTCACCACCGCCCTCCAGGGCAACGTAACGCAAGTCGCGCGGGTTGATGCCGGCGGCCTTGGCGATCAGTGCAGTCTGCATCCAGTCCTGGCTACCAACGGTGCCGCCCGAGCCGATCACCACTTTGCTCGGGTCTTTTTTCAGGGCCTGAACCAGATCATCGAGGTTCTTGTAGGGCGAGTCGCTTTTCACCGCAATGGCGCCGTAGCTGGTGCCGACGGCTGCCAGCCAGCGTACCGCGCTTTCATCGAAACGACCGAACTTGCCCTGCGCCAGGTTAAGCAATGAGCCACTGGACCAGGCTACCAAGGTGCCAGCATCGGCCGGGCGCTGGGCGACCACGGCGTTATAGGCAACGGCGCCCACGCCACCGGGCATGTAGGTCACACGCATGGGTTTGCTGAGCAGTTTTTCGTTGACCAGTGCGCTTTGTGCCAGTTTGCAGGTCAGGTCAAAACCACCACCAGGGGATGCTGGGGCGATGCACTCGGGGCGTTTGGGTTCAGCCAGCAACTGGCCGGTGAAGAGCATGCAGCTGGCAGCGAGAGCCAGGGTGCGCAGGGGGGATTTCATATCGTCTCCTCGGGAGCTTTTGTTTTTATAGGGCAGTTATGGGTTAAGCCACATCATGGGTGTCGCGCTGTTCTTCATCCGTATTAAGTACAACTTGCAGGCAGCGCAAAGCTGCTCGCAGGCGCAGCGAGGCATGGGGGCAATACGGGTGAAACACAGAGGTGACGGGCTTTGGGCTGATGAGTCAGCATGAAAGTGCTCCGATATTATTTTTATTGGCGAAAACGCTTCGAGGCGTTTTTCGGGCCGTTATGCAATGCATGACGGCGACAGGGATTACTGTCAGTCTCGCGATGCTAACCGGCCAACCTTTCGCTAACCTTTCAAAATAGATTCACTGTTTTTGCGCTCCACAGCACTCCTGCCGTCTGTACACTCCGCGCACAAAAAGGCTGCGGCCTGGACAAAAATATTGAGGTAAATCCGATGCGAGTGCTTTTGGTCGAAGATCAGCTACAGCTGGCCGAGAGTGTTGCCCAGGCCTTGAAAGGCACGGGCCTGACCGTGGATGTACTGCATGATGGCGTGGCCGCTGACTTGGCCTTGAGCAGTGAAGAATATGCCGTGGCGATTCTGGATGTAGGCTTGCCGCGCATGGATGGTTTTGAAGTGCTGGCGCGTTTGCGTGCCCGGGGTAAAACCCTGCCGGTGTTGATGCTGACAGCCCGCAGTGATGTCAAGGACCGGGTTCACGGGCTTAATCTGGGGGCCGATGATTACCTGGCCAAGCCATTTGAACTGACCGAACTGGAAGCGCGGGTCAAGGCGCTGCTGCGTCGCAGTGTGTTAGGTGGCGAACGCGTGCAGCAATGCGGGTCCCTGGTGTATGACCTGGGGACCCGGCGTTTCACCCTTGGCGATGAATTGTTGACCCTTACCTCTCGCGAACAAGCGGTGCTCGAGGCCCTGATCGCGCGGCCCGGCAGGGTCATGAGCAAGGAACAACTGGCGGCCCAGGTGTTTGGCCTGGATGAGGAAGCCAGCCCTGACGCCATTGAGATCTATATCCACCGCTTGCGTAAAAAGCTCGATGATCAGGGCGTAGCGATCGTGACCTTCCGGGGGCTGGGTTACTTGCTGGAAGGCCGCGATGTTTAAACTCGACAGCTTGCGCTGGAGCCTGCTCTGGCACCTGACGCTGTTGCTGGTTGTCCTGATGCTGGCCAGTAGCTTGAGTGCTTATTTCAATGGTCGCGAGGCCGCCGACACGGCGTATGACCGTACTCTGCTGGCCTCAGCGCGCACCATCGCTGCCGGTTTGTCGCAGCGCGATGGCAGCTTGAGCGCAGATGTGCCCTACGTTGCACTTGATACCTTTGCCTACGACAGTGCCGGGCGTATTTACTATCAGGTCAACGATATCCATCAGAAGCTGATTTCCGGCTATGAAAATTTGCCAGCGCCACCGGTGGGCACGCCGCGCACCGATGATTATCCGGCGTTGGCGCGCTTCTATAACGGTACTTATCTTGGGCAGAACGTGCGGGTGGTGAGCTTGCTCAAGGCCGTGACCGAACCCAGCATGAACGGCATGGCGGAAATTCGCGTGGCCGAGACCGACGAAGCGCGGGTAGCCATGGCACGCAGCCTGATGGCGGACACCCTGCTGCGCCTGGGTATGCTGGGGTTGGGCGCATTGCTGGTTGTGTGGTTTGCCGTAAGCGCTGCATTGCGTCCGCTGGAGCGTTTGCGTACTGCCGTCGAGGAGCGCGAGATGGATGACCTGCGGCCCTTGCCGCTGGTGTCCGTGCAGCGCGAGTTGCGGCCGTTGGTCCAGGCACTCAATCACTTTACCGAGCGTTTGCGCGGGCAGTTCACCCGCCAGGCGCAGTTTATTGCTGATGCCGCCCATGAGTTGCGCACACCTTTGGCGGTGCTCAAGGCCCAGCTTGAACTGGGCTTGCGTGCGAATGAACCGCATACCTGGCGCAGTACCCTTGAGCAGGCAGCCCAGGGTACGGACCGGCTGACCCATCTGGCCAATCAATTGCTGTCGCTGGCGCGCATCGAGAACGGCGCCCGGGCCATCGCCGAGGGCGGTGCGCAGTTGCTCGATCTCAGTCAGTTGGCCCGGGAACTGGGCATGGCCATGGCGCCGCTGGCCCATACCCGGGGTTTTGCCCTGGCGCTGGAAGCTGATCAGCCGGTGTGGCTGTATGGTGAACCCACGTTGTTGCATGAGCTGCTGAGCAATCTGGTGGACAATGCCATGGCCCACACTCCGGTGGGTGGCAATGTGATTTTGCGCGTCACGGCGCCCGCAGTTCTGGAAGTTGAAGATGATGGGCCGGGTATTCCCCATGAAGATCGTGAGCGGGTATTCGAGCGTTTTTATCGGCGTAATCAGCAAGTGGCGGGGTCAGGGCTGGGGCTGTCCATCGTTGGCGAAATCTGCCGGGCGCATCTGGCCCATATCAGTTTGCATGATGGTGCGCAGGGTGGTTTGAAAGTAAGGGTGAGCTTTGTCCCGGCCAATGGGGAACGGCGCTAACCTGAGAACATGTACGGGCAAATACCTGTAGCAGCTGCCGAAGGAACGAGGCTGCGTTCGGTTGCGAAGCGACCGTAAACACTCGTTATCGGATTTACCTGACACACCGCGGTGCCTGGTTTTACGACGGCTTTGCCGCCGGACGCAGCCTCGTTCCTTCGTCAGCTGCTACGCAATACAGAGTCCCATATTCAGATAAACATCCAGCGCGCTTCGTGAAGTTGCTCTTGAAACTTCACGTCATCCGCCTCCACTTTCAACCTCTTGAAGGCGGGCAGGGCAGCCAGCGCTTCCAGATCCTGATCCATAAACACACTGGCGATCTGTACCAGGTCGATGTAGTCGATGGCTTTGGATTGTCGAGAAAAGTCCTGGTACTGCCCAGGAATCTTCAACAGCATTTCCGGAAATTCCCAGCCTGCCAGCAGTTTGTCGCCAATCAAGGGGTGGATGCTGTCGATGACGTGATTAAGCGAAATCGGGTCGCAAAGCAGTTCGTCGTGGTCTTCGGCGTAGGTCAGGATGGGCAATACGCCGATCTGATGCACCAGCCCGCCCAGTGCCGCCTGGTCAGGCTTGAGTGCGGTATGGCGGCGGCACAGGGTGTAGCAGATACCCGCCACCTCCAGGCTCTGGCGCCATACATCACGCATTTTCTGCTCGACCACTTCCGAACGGGCATGGAAAATTTGTTCCATCACCAGCCCGATCGCCAGGTTGCTGCTGTAGTTGACCCCCAGACGGGTAATGGCCGTGTGCAGGTCGGTGACCTCGCGGGTGGCGCGCAGCATCGGGCTGTTGACCACCTTGATCAGCCGCGCCGACAGCGCGGTGTCACGACCTATGACCTTGCTCAAGTTACTGACGCTGATTTCAGGGTTTTCCGCGGCCTTGCGGATGTTTAACGCTACTTCCGGTAGTGTGGGTAGAACCAGGTCATCTCTATCAATGGCCTTAAGCAAGTCCATTTGGACTCTGTGCGCCAGCATGCTCATTTCTCTAGGTACTGCATTTCAATGTGTGGCAATCAACGCTGGATCTCGCGATCTCGATCCAGTTGATACGGCAGCTCAAGCAGTGAAAGGCCAGGGCCTTGCAGGTCACCCAAGTGAATATCCCCGGCTTGCGCAGCATCGCTGGTCAGCACGGCAAGCAGTTCGACAGTGTTTTCGGCTTTTGCAGCCAGTACCACTTCGCCCACGGCGCTGCTGTGGGATGGGGCAAACAGAGGCGTTCCGGGGGCAGGCACTTCATGGCCCGCCTCAAGCGACAAACGGTAGAGATGGCGTTTGAGCTTGCCCAGGTATTGCATGCGCGCGACGATTTCCTGGCCGGTATAGCAGCCTTTTTTGAAGCTGACACCGCCCACGGCTTGCAGGTTGATCATTTGCGGAATGAACAGTTCACGGGTCTGGGCCATGACCTGGCCAATGCCGGCGCGTACCTGGCCAAGCAACCATTGATTGAGGTCGGCCTCAGGCAGTTGCGCCTTGAGGTGCTGGACCAGGCTTTCAGTCTGTTCGACAGGGGCCCAGAGTTCGGCACGGCCTTCAGAGGCGCGAATGGCGATCAGGTCATTGGCGCGGGCGACGCTGTCGGTTTCCGCTGGCAGTTGCAGGCCCAGGCTTTGCAGTACGGCATCCGCCTGGTTCAGGCCAAAGCGTACCCAGTTGGCACTGTCGTCGGTGAGTTTGGATTTGGAGAACACCGCGTATTTTTTAAGATCCGCCAACTGCGGCTCAACCAGCTCGCGAGCCATCGCCAGCAGGCAGCCGTTGGCCTGCAGCACAATGCGAAAGCTTGATTGCATACGGCCTTTTTGCGTGCAACGGGCGCCAAGACTGGAGCGCGTTTCACTCAAATAGTTGAGGTTGCAGGTCAACTGCCCCTGCAGAAACTTGCTGGCGTCGTTGCCGATAACAGCAAGAATGCCTTCGTGGTTCAGGGTGCAGAAAAAAGCAGAGTCGGCCATGGGTCTTCGCAGTTAAATAAGTCTGGGATACATCATAGAGGTGCGCCCTGCAAATGGGTAGTTCGCAAAGGATCGACGGGCCCGACCAAAGCCGACTGTTCTATGGCGGATCGGCCTGTATACTTGCGTTCTATTTGAGGAGCGCTCCATGGTCGAAAATGTTGAACTCAATCGTCTCTACTGGCACAGCCGTCGCGGCATGCTTGAACTTGACGTATTGCTGGTGCCTTTCGTCAAGGAAGTGTACGCCACCCTGAATGACGCAGATCGCGAATGCTATCGCAAGCTGCTGGAATGCGAAGACCAGGACATGTTCGGCTGGTTTATGGAGCGCAGCGAGTCCGAGGACCCTGAGCTGCAGCGCATGGTTCGGATGATTCTGGATCGTGTCCAGCCCAAGTAATTATTTCGAGTGCCGCTGGCATGCCTGCGGGCAATTGCTGGCGGCTTATCTTGCAGCCCAGCTACTGGCGCTGATCTCAATTTGCCTTCTCTCAATCCCGCTCTGGGCCCAAGTGCTCGGTGTTTTGTTGTGCCTGGCACACGGGGCCTGGGTGTTGCCACGGCATATCCGCCTGACCCATGGCAGTGCCATTGCCGGCTTGCACCATAATGACGATGGCTGGCAGTTATGGAGTCGTGACAAGGGCTGGCAAGCCGTGCAATTGCGCCGTGACAGCCTGGCGCTGCCCTGGGTGGTGATTGTGCGTTTCCGCTTGCCGGGTGAGTGGCGGGTGCGCGCGGTATGTATTCCCGCCGCCGCGCTGGCGCCGGATCAGCACCGGCGCTTGCGCGTGCGACTGAAGTTCAGTCGGCGTAGGTGGCTGGCACCCGGATAGTGTCCAGCTGTCCATTGATGATGCGCTGAGGTTACCCATGGCGGCTCTATCACAGGACACTAGATGATTGAGTCAATATCCAGGGTATAGGGCGCACCGACAGTGCGGCCGTAGATCGAGGTCAACAGACCATCATCAAAGTCTGGAGCAGGGGCCATGGCAAGTTGTTCGGCCACCCTGTTTTCCGGATGTGCATCCCAGCGCAGCAGGCACTCGGCCAGCAGCTCGGGTTGGGTTGAGAGCGAGCCATAGACATAGGTTTCGTCAACCCTCGTATAGCGCAGGGTTTCCAAACGTTTGAGAGTCGTTTGCACCTGATCGACTTCGTGACTGAACGCCCTGATGGTCATTTCGCGGGCGCGGTCATAGGGGGTAGGGTAATCACTGAGCATGCTGCGCTGGAGGCGCAGTTGTTTAACGATGTTTACCAGGGCAGTGTTGAGTTGCCTGAACTCTTCCTCGGTCACCAGAGTAGGCTTTAACTGCAGCGCCTCCTGCGAGCGGCGTAGGGCCGCCCAGCAACTGGGCATATAGCCCCCCACCATTGAATGGTTGCTGGCATGAAGGGCTTGAGTGATCAAGCCCGGGCGGGCGGGGAGCCCATCGATTTGCTGGACGGCCAACGTGCAGGCAGCATGTTGGGTAATGGTGTCGCAGCCGGGTTCCCAGAGGATCGAGGACTTGTTCTTGCCTGCGAACTCCACCGGCATAAAGTGTCGCAAGGTGCCGTGATGCTCATAAGGTTCGCCGCTCATGTTGGTAATGCCAGCGACAAACAGAGAAATACCCACGGGTACGTTAACGAAGGTGAGTGCAGCACCCGAGATGTACATATTGGGTTTGGTGTTCATCCAGGTTGCCGGCACGCTGGGTACCGGGTCGTTGTGGTTGACCATGCGGTAATGCACCAGATCGCCGGCCCCTTTTACAAAGGTGGCGTCTGCCGCTCTTGGGGCGCCGTAGGTGTACAGTACGATGTCCACTTGAAATTCTTTCTGGCGGCGCAGCATTTCTGAGAGCAGCAAGGTAATAGCGCCTCCCAGGCTATGGCCGCAAATAAGCAGTTTCTGTCCGGTGTAGAACTTGTCGAGATAGTTGATCGATAGGTCATAAACTTTTAGTGCGGCATCATAGAAGCCTCGGTGAACCTTGCCCTGGCCTTCTTTGCCAAAGGGCACCTGGAACGCGTCAGCATCCCGCAATCCATCCGCTAATAGTTCATTGGTGCCACGTACAGCAATCAGCACCAGTTCATCGTTGTGGGTGATAAATGCTTGAGTGTCAGTACTGTTTGTTTGCTCTCGATCATCCAGGAAATGAATACTGGCAGGAGTTTCTTGATCCTTTCCTAAGTCAGGGCTGTTCGATGGGTACAGGTCGGGGGAAAAGGGGACGATTTCCAGGCGCTTTGAATAGGGTACGTCTTCGTATAGCGGGTAATACGCCTTGGCTTGCCCAGGGTCCACTTTCCAGATTTCATCGAATTTGGCCAGAGCGTCGCCAAACCAGTTACCGATGCTCGGCTTCTTGGGGAAGCTTACTGTTTTCTCTCTGATCGGCGTCTTCTCTGGCTGCTGACCAAACGGGTTGTAGCTCAAGGTGGCCATGAGGGCGAGTTGATACAGATTCAGCGCACAGAACTGTGAGTCGGTAGAGAACATTGGGCGCAGGGCCCGTAAAGGACGAATCTCCAGTACGTTATGTCTGTTTGAAAGCAGGCAGATGCCTTGTTTGCCATGTTCGTGCATAAGCTTGGCCCAGCTCTTGTTAGGCGGATAGTGAGCTTCGACCTCGGGCGGCAAGTGCGCAACATGTTCGACCAAATGGCGGACTTCTACCTGGCAAAAGAAATCAGCACAGGCTTGTGCAGGGTTGCTTTGAGTGCGTGAGCCGTCTTTATGAATGTAACGGGTTTGTTCGGCGCGCACCTGGAGTTCGGTTATTGGGAGTGGATAGTGTTTTCGCTGCTTTAAATCCTTATAGAGAGGGGTTGTGCCGGTATATTCCTGCGTTAGGATCAAGGAAATTGGTCCTGCAAAATGGTTATTTACTTTTCCTGTACCTGCACTGTCGAGTTTACCTTCGTATATAAAACCTTCGGTATCAACAACTTTGTAGGTCAGTCCCGCATAAGGCTGTCCCTTTCCAAACTCATCAACTAACTGAAAACTGATCCATTTTCCTTGAGTGGGACAGGAGAAGATACGGCTGTTTAGCGGCTGCTTCAACTCTTCATCTAAAGTTGTCATTGATTTATTTCCTTATTCTGTGCAGCCAGGATAAATGGTACAGCTACGACCGTCAGGCATTAAAAAGCTGCTGAAGTCTTTATAATTACCATTGCAGTAACCGCGTTGATCCTCGAGCCCTTCCCCTATGCAGCGCTTCCATCCGTTGGGAACTTTTACCCATGTATCTCCCCAGCCAGGAATTTCCTCATCCGCCAGTTTGATCTTCAGCTTCACGGTTTTACCCGGTAGTTGGTCCAAGGTATAAGCCCCAACGGGACGGCCTTTCGTGATCATGCCAAGATTGTCAATATTTTTGCAGTCGAGGAGCTTTCTGATATATCGTTTTGGGCCTACAGTTCTAAAAAGCCATTGGCACTGGCCGTTAAATGTGCTTGTGCCAGAAGTATCAAATACGCCTTTTGTTTTTTCATCAAAGTGTTCGCGAATAGCGACAGCTGCCGAGTGCTTTCCAAAATTGCCCCGATCTTCTCCATAAGATCCGTATATATCAAGTTCTATTCGATAGATAACCAGTCGGCAACCTTCAGTCGTTCTGTAAATAGGGATTTTAGTGTCGAGTTTGTATGTTTCTTTATAATCTTGTCGCCATCTTTGGTTGTAGCCGACATGGGGTTTTTTTGCTGTGCAGGTTTCCCCTTTGGCGGGGACGTACTGGGCAAGTGCCTGGTAAGTGAAATCAGGCGGCAGATCTGCCGTAAAGGTAAAGCTTTCCGAGTTACCAAAACCACACCCTGCTATCAGGGCCATGCCACAACCCAAAAACAGGGCTTTAAATCTTCGTGTCATTTAATATTTTCCTTATTCAGTGCAGCCTGGATAAATAAAACACTGCTTTCCATCTGGCATGAGGAATGTACTAAAATCTTTCTGGTTTTCGCGACAAAATGCATATTGGTCTTCCATGCCTTTACCCATGCAACGTTTCCAACCATTGGGAAATTTCAGCCAGGTATTTCCAATAGAAGGCCTTTCCTCATCCGTCAGTGTGATCTTCAGTTTTACGGTTTTACCCGGTAGTTGGTCCAAGGTATAAGCCCCTACAGGGCGCCTCTTCGTTACCATGCCTTGATCGTCAACTTTCTTGCAATCAAGAAGTTTTGTTATGTAACGTTTAGGTCCGATAGTGCGAAACAACCATTGACACTGACCGTCGATAGAACTTTCTTCAGTAGCATTAAAAGTACCTTTGTATTGTTCTTCTAGTTGCTCTCTAATAATAACGGCTGTTGTGTCGGTGCTAAAATTTCCACGATCTTTTCCGTAAGTGGCATTAATATCCAAATCGATTTTATAAATGACCAGTCGGCAGCCTTTGACGGTACGGTAAATCGGGATTTTAGACTCTGGCTTGTATTCTGTACGCCACTCTCTGTTAAAGCCAAGGTACGGGTTGTCATCAAGGGTGACCGTACAGTTTTCTCCCTTGGCTGGTGCGTATTTGGCTACAGCGTAGTAAGCGAAGTTCGGCGGCAGATCTGCCGTAAAGGTAAAGCTTTCCGAGTTGCCAAAACCACACCCTGCTATCAGGGCCATGCCACAACCCAAAAACAGCCCTTTAAATGCTCGTGTCATAACGGGCCTTCTTCTTGCCAGAACCGCACTTCCTGGTAAACCCGTTGGTAGTGGCTTGCCGGATTTTCATTCGGGTGTACCCGCCAGCGCTGGGCAAATTGTCCGTTTATGTCCTTTAATCCCTGGAGTAATAAAAACTCCAGTTGTTCGGGCGTTTGCCAGCCCCAAGTGTCGGCCAAGGCCAGTTGTGCGCGCAGCCACAGGTCGGGGTCTTGTTGTTCGGCAATTCGGGCGTAGGCGTCTAGATGTTCGGCCAGCAGGTAGCGACGGGCATTGACCTCGCGCGTGTACGCGCGTTGATCCACCTCAACGGGAACGTCACGCCAGGCAGGGCTCTCAGGAACTGGATGGTTACCCGGTGCGGGATTGCTGAGCGTTTCCCAGTGCTCGCCTTGCCAGTAGCAGACGCTGATAGTGGGCCCTAAATACCCTGCGACAGTTGCAGTGGTTAAGTGCTTCAGTGCTCGGGCCAGTACCCGGTTGTCATGGAAACGATAAAGCGCTTGATGGGGCCGGACCCCGACAATCAGACGTTCGCGCCAATGTTTGACCAACGTCTGTAGCCCTGCCTCAGGTGCAATACTGGATAGCCAGCCCCAGTTCCTTTCAGGGGCCTTGAGCAACTCGCTCAAGTGTCCGTCCTCAGGGTCGTCGATAAGGAACATGAAAGGCCCCGCATCTGCCATATCGGCGGCCGGCGTTTCTCTGTACACGCTGCAATAGAAGTCAGGCGCCCTGTTGTTCAATAGGCCGTTACGAGCGGTGAGTTCGTCCATAGAGTCCAGAATCAAACATACAGAGCGCCCAAGGTGGCGTTGCTCGGCCATCCATTGCTGTGGTGCCAGCAGGGTCATGCTGCGGCTCCTTCAGTCAGACGAACACTCTTTTTGCGGGCATCGCCGTGCTTGCGGTCACGGGTGTCGCTGGGAGTACGCACTTCAAGAACCTGAAGTTGCAGGTTTTCGATATCCAGATCAGGACGTTCGCTGACCTGTTCCAGATCAAAAGAAAAGGAAGCGCTTAGGGCTTTTTGGCCGGTAAACGTGAGGATCTGAAGGGCATACCTGAAGTCGCTGACGATAGAGTTGAAATGGGTTTTAGGGCTTGTGTTGAACATCCAGTGTTCCTTTTTCACTCATATAGCGTGAACCCACAGCCACTGCACAGGAGAACGGTATGCCTGTGAGCGTGTGGAAAGCTGAAATGATGGAACGCTAACAAGCTGAAAAAGGAAGGTATGTAGGATGGATCTTAAATTTTGTCTGAATTGTCGTTAATTCAGGATGGCGCTTGAGGGCGCGTGCGGCAGGGCGATGCGGAACAAAAGCGCTACAACGCTGTTTCAAGCGGTGCTGCGCTCTTGTGCCTAGCGTGTCTTATCTGCTCGGGGTAAGGATCGTATCCTTCGCCTCTGGCAGCATCCCTGGATAGTCCAGCGTGTAGTGCAGCCCCCGTGATTCCTTGCGTTCCATGGCAGACCTGATCATCAGTTCGGCTACCTGAGCAAGGTTCCTCAATTCAATCAGGTCTCTGCTCACTTTATAGTTGCTGTAGAACTCGTCGATTTCGTCCAGCAACAAACGCACCCGGTGTTGCGCCCGTTGCAGGCGCTTGTTGGTGCGTACGATGCCCACGTAGTCCCACATAAAGCGCCGCAGCTCATCCCAGTTGTGGGCGATGATCACGTCCTCATCGGAGTCGGTCACCTGGCTGGCATCCCAGCTCGGCAGGGCCATGGGCGCGGCAACCTCGGCTGATTGGGCGAGAATGTCGGCCGCTGCCGACTTGGCGTACACGAAGCATTCGAGCAACGAGTTGCTGGCCATGCGGTTGGCACCGTGCAGGCCGGTGAAGCTGGTTTCGCCGATGGCGTATAGCCCCGGCACATCGGTATGGCCATGTTCGTCGACCATCACCCCGCCGCAGGTGTAATGCGCCGCAGGCACCACCGGGATCGCCTGTTTGGTGATGTCGATGCCGAATGCCAGGCAGCGCTCATAAACAGTCGGGAAGTGGGCCTTGATAAAGGTCTCGGACTCGTGACTGATATCCAGGTACACGCAATCGATACCCAGGCGCTTCATTTCATGGTCGATGGCCCGTGCGACGATATCCCGTGGCGCCAGTTCGTCCCGCGGATCGAAGCGATGCATAAAGCGCTCGCCGTTGGGCAGCTTGAGGTGGGCGCCTTCGCCCCGCAGGGCTTCGGTGATCAGAAAACTTTTGGCTTGGGGGTGATACAGGCAGGTGGGGTGGAACTGGTTGAACTCCAGATTGGCAACGCGACAGCCCGAACGCCAGGCCATGGCAATGCCATCACCGCAGGCGCCGTCCGGGTTGCTGGTATAGAGGTATACCTTGGCTGCGCCACCGGTGGCCAGGATCGTGAAGCGCGAGCCAAAGGTGTCCACTTCGCCCGTGGCACGATCAAGCACGTAGGCCCCCAGGCAGCGGTCGCCTTCAAGACCCAGGCGACGTTCGGTAATCAGGTCGACGGCAACGCGCTGTTCGAGCAGTTCGATGTTGGGGCGCTGGCGCGCCTGTTCGAGCAATGTCTTGAAAATCGCGGCGCCCGTGGCGTCGGCCGCATGGATAATGCGCCGGTGGCTGTGGCCGCCTTCACGGGTCAGGTGGAATTCAAAGCCGGGCTGTTCGGGGTCGACGCTGTCATCGCGGGTGAAGGGGACGCCCTGATCGATCAGCCACTGGATGGCTTCGCGACTGTGCTCGACGGTAAAGCGTACCGCGTCTTCATGGCACAGCCCGCCACCGGCATTGAGGGTGTCTTCGACATGGGACTGCACCGTGTCGGTGTCATCCAGGACGGCGGCGACGCCACCCTGGGCCCAGAACGTCGAACCATTGGCCAGATCGCCCTTGCTAAGCACTGCAATACGCATATGGCTGGGTAACGTGAGCGCAAGGCTCAAACCGGCAGCGCCGCTGCCAATCACCAGCACATCATGTTGAAAATGTTGGCTCATTCTTCTGACATCCGCAAAAAGCGCCCTCTAGTATATAGAGGGGGGGATCGGCACAATGGCCGGGCCTTTATGGCATTGTGAAATTACAGCGGGCACGAAGTGTGCCTCAGACTCGATGGGTCTGCATGTGGATTTGCACAATTAATCTGCAAGGTAGGGCAGTGCTCTGGAATGACGCGAGTTCTGGTACGCTTTCGTGGTACTGCAGGGCTTGTTTCGTACGAAGTTTTTGAACTTTTCGTACGGCCAGGGGTTCCATAGTGGGCTGCCCTTGATGCAGGGGAACGGCGTCCAGATTGTTGCGGGGTTTGTTTTTTCGACCCGACAGCGGAATTTGACGACAAGATTATTGACGCAGCCGGCCAGGCCCGAGCTGCGTTTTCGTGTGTGCCAAATCCGGGCACGCAGGAAACTTGCCAGGGGGGAGAGAACTTTTGTGTAAAGCCCGAGTCTATGTTTGCAAGCCTGATCAATTAGCAAAGCAATCTTCCTCCCGGTCTTATGAGGAGTATTCATGCTAGCCCAGGAAGAGGATCAGCAGCTGGTCGAGCGCGTACAGCGTGGCGACAAGCGCGCATTCGATCTGCTGGTGTTGAAGTATCAACACAAAATTCTCGGGTTGATCGTGCGTTTCGTGCACGACACCCATGAAGCCCAGGACGTTGCCCAAGAGGCCTTTATCAAGGCGTACCGGGCACTCGGTAATTTTCGCGGAGACAGCGCCTTTTATACATGGCTGTACCGCATCGCCATCAACACGGCGAAAAATTACCTGGTGTCACGGGGTCGACGTCCGCCTGACAGTGATGTGAGCTCGGAAGATGCCGAGTTTTACGATGGTGATCATGGCCTCAAGGATCTTGAATCGCCGGAGCGCGCTTTGCTCCGCGACGAGATCGAGGGCACCGTTCATCGCACTATTCAGCTACTGCCAGAAGATTTGCGTACGGCGTTAACTTTACGTGAATTTGATGGTCTGAGTTATGAGGACATTGCGAGCGTCATGCAGTGTCCGGTGGGTACCGTGCGCTCCCGGATTTTCCGCGCTCGGGAAGCCATAGATAAAGCCCTGCAGCCGTTGTTGCAGGAAAACTGAGACAGCGGCGACAGCCAAGAGAGGAACCGCCATGAGTCGTGAAGCCCTGCAGGAATCGCTGTCCGCAGTGATGGATAACGAAGCGGACGAACTGGAACTACGTCGGGTATTGAATGCCTTTGACGACACACAAACACGTGACACCTGGTCCCGTTATCAGGTGGCCCGTGCAGTGATGCACAAGGACCTGTTGATTCCGCGCCTGGACATCGCATCTGCCGTTTCGGCCGCGCTGGCCGAAGAACAAACCCCGGCCAAAGTTGTACGTGGCCCGTGGCGCAGCATCGGTCGTCTGGCCGTAGCCGCTTCAGTTACTGTCGCAGTTCTGGCAGGTGTAAGGCTGTACAACCAGGACGATATCGTCGGTAACCAGCTTGCCCAGCAAAATCCTGCGCAAAGCCTGAGTGCCCCGATGGCAAAAGGCCCGGCAGTACTGGCCAACTATAGCGAAAGCTCCGACCAGGCTACCGGTCCCATGGCCAACGGTGTTCTGCAAGGTCAGCCAGGCTGGCAGGATCAGCGCTTGCCAGGCTACCTGCGCCAGCATGCACAGCAAGCCGCATTGAAAGGGGCTGAAAGCCCTCTGCCATACGCTCGTGCCGCCAGCCTGGAAAACCGTTAAGGACCATCATGCGCGTCCTACCCTTGCTACCTCTTCTGCTCAGTGGCTGGTTTGTCGTACCCGCTCACGCCGATGAAGCCCAGGACTGGCTCAAACGTCTTGGGCAGGCCGAGCAACAGCACAGCTATCAAGGTACTTTCGTTTACGAGCGTAACGGTAGTTTTTCTACCCACAGCATCTGGCACCTGGTGCAGGACGGCAAGGTTCGTGAGCGTTTGCTACAACTGGATGGCACCGCCAAAGAGGTGGTTCGATCGGACGGGCGCACGGAATGTGTCACTGGCAAGCTGGCTTCGGGGTTGGGCGATGTCACCGCTGTCGCGGCCAGGCAGTTTGATCCCCAGAAGCTCAATGACTGGTATTCCGTGACCAAGGAAGGCGACTCAAGAGTTGCCGGCCGGCCGGTAGCCGTGATTTCACTGGCGCCTCGCGACCAGCATCGCTACGGGTTCGAACTGTATCTGGATCGTGAAACCGGTTTGCCTCTCAAGTCATTGCTGCTTAATGACAAGGGGCAGCTGCTTGAGCGCTATCAATTTACCAGCCTTGTAACATCGCCTCCTGATGAAAGTCAGCTCAAGCCTGTTGGCCAGTGCCGTCAGGTAAGCCTGGCTGACGCGGCAACTGCGCAGACGCACACGACCCATCCATGGCATTCCGACTGGCTGCCACCCGGTTTCGAGCAGGTCAGCAGCACTGTGCTGCGTGATCCCCGTACCAAGTCTGAAGTCACCAGCCTGCTGTATGACGACGGTTTGACCCGTTTCTCGGTCTTTATCGAGCCATTGCAGGGCGCCGCAGTTCCTGATGCCCGCGTGCAGTTGGGGCCTACCGCTGCAGTCACACGTCACCTGAGCACTCCCCAGGGAGACATGATGGCGACGGTTGTCGGCGAAATACCGCTGGGCACCGCAGAACGGATTGCTCTCTCAATGCGCGTCGGCAAAGACGACACTCAGGCCAAACAATAGGGTTGCTCCGACATGGCGGGTGACAAATTTCGAATTGCCATTTTTTTATCTTTTTATGAAGGTCAGTGCCCTGAAAGGCACTGGCCTTGTTTGTTTTCCGGGGCCTGAAAAACGGTCTATGCTTTTGACTTGTTTTTAAGTGCCTGTCGCTTAACTCTGCTGTTATTAACGGGAGCTGTATGTCGATGCCTCGATTGAAATCTTATTTACCCATTTTTGCAGCCGTGCTGATGCTCGGGCAGGCAGTGCCGGTGATGGCTGAAGCGCAGTTGCCTGACTTCACCCAATTGGTTGAGCAGGCCTCGCCTGCCGTGGTGAATATCAGTACCACGCAAAAGCTGCCGGAGCGCCGTGTTTCAAGTATGGGCCAAATGCCCGATCTGGAAGGCTTGCCGCCTGGCCTGCGCGACTTCTTTGAACGCAGCCTGCCACCAGCACCGGGTGGCAAGGGTGGTCGTCAGCGTGAAGCCCAGTCTTTGGGCTCGGGTTTTATCATCTCTCCCGATGGTTACATCCTGACCAACAATCACGTGGTTGCAGACGCGGATGAAATCATCGTGCGCCTGTCCGATCGCAGCGAAATGAAAGCCAAACTGGTGGGTACTGACCCGCGTTCCGACGTGGCCTTGCTGAAAATCGAAGGCAAAGGCCTGCCAGTGCTGAAGCTGGGTAAGTCGCAGGACCTCAAGGCCGGTCAGTGGGTCGTTGCCATCGGTTCGCCGTTTGGCTTTGACCACACTGTGACCCAGGGCATCATCAGCGCCATTGGCCGCAGCCTGCCAAATGAAAGCTACGTGCCGTTTATCCAGACTGACGTGCCGATCAACCCGGGCAACTCCGGTGGTCCGCTGTTCAACCTGGCGGGTGAAGTAGTGGGGATCAACTCGCAGATCTACACCCGTTCGGGTGGCTTTATGGGCGTGTCCTTCGCCATCCCTATCGATGTGGCGATGGACGTTGCCAATCAGCTCAAGGCGGGCGGCAAGGTCAGCCGTGGCTGGTTGGGCGTCGTGATCCAGGAGGTCAACAAAGACCTGGCCGAGTCGTTTGGCCTGGACAAGCCTGCCGGTGCGCTGGTGGCCCAGGTACTGGATAACGGCCCGGCGGCCAAAGGTGGCCTGCAAGTGGGTGACGTGATTCTGAGCATGAATGGTCAGCCGATCGTCATGTCGGCAGATTTGCCGCACCTGGTTGGCGCGCTCAAGGCCGGCAGCAAGGCAAACCTTGAAGTGATCCGCAACGGTAAGCGCCAAAACCTGGAGCTGACCGTAGGTGCCATCCCGGATGACGCGAAAGACATCGCTTCCGGCAGCGGCGCCGAGCAAAGCAGCAATCGTCTGGGCGTGTCCGTGGCGGACCTGAGCGAAGAGCAGAAGAAAGCCAACGACATCAAGGGCGGCGTGATCATCACTGACGTGCAGGATGGTCCTGCGGCCTTGATCGGTCTGCAGCCTGGGGACGTTATTACTCACTTGAACAATCAGGCCATTAACAATGGCAAGGAGTTCACCGAGATCGCCAAGGCGTTGCCGAAGAATCGTTCGGTATCGATGCGAGTTCTGCGTCAGGGGCGTGCCAGCTTTATTACCTTCAAGCTGGCTGAGTAAGTTGCCTGAACACTGACCTGCATTGGGTTGGGCAGGGTGGGAGCGGGCTTGCTCGCGATAGCAGCAGCGCGGTTTAACTGAAACCCGCGGTGTCTGCTTCGCGAGCAGGCCCGCTCCCACAAGCTCATAAAATGCAGTTACAAAAAAGCCCGTATCGAGAGATACGGGCTTTTTTTTATTTCTTTGCTTTGGGGATACGTACCAACTGCGTGTTGGAATACATGTCATGCCAGGTGCGTTTTTGCTTGTCGAAAATCGACCAGAAAAACCCCAGCCCCAGGCACAGCCAGGAGCCAATGGAGACAATAAAACGCAGCAAGGCTTGCCACAGGCTGATGGCCGTACCATCCGCGTTCTGCACGCGCACCCCCCAGACCTGCATGCCCAGGGTCTGCCCCGAGTGGGTCCAGAACTTGGCAAAGAAACCGAACAGGACAAAAAACAGGATGGTGGAGAGCAGCGGGTCGCCATCCAGGGCGCCTGCTTCTGACAGCTCGCGCATTTTCGCTTCGCCGATAAAGCTCATCATGATCAGCTTGTAGATAAAGGTGGTGACGATCAGCAGGGCGGTACACAGCAGAAAGTCGTAGAACATGGCTGCCAGGCGGCGCCCCAGGCCAACGGCGGGAAAATCGCCTTGAGGGCTAAGTGGTTGTTTCGACATGGCAGGGTCTCGTAAAGGAAAAAAGCCATCTTACGGAATAATGGCCACAAAAAAGCCTCTGATGTCACCATCAGAGGCTTTTGTGTACGAGTTTTAAGCTTCTGCTTGAACTTCGTCAGCCTGCAGGCCTTTTTGGCCCTGAACCGAGATAAAGGTCACTTTCTGGCCTTCTTTCAGGCTTTTGAAGCCATTGCCCTGGATGGCGCGGAAGTGCACAAACAGGTCCGGGCCGCTTTCCGGGGTAATAAAACCAAACCCTTTCTCATCGTTAAACCACTTGACGGTACCGCTCTGACGTTGGGACATTTCTTAATTCCTTGACGCTAACAATTAATGACAGCCTCTTTCACATGAAAGAGTACTGGTGCTGGGTTGCAGGAAAGTAAGAGACGCAGAACGGGTGTAGCAAAACTTAGAGCTACTGCCCAGGTCACGGTTCCAGCGACCCATGCAAACACAGTGGGCAAACTTTACAAAAGCAGGCAGCAGGCTGCAAGAGGCAAGTTGCAGGTTAAAAGCCGATCGGCTTTATCTTGTAACTTGCCGCTTGTTGCTTATAACGTTCTGTTTAACCTCTGTAATAACGTTGTGGGACAAACGGCATCTTCGACACTTTCATCGGTACGCGTTTACCCCGCACGATGGCCCAGACTTCGCTATCCACCGGCGTGAATGCGATATCCAGATAGCCCATTGCCAGAGGTGCGCCCAGCGTCGGGCCAAAACCACCGCTGCATACACTGCCGATGACCGTGCCATTGGCATCAACGATTTCAGCACCTTCACGCACCGGCGTACGCTCCTGGGGCAGCAGGCCCACACGCTTGCGCGCCACGCCATTTTGCTGCTGGGCAAAGATACGCTCGGCACCCGGGAAACCACCGGCACGCGGGCCGTCAGCGCGACGGGCCTTGGAGATGGCCCAGAGCAGGCTGGCTTCGATAGGCGTGGTGGTGTCGTTCATGTCATGGCCGTACAGGCATAGCCCGGCCTCCAGGCGCAGTGAATCCCGTGCGCCCAGGCCGATGGCCTGCACTTCGGGCTCAGCCAGCAGGCGACGGGCCAACTCTTCGGCGCGTTCGGCCGGTACTGAAATTTCGAAGCCGTCTTCGCCGGTATAACCCGAGCGGCTGACGTAGCAGTCCGCGCCCAGCAAGGTCACCGGGGCAAATTGCATAAAGGTCATGTTCGCCACTTCTGGCGCCAGGCGTTGCAGTACGTTGACCGCTGCCGGGCCTTGCAGGGCGAGCAGGGCGCGCTCTTCAAACAGCGGCTGGATCTGGCAGTGGGCGCTCAGGTGCTTGCGCAGATGGGCCAGGTCCTGATCCTTGCAGGCGGCGTTGACCACCAGAAACAGTTCGTCATTGCCCAGGTTGGCGACCATCAGGTCATCGAGGATACCGCCCTGTTCGTTGGTGAACATGGCATAGCGCTGCATGCCCACCGGCAGATCGATGATGTCGACCGGCACCAGGGCTTCCAGGGCCTTGGCCGCGTCAGCGCCAGTGAGGCGGATCTGGCCCATATGCGATACATCGAACAACCCGGCCTGTTCACGGGTGTGCTGGTGTTCTTTCATCACCCCCAGCGGGTACTGCACGGGCATGTCGTAGCCGGCAAACGGCACCATGCGGGCGCCGAGTTCAAGGTGCAGTGCATGCAGCGGGGTTTGAAGCAGTTGTTCGGTGGACATTCGAGACTCCTTGAAAATCAGCACTCAATAATGTTGACGGCCAGACCGCCGCGGGCGGTCTCTTTGTATTTGCTTTTCATGTCGGCGCCGGTCTGGCGCATGGTGCGGATCACCTTGTCCAGCGAGACAAAGTGCTGGCCATCACCGCGCAAAGCCATGCGCACTGCGTTGATCGCCTTGACCGAGCCCATTGCATTGCGTTCGATGCACGGCACCTGGACCAGGCCGCCGATCGGATCGCAGGTCAGGCCCAGGTTGTGCTCCATGCCGATTTCGGCAGCGTTTTCGACTTGCTGAACGCTGCCGCCCAGCACTTCACACAACGCGCCCGCTGCCATGGAGCAGGCCACGCCGACCTCGCCCTGACAGCCGACTTCGGCCCCTGAAATCGAGGCGTTTTCTTTGTACAGAATGCCGATGGCGGCGGCGGTCAATAGAAACCGCACCACGCCGTCTTCATTGGCGCCGCCGATAAAGCGCATGTAGTAATGCAGCACAGCCGGGATGATCCCCGCCGCGCCGTTGGTGGGGGCCGTGACCACGCGCCCGCCGTTGGCGTTTTCTTCATTGACGGCCAGGGCGTACAGGTTGACCCAGTCGAGTACCGACAGCGCATCGCGCAACGCGGCCTCCGGGTTGGCACAGAGCTGGCGGTGCAATGCCGGAGCACGGCGCTTGACCTTCAGACCACCGGGCAAGATGCCTTCGTTGCGACAGCCAGCGCTGACGCAGTCCTGCATCACTTGCCAGATTTTCAGCAGGCCGCTGCGGGTCTCGGCTTCGGGGCGCCAGGCGCTTTCGTTGGCCATCATCACTTCACTGATCGACAGATGATGGGTGACGCATTGGCGCAACAAGTCCTTGGCGGTTTTGAAGGGGTACTTCAGTGCGGTGCTGTCTTCGACAATACGGTCAGCGCCCGCAGCGCCTTCATCCACCACAAAACCGCCACCGATCGAGTAGTACTCGCGGCTGCGGATCTGAATGCCGGCAGCATCCAGCGCCCGGAAAATCATGCCGTTGGGGTGGTAGGGCAGGGGTTTGCGAATCATCGCCAGATGCGATTTTTCGATGAAATCAATGGGGTGTTCGCCCAGCAGGTTCAGGCGCCCGCTGCTGCGGATCGCGGCCAGGCGTTCGGCCACGGTTTCGGTGTTGACGGTGTCCGGGTGCTCGCCTTCAAGCCCCAGCAATACGGCCTTGTCGCTGCCGTGGCCTTTGCCGGTAGCACCGAGGGAGCCATAGAGTTCAACTTTTACGCAGGCTGTTGGTTGCAGCAGCTCATCACGGCGCAGACCTTCGACAAAACGCGCAGCCGCGCGCATAGGGCCGACGGTATGGGAACTGGAGGGACCGATGCCAATCTTGAACAGGTCGAACACGCTTAAAGACATAGGGTTCTCCGGTTTCTTATTGTGTAGTGCAACTTCGATCCCTGTGGGAGCTGGCTTGCCTGCGATAGCATCACTGCAGTTAGCCTATGACTCTGCGGTGATGCTATCGCGGGCAAGCCCGGCTCCCACAGGGGCCGGGTTGTATCAGTCAGATCACGCGTAGCTCTCGATCGACGGGCACGCGCAGATCAGGTTGCGGTCGCCGAATACGTTGTCGACGCGACCGACCGGTGGCCAGTACTTGCCTTCGATCAGGCTTGCTACCGGGTACACCGCCTGTTCGCGGCTGTACGGGTGGGTCCACTCGCCGACCATTTCAGCAGCAGTGTGCGGCGCGTTTTTCAGCGGATTGTCTTCCTTGTCCAGGCCGCCGCTTTCAACTTCGCGGATTTCTTCGCGGATGCAGATCATGGCCTCGCAGAAACGATCCAGTTCTTCCTTGGATTCGCTTTCGGTCGGCTCGATCATCAGCGTGCCCGCTACCGGGAACGACATGGTCGGGGCGTGGAAGCCGAAATCGATCAGGCGCTTGGCCACGTCATCGACGCTGATTCCGCTGGTTTCCTTGAGCGGACGCAGGTCGAGGATGCATTCGTGGGCCACCAGGCCGTTGCTGCCCGAGTACAGCACCGGGTAGTGCTCTTCCAGGCGACGGGCAATGTAGTTGGCGTTGAGGATCGCCAGTTGCGAGGCACGCTTGAGGCCTTCACCGCCCATCATGCGGATGTACATCCAGGTGATCGGCAAGATGCTGGCGCTACCAAACGGTGCTGCGCAGACCGCGCCTTCTTTGCGCTCCATGGCCGCGTGACCCGGCAGGAACGGCGTAAGGTGGGATTTGACGCCAATCGGGCCAACGCCCGGGCCGCCACCGCCGTGGGGGATGCAGAAGGTTTTGTGCAGGTTCAGGTGCGATACGTCGCCGCCGAACTTGCCCGGTGCGCACAGGCCTACCATGGCGTTCATATTGGCGCCGTCGATATACACCTGGCCGCCATTGTCATGAATGATGCCGCAGATTTCGCGGATGCCTTCTTCGAACACGCCGTGGGTCGACGGGTAAGTGATCATCAGTGCAGCGAGGTGATCGCGGTGCTCGATGGCCTTGGCGCGCAGGTCTTCAATATCGACGTTGCCCCGTGCGTCACAGGCCGTTACCACCACGCGCATCCCGGCCATATTGGCGGTTGCCGGGTTGGTGCCGTGGGCCGAGGACGGGATCAGGCAGATATCGCGGCGTTCGTCGCCACGGCTGTGGTGATAGGCGCGAATGGCCAGCAGACCGGCGTACTCGCCCTGGGACCCTGCGTTCGGTTGCAGGGAAATAGCGTCGTAACCGGTGGCCGCGCAGAGCATGGCCTCCAGCTCTGTGGTCAGTTGCTGATAGCCCTGGCTTTGCTCGGCTGGAGCGAAGGGGTGCAGGTTGCCGAACTCGGCCCAGGTGACCGGGATCATTTCGCTGGCAGCGTTGAGCTTCATGGTGCACGAGCCCAGCGGGATCATGGTGCGGTCCAGTGCCAGGTCCTTGTCGGCCAGGCGGCGCAGGTAGCGCATCAGCTCGGTTTCTGAGTGGTAGCGGTTGAACACCGGGTGGCTGAGGATCGGCGACTGGCGCAGCAAGGCCTCTGGCAGGGTGCCGGTGACGGTCTTGGCCAGGGCCTCGAAGTCAGGCAGGGCCTGGCCATCGGTGGCGAGCAGGGCCCACAGGGCGACCACATCGGACTGGCTGCTGGTTTCATCCAGCGACAGGCCCAGACGCTGGGCATCGATCACTCGCAGGTTGATGCTCTGCCCATGGGCCTTGGCGTGCAGGGCGGCGGTGTTATTGCCGGTGTTGAGGGTCAGGGTGTCGAAGAACTGTTCTTGCTCGACCTTCAGCCCCAGTGCGCTCAGGCCCTGGGCCAGGATCGCGGTCAACTGGTGAATGCGTTGGGCAATTTGGGTCAGGCCTTTGGGGCCGTGGTACACGGCGTACATGCTGGCGATGTTGGCCAGCAGTACCTGGGCGGTACAGATGTTGCTCGTGGCCTTCTCGCGGCGGATATGCTGCTCGCGGGTTTGCATGGCCAGACGCAGTGCCGGTTTGCCATGACGGTCAACCGAAACACCGACCAGACGGCCCGGCATGTCGCGTTTGAACGCGTCACGGGTGGCGAAGTAGGCCGCGTGCGGGCCACCAAAGCCCAGTGGCACGCCAAAACGCTGGGCGCTACCGATCGCCACGTCAGCGCCGAACTCGCCTGGCGGGGTCAGCAGGGTCAGGGCCAGCAGGTCGGCGGCAACGGCTACCAGTGCGTTGGCGGTGTGGAAACGCTCTACCAGTGCGCGGTAGTCAAACACGTCGCCATTACTGGCCGGGTATTGCAGCAGGGCGCCGAAGAAGGCCGACACGTCAGTCAGTTCGCGTTCGTCAGCGACCACCACTTCAATGCCCAGCGGCTCGGCACGGGTGCGCAGCACGTCGAGGGTTTGCGGGTGGCAGTGGCTGGACGCAAAGAAGCGGTGGCTGGTTTTGTTCTTGCTCAGGCGTTTGCAGAAGGTCATGGCTTCGGCAGCGGCGGTGGCTTCGTCGAGCAACGAAGCGTTGGCAATCGGCAGGCCGCTCAGGTCGCTGATCAGGGTCTGGAAGTTGAGCAGGGCTTCGAGGCGGCCCTGGGAGATTTCCGGCTGATAGGGCGTGTAGGCGGTGTACCAGGCCGGGTTTTCCAGGAGGTTGCGCAGGATCGGCGAAGGCGTGTGGCAGTTGTAGTAGCCCTGGCCGATATAGGTTTTGCACAGTTGGTTTTTGGCGGCGATGGCCTTGATCGAGGCCAGTGCATCGGCTTCGCTTTGTCCGGCAGGCAGGTTGAGCACGCTGGTGCCCTTGATGCTTTCCGGGATCACACTGGCGCTCAGGCCTTCGAGGGAGTCAAAACCGAGGGTGGCAAGCATTGCCTGCTCATCGGCCTGGCGCGGGCCGATATGACGCGCGATAAATTCATTGGCGGTGCTGAGATTGATAGTCATGGCTGGGTCTCAGTTATCGTCTTGGGCTTTGATCAGGCGGTCGTAGGCGTCCTGATCGAGCAGTTGGCCTACAGCGTTGGCATCGGCGGGCTTGAAGCGGAAGAACCAGCCCTCGCCCAGCGGGTCTTCGTTGACCAGTTCCGGGCTGCTGTCGAGTGCCGGGTTTACTTCGATCACTTCACCGTCCAGGGGCATGTACACGCCGCTGGCCGCCTTGACCGACTCGACGGTGGCGGCTTCTGCGCCCTTGTCGTAGGACTGCAGCTCGGGCAGTTGCACAAACACCACGTCACCCAGAGCGTTTTGCGCAAACGCGGTAATGCCCACTGTTACGCTGCCGTCGGCTTCGGTGCGCAGCCATTCGTGGTCTTCTGTAAAACGCAATTCGCTCATGGAAACTCCTCAAGGCCAGACATGTCTGGTGGTCACAGGTAAATGCTCGTGCAGATCGAGCTTATGTGGAGTTCATTGCAAGATGATTGCCAGTTTATAAATATTCTTATTTATCAATGGCTTGTGAGTTTATCGAGAGTGTTTGAAAAACACGGCTGTAGCGAAATCGATACAGCCTGAAGGCCATAAAAAAATCCAAGGGGATCAAAGCCTTGCGCAGCTGCGGCTGAGGGGGCGTGTATCGATATCGCTCCACTGGAATGATAGCGATACAGCAGGGCGTGAGACTCTGTGGGAGAGGGCTTGCCCGCGATGGCATCAACACGGTCAAGCAGTGAAACCACGGTGCCTGCATCGCGAGCAAGCCCGCTCCCACAGAAGGGGAAGGAGAGGGCGGTCAGGTCTTGCCCGGTATACCGTATTTGCGCAGACGGTGGGCAATGGCGGTGTGACTGGTTTGCAGGCGGTTGGCCAACTGACGGGTGGAAGGGTAGCTGACGTAGAGCTTCTCCAGCAGCGCTTTTTCGAAGGTTTCGACAGCATGCTCCAGGGTTTCGATTTCGCCGTCGCTTTGCCGTGCCACCGAGGTTCCGGCTATGTCCAGGTCGCCAATGTCCACCAGCGAGCCCTCACAGATGGCTGCTGCGCGAAAGATCACGTTCTGCAACTGGCGTACGTTGCCGGGCCAGCGGTTGCCCAGCAGGGCCGGGTAGGTACCCGGCGCCAGGCGACACGCCGGGCGCTGGATCTGGGTGCAGGCCTGCTGCATAAAGGCGCGGGCCAGCAGCAAAATATCCTGGCCTCGTTCACGCAACGGCGGGACTTCGATATTGAGTACGTTGAGGCGGTAGAACAGGTCTTCGCGAAAGGTGCCCTCGTTGACCATTTTTTCCAGATTGCGGTGGGTGGCACTGAGGATCCGCACATTGACCTTGACCTCACGCTCGCCGCCCACCCGGCGGAAGCTGCCGTCATTGAGAAAACGCAGCAGCTTGGCTTGCAGGTAGGGTGACATTTCGGCGATTTCGTCGAGGAACACGGTGCCGTGGTTGGCCAGTTCCATCAGCCCCGGTTTGCCGCCGCGCTGGGCGCCGGTAAAGGCGCCGGGGGCATAGCCGAACAGTTCGCTTTCCGCCAGGTTCTCCGGTAGCGCGGCACAGTTGAGCGCCAGAAACGGCGCGGCAAACCGGTCGCTGATGGCATGGCAGGCGCGGGCCACCAGTTCCTTGCCGGTGCCGGTCTCGCCCTGGATCAACAAGGGCGCGTCCAGCGCTGCCACACGCTGTGCGCGGGCCTTGAGAGTGCGTATGGCAGGGGATTCGCCGAGCAGGGCATCGAAGCCTTCTGCGTGGTCGTGGTGCAGTGCGGCGAGGCGTTCGCCGATCCTGCTCGGCTGGTACAGGGTGAGCAGGGCTCCGGCATTGGTGATCGGTGTGGCATCGAGCATCAACGGATGGCCGTTGAGGGTGACTTCGCGCAGTGGCAGGCGAAAGCCGTTTTCCAGCAACACGTCGAGCAGACCGGGGTCGGTGAACAGCTCGCCGATGCTTTCACCGGTCGGTTCATGGCCGTAGAGCGCCACTAGCGCAGGGTTGGCCAGCAGCACATGGCCTTCGCTGTCCAGCGCCAGTACCGGGTCGGTCATGGCGGCGAGCAGGGCATCGAGCTGCAAATGGCGGCGCTGGCCGGGGAGGATGTCTACTACGGTTACGCTCTGCACACCGTGGACGCCAAACAGCGCTTCGCGCAGCTCGTCGAGCACTTGCGGGCTGAGGGTCGGGGCGTCGATATAAACGTTGGGCGGGACCATCTCCACCGCATCCAGATTAAGGTTACGCCCGCCCAGCAATGCCAGGACTTCCTGGGTGATGCCGACACGGTCGATAAAACTGACATGGATACGCATGGGTAAGGCAAACACTTCTGGCCAGCGGGGATGGCCAGTATGCCTTGGCGAGTGGGGCAAGGCCAAAGATGAAACCGTAGCAGCCTCGTTCCTTCGGCAGCTACGGGAAATTGCCCAGTACACGCGTACGTAACAGGACCGGAGCGAAGGCTGTACGATGGGCTTGGCCTCACTGCTGATATGTACTCGCAATTCCAGTTAGAACCCCCGAGTACATATCCATTCGATGTATCACGGCTTTCTACGGGTTCCGCCCTTACGGCGGCTCACTTTTGTCAAACAGCCACAAAAGTAAGCAAAAAGGCCTTGCCCTACCATACGGCCGCCTCGCCTGGGCTCGACGGTTCCCTCACTCCGGCACTGTTATGGGGGCACGCCGCGATGGGCCATCCATGGCCCATCGCGGCTGGCGCGGCGTCCTGCCGCGCCACCCCCATAACAGCACCTGCGTTCGGCCTTCTGTGATGGGCATTCGCGTTGTCTGAACAATCGCATTACAAAAGCAAAAGCAAAAGCAAAAGCAATCTTGGACAGATACACGTACTACCTCCAATCAGGCCGGCCGGTCGGCCGCCTCGGCGGCTCTTGATCTACTGCCCTCCGGGAGGCCGAGTGGAGGTTCTGTGGAGTGGGGCGACCGGCATGGATGCCGGGAGAGCCGCGATGGGCCATGGATGGCCCGTGGCGGCGTGCCCACGGAGCAGGACCGGAGCGAGGGAACCTGAGCGCAGCGAAGGCCGTACGATGGGGCAAGGCCTTTTTGGGTACTTGTGTGGCTGTTTGACAAAAGTGCCTCGCTGTAAAAGCGAAACCAATATTTCAGTTATATAAAAATGCCGGATATGTACTCATTGAGCCAGTTAAATACAGAGCCCTACACAAAAAGGTCATAGCGAATTGACCCTGGCATTGCGCTTGCGCGATGAGGGTCAAGACGGTATCTACGGGTTAATCGGGTTAATCAAGATGCTCAGGTTTGATCGGGTCGCCGGGCTTGTGGTTGAGCTGGGCCAGGACGTCGGCAAACATCTTGTCGTAGTACCCGTGCATCGAACGGATGTCAGCGGTTTTCGGGATGCCGTGTTTGACGGCAAGCCGGAATGCGTCATGGGCAAAGTTGTAGGCCATGTCCTTGGGCAGCGTGAAGGTCTCCTTGAAGTCCTTTTGGTTGATCTGCCCGTGCATGTCGAACTGCATCGACTTGCCTTCCTTGGGATCCTGAACGACCTGGTAATCGATCTTGATGTCATACCCGAAATCGCCTGGTTGCAGCGGTTCGCGGTGGATATGCAGGTGACCGGGTTCGAACGAGGCCATAGGGTGACTCCTTGAGCTATGGGAAAAGGGCAGACCCCAGGGCCTGCCCCGAGGTTCAGAAGTAGGTGATACCTGGTTTTTCGGTGCTGACCCGAGTACCGGCCTTACCTTGAACGATTGCTTCGATATCCGCCAGTGCGCCGATCACTGCGGTTTTGCCGGTTTTACGGGCAAACTCGCAAGCCGCTTCGACTTTTGGCCCCATTGAGCCTGAGGCGAAACCGAGCTTTTCCAGTTCGTCAGGGTGGGCCTGGGCGATGCCTTTCTGGGTTGGCTTGCCCCAGTCGATAAAGGCGGCATTAACGTCGGTGGCGATCACCAACAGATCGCTGTCCAGCTGCTGGGCCAGCAGGGAGGAGGCCAGATCCTTGTCGATCACCGCTTCGATGCCGCGCAGCTTGCCATCTTCGCCATACATGGTGGGGATGCCGCCACCGCCCGCGCAAATCACGATGGTGCCTTTTTCCAGCAGCCATTTGATCGGGCGGATCTCGAAGATGCGCTTGGGTTTCGGGCTGGCGACCACACGGCGGAACTTGTCGCCGTCCGGGGCGATGCTCCAGCCTTTTTCTGCGGCCAGGCTCTTGGCTTCGGTTTCGGTATACACCGGGCCAATGGGTTTGGTCGGGTTCTGGAATGCCGGGTCTTTGGGGTCGACTTCCACCTGGGTCAGCAGGGTGGCGAAAGGCATTTCGGACGGCAGCAGGTTGCCCAGTTCCTGTTCGATCATGTAGCCGATCATGCCCTCGGTTTCAGCTCCGAGCACGTCCAGCGGGTAGGGGGCGACTGCGGTATAAGCGGCGGCTTGCAGTGACAGCAGACCGACCTGGGGGCCGTTACCGTGGGCCACGACCAGCTCGTTGCCGTGGGCAATGCGAGCGATTTGGGCGGTGGCGGTCTGGATGTTTTCGCGCTGGTTCTCGGCGGTCATGGGCTGGCCGCGACGCAAGAGGGCGTTACCGCCCAGTGCAACGACGATACGCATAGAAGATGTCCTTATAGAAGTGTAGGAGCGCCTTATATGGGAGCGAGCCTGCTCGCTCCCACAGTAGATGTGTGTTCACACATCTACTGTGGGCCAGGCTTAGATATCGGCCAGGGCCGCTACCAGGATCGCCTTGATGGTGTGCATGCGGTTTTCAGCTTGCTCGAAAGCAATGTTGACCGGGGACTCAAACACTTCTTCGGTCACTTCAATACCGTTTTTCAGGTTTGGATGGTGCTCGGCCACATCCTTGCCGACCTTGGTTTCACAGTTGTGGAACGCAGGCAGACAGTGCATGAACTTCACACGAGGGTTTTCAGCCGCTTTGATCATGTCGCTGTTGACCTGGTAAGGCAGCAGCAGCTTGATACGGTCGTTCCAGGCTTCAACCGGCTCGCCCATCGATACCCAGACGTCGGTGTGGATAAAGTCCACGCCTTTGACTGCGGCTTTCGGGTCTTCGGTCAGGGTGATTTTGGCACCGCTTTCCTTGGCGAATTCCTGGCATTGTTTAACGAACGACTCTTCTGGCCACAGGCTTTTTGGTGCGGCAATACGCACGTCCATGCCCAGTTTGGCGCCGATCAGCAGCAGCGAGTTACCCATGTTGTTGCGGGCATCGCCCAGGTACGCGTAGCTGATGTTATGCAGCGGCTTGTCGCTGTGCTCGCGCATGGTCAGCACGTCGGCGATCATTTGCGTCGGGTGGAATTCAGCGGTCAGGCCGTTGAATACCGGTACGCCAGCGTACTTGGCCAGTTCTTCGACGATGGCTTGTTCAAAACCACGGTACTCGATGGCGTCAAACATGCGGCCCAGAACGCGGGCGGTGTCTTTCATGCTTTCTTTGTGGCCGATCTGCGAAGAAACCGGGTCGATGTAAGTCACGTGGGCGCCCTGGTCGTGGGCCGCCACTTCAAACGCGCAACGGGTGCGGGTCGAAGTTTTTTCGAAGATCAGCGCAATGTTTTTGCCTTTCAAGTGCGGCTCTTCAGTACCGGTGTACTTGGCGCGCTTGAGATCGCGGGACAGATCCAGCAGATAGTGCAGCTCACGTGGAGTGTGGTGCACAAGGCTCAGCAAGCTGCGGTTTTTCATGTTAAACGCCATGGGGATCTCCTGGGTTTGTCGATAACCGGCTTGCGCCGCCCCTTATGGGGGTCGGCGCAAGCAATCATTTGAGTGAATTAATAGTCGATTGGGTCGCGAATGATCGGGCAGGTCATGCAGTGACCGCCGCCACGGCCGCGGCCAAGCTCCGATGCGCTGATGGTGATGACTTCAACGCCAGCCTTGCGCAGCAAGGTGTTGGTGTAGGTGTTGCGGTCGTAGCCGATCACCACGCCAGGTTCCAGCGCCACCACGTTGTTGCCGTCGTCCCACTGTTCGCGTTCTGCCGCGAAGGAGTTGCCGCCGGTTTCGACGACGCGCAGTTTTTTCAGGCCCAGGGCGTGTGCCACAACTTCGAGGAAGCTGCCTTCTTCGCGTCGTACATCGATGCCGCCTTGTTTCTTGTCATCCGGATACAGGGAGAAGGCAACAATCTGTTTCACCACTTCAGGGAAGATGGTGACCAGGTCGCGGTCGCAGAAGCTGAACACGGTGTCCAGGTGCATCGCGGCGCGGGAGCGCGGCATGCCGGCCACGATGATGCGTTCTACTGCCTTGTTCTTGAACAGGTTCAGCGCCAGTTGGCCGATGGCCTGACGCGAAGTGCGTTCGCCCATACCGATCAGTACCACACCGTTGCCTACCGGCATCACGTCGCCGCCTTCAAGGCTGGCGTTGCCGTGGTCGACTGTCGGGTCGCCGTACCAGATCTGGAATTCGGCGTTGGTGAACTCGGGGTGGAACTTGTAGATCGCCGTGGTCAGCAGGGTTTCCTGACGACGTGCTGGCCAGTACATCGGGTTCAGTGTCACACCACCGTAGATCCAGCAGGTGGTGTCACGGGTGAACTGGGTGTTGGGCAGCGGTGGCAGGATAAAGCTGGTGTGACCGAGGAAGTCACGGAACATCTGGATGGTCTTGCCACCGAAGCTGTCCGGCAGATCGTCAGCCGACACGCCGCCGATCAGGTATTCGGCCGCCTGGCGTGGTTCAAGGCTCTTGATCCAGGCTTTGACTTCGTTGACCAGGCCCACACCCACCTGATTGGGGGTCACTTTGTGGTCCAGGATCCAGTCCAGTGCTTCCGGAATGGCAACAATGTCGGTCAGCAGGTTGTGCATTTCCAGCACATCGATGCCGCGATCGCGCATCTTGGTAACGAAGTCAAAGTGGTCACGCTTGGCCTGGTTGACCCACAGCACATCATCGAACAGCAGTTCATCACAGTTGCTTGGGGTCAGGCGCTGGTGAGCCAGGCCTGGGGAACACACCATAACCTTATGCAGCTTACCGGCTTCGGAATGCACGCCGTATTTCACTTTTTCCGTGGTCATTACAGTCATCCTCCAAAGTACAAAAACAGGTTGTTACAGGGTCAGGAAACCGTCGTAGAGACCATAGGCAGCCACCAGGGCGCCGATCACGACTGCGGCAAAAATCACTTTCTCGATATTGGTGAAAACCGGCTGGCCACTTTCACGCTTGGCCTTGGCGAACAGAATCGCGCCAGGTGCGTACAGCAGGGCCGAGAGCAGCAGGTACTTGAGGCCGCCGGCATAGATCAGCCAGATGGCGTAGATGAGTGCGATACCACCGATGATCAGGTCTTTCTTGCGCTCTGCCAGGGCGTTCTCGTAAGTCTCGGCACGCACCGCCAGGAGGAAGCCGTAAGCCGCCGACCAGAGGTAAGGCACCAGGATCATCGAGGTCGCCAGGTAGATCAGCGACAGATAAGTACTGGCCGAGAACAGGGTGATGATCAGGAACAGTTGCACCATGGCGTTGGTCAGCCACAGGGCGTTGACCGGTACATGGTTGGCGTTTTCCTTTTTCAGGAAGGCCGGCATGGTGTGGTCCTTGGCCGCAGCGAACATGATCTCGGCGCACAGCAGGACCCAGGACAGCAGGGCACCCAGCAGCGAGATGATCAAGCCAACGCTGATCAGTACTGCACCCCAGTGACCGACCACATGCTCAAGCACGGCCGCCATCGAAGGGTTCTGCAGTTTCGCCAGTTCAGGCTGAGTCATGATGCCCAGCGACAGCACGTTCACCAGTACCAGCAACAGCAGTACGGTGATAAAGCCGATCACGGTGGCCCGACCCACGTCCGAACGTTTTTCGGCACGGGAAGAGAAGATGCTGGCGCCTTCGATACCGATAAACACCCAGACGGTGACCAGCATCATGTTACGCACCTGGTCCATCACGCTGCCCAGATCCGGGTTTTTCACCCCCCAGATGTCACTGGTAAAGATGTCCAGCTTGAACGCGAAGATGGCAATCAGGATAAACAGCACCAGCGGTACGACCTTGGCAACGGTGGTTACCAGGTTGATGAACGCTGCTTCCTTAATCCCGCGCAGTACCAGGAAATGTACGGCCCAGAGCAGGATCGAGGCACCGATGATGGCGGCGGGGGTGTTGCCTTCGCCGAAGATCGGGAAGAAGTAACCCAAGGTACTGAACAGCAGTACGAAGTAACCGACGTTACCCAGCCAGGCACTGATCCAGTACCCCCAGGCGGACGAGAAACCCATGTAATCGCCGAAGCCAGCCTTGGCGTAGGCATAGACGCCGCCGTCGAGGTCAGGTTTGCGGTTGGCGAGGGTTTGGAACACAAAAGCGAGGGTCAGCATACCGACTGCAGTGATGGCCCAACCGATCAGGATTGCACCCACATCGGCACTGGCGGCCATGTTTTGCGGCAATGAAAAAATACCGCCGCCAATCATTGAACCGACTACCAGAGCAACCAACGCACCCAGTCGCAGTTTTCCAGGGGTATCAGACATTTGTAGTAACTCCAGTCCAGGAGAAGTGAGGCTTCAAAGTTAAGTCCATTGATATTCAAGCCATTTGACATAGATCAGGGCATTACTACATTCCATTGTTGATAGAGCGGGGAAGGTCGCGATGACGTATTTTTATGACGCTTCCTGAAAGCCTCACTCCAGAGGGGTTGTCAGGGATTAATACGTGGCGGCCGCGAAAACTGAGTGCAACACCTGACCTTTCCGGTACGGTGCTGCCCCTATGTCCTATTCCGAACTCAGCGTTGAAGAGCGCGCGATCATTC
>NZ_JBUZTQ010000039.1:0-45160 GCF_055408445.1 Pseudomonas sp. B414 | reverse complement strand
GACGGCTTCCTCGAATAGGCCTAATACATAGATGCAACGGGGCGGCAGTTTTTTAAAAGCAGGTAGACAGTGGGGGCGAGTCCATACATAGCAGCTGCCGTAGGAACGAGGCTGCGTTCGGCGGCGAAGCCGTCGTAAAGTCAGGTAGCGAGGTGTTTCAGGTCGCCCGCGTATTCGGGTTTTACGACGGCTTCGCCGCCGAGCGCAGCCTTCGTCCCTCGGCAGCTGCTACGCATGTTCTTTCACATCTAGGGGATATTAACGCCTTCAGCTAGCAGCATATCCACCAGGCGAATCAGTGGCAGGCCGACCAGGCTGGTGGCGTCATCGCCTTCGGTGCGTTGGAACAGGCTTACGCCCAGCCCTTCCGCTTTAAAGCTGCCAGCGCAGTCGTAGGGCTGTTCAGCGAGCAGGTAGCGTTCAATCTGCTCCGCGCTTAGCGTGCGCATGTGCACGGTGAAGGGGATGCAGTCAGTCTGGTGGTGGCCTGTGCGGCTGTTGAGCAGGGTCAGGCCGGTCAGGAAGCTGACACTGGCGCCGCTGGCACTCGTCAGTTGCTGATGTGCCTTGGTGTGGGTGTGAGGCTTGCCGATGATCTGGCCGTCGAGTACGGCGACCTGGTCCGAACCAATGATCAGATGATTCGGATGGCTGGCGGCCAGTGCCCGGGCTTTTTCCAGGGACAGGCGTTTGACCAGTTCGACGGCGCTCTCGCCCGGGCGGTGGCTTTCGTCGATGTCCGGCGAACTGCAACTGAAGGGCAGGCACAGGCGAGACAATAAATCGCGGCGATAAACCGAGCTTGAAGCGAGTAATAAAGGTAGCATGCGCGACTCCTGTAGGCAGTTGACGATTCTAATGCTCGTACGCAATGTCGCACAGACACAATTTCCTTTGACACGTGAAGGGGTCCTCCCTAGAATGCTGCGCCTATGTTGAATGACCCGATTCCACCTCACGTTGACCCGCGCAAATTGGCTGATCGTGGCACTACCCTTCAAGGTGAAGTGTTGCTGGCTGATTTGGAGAGACTCTGCGATCCGCTTTCCGACGATGTTGGAACGGTCCAGGCTAAATTTGTTTTTGAGCGCGACGAACGTAGATCTGTGGTAATACACAGTTCCATCGACGTCGAGGTCAAGATGGTTTGCCAGCGTTGTCTTGAGCTGGTCACCCTGCCGATCCACAGCGAATGCAGTTATGCTGTGGTGAAAGAGGGTGCGAATACCCAGTCGTTACCGAAAGGTTATGACGTGCTGGAACTGGGCGAAGATCCATTGGATCTGCATGCACTGATCGAGGAGGAGCTTTTGCTCGCCTTGCCCATTGTGCCTGCTCATCATCCGGAAGAATGCCAGCAGCCGGCGGGTCTCGATGAGCCCGAACCAGGCGAGGACGAGGTAACGCGGTCCAACCCGTTCAGTGTATTGGCGCAGTTAAAGCGTGACCCAAACGTTTAGGAGTTAATCAATTATGGCTGTTCAGCAGAACAAAAAATCCCGCTCTGCCCGTGACATGCGTCGTTCGCACGATGCTCTTTCGGCTAGCACTCTGTCTGTAGAAAAAACCACCGGTGAAATTCACCTGCGTCACCACGTATCGCCAGAAGGCGTATACCGTGGTCGTAAAGTGATCGACAAGGGCGCTGACGAGTAATCACTTGTCCGCTCAGGTCATCGCGATCGACGCAATGGGCGGGGACTTCGGTCCCCGCAGCATTGTTCAGGCCTGTATTGCCTGCTTGTCTGCTACTCCCTCGTTACATCTGACCCTAGTCGGTCAACCCTCCGTACTTGAAGCTCTGATTGCCGGCCATTCGGCTGTGGATCGCTCGCGCCTGACGATTACCCCTGCTGCAGAAGTCATTGCCATGAATGAGCGGCCTTCCCACGCCCTGCGCAGCAAGCCTGACTCTTCCATGCGTGTCGCTCTGGAGTTGCTCCGTGATGGCAAGGTGCAAGCCTGTGTCAGTTCCGGCAATACCGGTGCGCTGATGGCATTGTCGCGGCATGTGCTCAAGACTTTGCCGGGCATTGACCGTCCGGCGATGGTGGCGGCGGTGCCGACCCAGACCGGCTACTGTCAGTTGCTGGATTTGGGGGCGAATGTCGATTGTACGGCTGCGCAGTTGTTCCAGTTTGCGGTGATGGGCTCGGTGGCGGCGCAGGCGCTGGGTGTGCGTCGTCCGCGAGTTGCCTTGCTCAATATCGGCACCGAAGACGTCAAGGGTAATCAGCAGGTCAAGGAAGCAGCAGCATTGTTGCAGGCTGCGCCGGGGCTGCATTACATCGGTTTTGTCGAAGGTGACGGGGTGTACCGTGGCGAGGCGGATGTGGTGGTGTGTGACGGTTTTGTCGG
This sequence comes from Pseudomonas sp. B414, assembly GCF_055408445.1. Classification (NCBI taxonomy): domain Bacteria; kingdom Pseudomonadati; phylum Pseudomonadota; class Gammaproteobacteria; order Pseudomonadales; family Pseudomonadaceae; genus Pseudomonas; species Pseudomonas sp. B414. The sequence goes on along the minus strand of NZ_JBUZTQ010000039.1, from coordinate 42,802 downwards.
CAATATCATGCTCAAGTCCAGCGAAGGCCTGGCGACGATGATTACGGGTCGGCTTGAAGCTGTATTCAGACGTAACCTGTTCAGTCGTTTTGTGGGGGTGCTGGCATTGCCGCTGATGCGGCGCCTGCAGGCCGATCTGGCCCCGGCGCGGCATAATGGTGCGAGCTTTCTCGGGTTGCAGGGCATTGTGGTCAAGAGTCACGGTTCGGCAGGTGCTCAGGGCTTTCAAAGTGCGATAGAGCGCGCGCTGATTGAAATCCATGAAGACCTGCCAAAGCGTTTGTATGGACGCCTGGAAGGATTGTTACCGTAGGCGTTTTGCCGGGCGAGTGCTTAAATGTGACCGCTCGGTCCAATCAGCCATCCAACTGTCAGTTTCTTGCGTCCACTATGGTGGGACGTCAATTCTCCGACGACAAGATCATTAGGGGCTTGTTACATGTCTACATCCCTCGCATTCGTCTTTCCAGGGCAGGGTTCGCAGTCCCTCGGCATGTTGGCCGAGTTGGGCGCGGAACATCCGCTGGTCCTGGAAACATTCAAAGAAGCTTCTGCTGCCCTGGGTTACGATCTGTGGGCGCTGATCCAGGAAGGTCCTGCAGAGAAGCTCAATCAAACTGACATTACCCAGCCTGCCATTCTCACGGCCTCGATTGCCTTGTGGCGTCTGTGGCTGGCCGAAGGTGGCAAACGCCCTGATTTCGTTGCCGGCCACAGCCTGGGCGAGTACAGCGCGCTGGTGGCCGCCGAATGCCTGACATTGGCCGAAGCGGTCAAACTGGTCGAGCGTCGTGGTCAGTTGATGCAGGAGGCCGTACCGGCCGGGCAGGGCGCCATGGCGGCGATCCTGGGGCTGGAAGATGCCGACGTACTGGCTGCCTGTGCGCAAGCTGAGCAGGGCGAAGTGGTCAGCGCGGTCAACTTCAACTCGCCGGGCCAGGTAGTGATTGCCGGGGCCAAGGCGGCTGTCGAGCGCGCCATGGAGCTGTGCAAGGCCAAGGGCGCCAAGCGTGCCTTGCCGTTGCCGGTGAGCGTGCCTTCGCACTGCGAGCTGATGCGTCCTGCTGCCGAGCGTTTTGCTGAATCGATCGAAGCGATTGAATGGAAAATGCCAAGCATCGCGCTGGTGCAGAACGTCAGTGCTGCTGTTGCCGCTGATTTGCCAACCCTCAAGCGCGATTTGCTTGAGCAGCTGTACAAGCCTGTGCGCTGGGTTGAGTCGGTGCAGGCGCTGGCTGCCGCAGGTCCGGTTGATCTGGTTGAATGCGGCCCGGGCAAAGTCCTGGTGGGCATCAGCAAGCGTTGCGCCGAAGGCGTTACCACTCACAATTTGAATACCCCGGATGCCTTCGCCGCTGCGCGATTGGCTCTGGTCTGAATCAGGAGAAGCCTGCATGAGCTTGCAAGGTAAAGTTGCACTGGTAACGGGCGCAAGCCGTGGCATTGGCCAGGCGATCGCATTGGAGTTGGGTCGTCAGGGCGCCGTAGTCATCGGCACCGCCACCACGGCTGCCGGTGCCGAGCGCATTGCTGCCACCCTGAAAGAAAACGCTGTTCAGGGCACTGGCATGGAACTCAATGTCACCAGCAGCGAATCGGTTGCTGCGGTACTGGCAAGCATCCAGGAGCAGTTCGGTGCGCCGGCGATTCTGGTCAATAATGCCGGTATCACCCGCGATAACCTGATGATGCGCATGAAAGATGACGAATGGCATGATGTCATCGATACCAACCTGAACAGTCTGTATCGCCTGTCCAAGGGGGTTTTGCGCGGCATGACCAAGGCCCGTTGGGGACGAATTATCAATATTGGCTCTGTTGTGGGTGCCATGGGCAACGCAGGCCAAGTAAACTACGCCGCCGCCAAGGCAGGCCTGGAAGGTTTCAGCCGTGCGCTGGCACGTGAAGTGGGCTCGCGCTCGATCACTGTCAACTCGGTCGCTCCAGGTTTTATCGATACCGATATGACCCGTGAGTTGCCAGAAGCACAGCGCGAAGCCTTGCAGACGCAGATTCCGCTGGGCCGTCTGGGCCAGGCTCAAGAGATCGCAAACGTGGTCGCTTTCCTGGCATCCGACGGTGCAGCCTACGTGACTGGGGCTACAATCCCGGTCAACGGCGGGATGTACATGAGTTAAATGTGACGGATTGCTTCAAAAAAATGTCATACGAGCTGTCTAAAATCCGTTATAAAGCTGCAATCTATTTATAGGCAGCCGGTTGTTGCGGTGTGCGTGCAAAGCTTTCAGTTGAAAAACTGAAAAGGCTTTCGATACACTTGCCCACTGGCCAGCTGCCTGAATTTGTCCATTAGGAGTGAAAACAAGGTATGAGCACCATCGAAGAGCGCGTCAAGAAAATCGTTGCCGAGCAACTGGGCGTTAAAGAAGAAGAAGTGACCAATGCCGCTTCCTTCGTTGAAGACCTGGGTGCCGACTCCCTTGACACCGTTGAGCTTGTGATGGCTCTGGAAGAGGAATTCGAGACTGAGATTCCTGACGAAGAAGCTGAAAAGATCACTACTGTACAAGCAGCAATCGACTACGTTACTAGCCACCAGGCGTAATAGTTTGTAATCGTTGCTCGCTGTCATGGAAAAACCGCACTGCCGCTCTGGCGTGCGGTTTTTTCTTTAGGTGTGATGCAAAGTGTCGTCAATAGAATAAAGGAGAGTGCTGTGTCGCGTAGACGCGTCGTAGTCACCGGTATGGGGATGTTGTCGCCACTGGGTGCAGATGTTCCGAGCACCTGGCAAGGCATTCTGGCAGGCCGAAGTGGCATTGGTCTGATCGAACACACGGATCTTTCTGCCTATTCCACCCGTTTTGGCGGCTCGGTACAGGGCTTTAACGTTGAGGATTACCTCTCCGTCAAAGAAGCTCGAAAACTTGACCTGTTTATTCAATACGGTCTGGCAGCCGGGTTTCAGGCTGTGCGCAATTCCGGCCTGGAAGTTACCGACGCCAACCGTGAGCGCATCGGTGTGGCAATGGGTTCGGGTATTGGCGGTTTGACCAATATCGAGGAAACCAGCCGTACCCTGCACGAGCAAGGCCCGCGACGGATTTCTCCGTTCTTCGTGCCCGGTTCGATCATCAATATGATTTCCGGTTTTCTGTCTATCCACTTGGGTACACAGGGGCCTAACTACGCCATTGCTACAGCCTGTACCACGGGTACGCACTGTATCGGCATGGCGGCGCGCAACATTGCCTACGGCGAAGCCGATGTAATGATTGCCGGCGGTGCCGAAATGGCCGCCTGCGGTCTGGGCATGGGTGGCTTTGGTGCCTCACGGGCGCTGTCGACCCGCAACGACGATCCGACCCGCGCCAGCCGTCCATGGGACAAAGGCCGTGACGGTTTTGTATTGTCTGACGGTGCCGGTGCATTGGTGCTTGAAGAGCTTGAGCACGCCAAGGCGCGAGGTGCGACCATCTACGCCGAGCTGATCGGTTTTGGCATGAGCGGTGACGCCTTCCACATGACCTCGCCTCCGGCCGATGGTGCGGGCGCTGCGCGTTGCATCACCAATGCCTTGCGCGACGCCCGGATCAGCGCTGATGAGGTGCAATACATCAACGCCCACGGCACTTCGACGCCTGCTGGGGACCTGGCAGAAGTTTCGGCGATCAAGTCGGTATTCGGTGATCACGCTTACAAGCTGGCCGTGAGTTCGACCAAGTCGATGACTGGTCACCTGTTGGGCGCGGCGGGCGCGGTTGAGGCGATTTTCAGCGTGCTGGCGATCAACAGCCAGGTTGCCCCGCCGACTATCAACCTCGACGAGCCTGATGAAGGCTGTGATCTGGATTTCGTGGCGCACACTGCGCGTGAAATGCCGATCGACGTGGTGTTGTCCAACTCGTTCGGTTTTGGTGGCACCAACGGTTCGCTGGTGTTCCGCCGGTTCGCCGACTGATGCAAAGCTGGGTCGACGGTCAACCGGCGAGCGCCCTGGCGTCGCTGAAAGACCGTGGGCTGGCCTACGGCGATGGTCTGTTCGAGACCATCGCGGTCAAGGCCGGCACCCCCTTGCTGCTGGAGCTGCACTTGCAGCGCCTGGCACTCGGTTGTTCCCGGCTGGCCATTGCTGCGGATCATTCTTTGATCCGCAGCGAATTGCTGGCCTATGCCCAGGCAATGGGCGAAGGCGTGCTCAAGCTTATCCTGACCCGCGGCGACAGCCTGCGTGGTTACGGCGTATCCCCCGGGGCCTTGCCTCGAAGAATTCTGCAAGCCAGTCCGCCAGCGGCCTACCCTGAAGCCCATGGGCAGCAGGGTATCGTGCTGTTTGACTGTGCCACCCGTCTGGCCGAGCAACCGCTGCTGGCGGGGCTCAAGCATCTCAATCGACTCGAACAGGTGATCGCGCGATCCGAATGGCAAGACCCGGGCTATGCCGAGGGCTTGATGCGCGACACTTCGGGGCGAGTGATTGAAGGTGTATTCAGCAACCTGTTTATGGTGCGTGACGGGGCCCTGATCACCGCTGACCTGCAGCGTTGTGGTGTGGCAGGTGTAATGCGCGCTGCCCTGCTGGCTGAGGCCGGGCGCCTGGGTATCCCTTGTCATGTCACTGATATCAGCCTTGCGCAACTGCAACAGGCCGATGAACTCTTCCTCTGCAACAGCGTGTATGGCATCTGGCCCGTGCGCGCTTTTGCAGACCTGAGCTGGCCGGTGGGGCCGCTCACCCGTAAACTGCAAGGCATTGCTCGCACCTTACTGGATGTCTGATTCGTGAAACGTAAAATCTTGGTGCTGCTGCAGATGGGTCTGGTGCTGGCGGGCCTGTTGCTGGGCGCCGGTGCCTGGAAGCTCAATTCGGCGCTGGAACAACCGCTCAAGCTGACGCAGGAGCAACTGCTCGACGTTCCGGCTGGCGCCACGCCGACCGGCACGTTTAATCGCCTGGAAGCTGACGGTACCCTGCAGGACGCCTTTTGGCTGCGCCTGTACTGGCGCTTCAACCTTGAAGGCCAGCCCTTGCACAGCGGTGAATACCGCATGACTCCGGGCATGACTGCCCAGGAGCTGATCGGTGTGTGGCAGCGTGGTGAAGTGGTGCAGTACAGCCTGACCCTGGTCGAAGGCTGGAACTTTCGCCAGGTGCGCAGCGCCTTGGCCAAACACGAAAAAATCGAACAGACCCTCGACGGCCTGAGCGACAGCGAAGTCATGGCCAGGCTTGGGCATGAGGGGGAGTTCCCTGAAGGGCGATTCTTTCCTGACACCTATCGCTTTGTGCGCGGCATGACCGACGCGCAGTTGCTGGAAAAAGCCTACGATCGTCTGGAGAAGGTGCTGGCCCAGGAGTGGGAGCAGCGTGACCCAAGTGTGCCTTACGCTAACCCGTATCAGGCACTGATCATGGCCTCACTGGTGGAGAAAGAAACCGGTGTGCCACAGGAGCGTGGGCAGATTGCCGGGGTTTTTGTGCGCCGGATGAAGATCGGCATGCCGCTGCAAACCGATCCTACAGTGATCTACGGTCTGGGTGAGCGCTACAACGGCAAGCTGACCCGCGCCCATTTGCGCGAGCCAACGCCGTACAACACCTACACCATCCCCGGTTTACCGCCGACACCTATAGCCATGGTCGGGCGTGAAGCGATCAATGCCGCCTTGCACCCGGTCAGTGGTACCAGCCTGTACTTTGTGGCCAAGGGCGATGGCAGCCACACGTTCTCTGATGATCTGGATGCGCACAACGCTGCGGTGCGTGAGTTCCAGATCAAGCGTCGGGCCGATTACCGTTCTAGCCCCGCGCCGACCCCTGCGACTGAACCGGTGAGCACCCCGGTCGAGGCGCAAGGCCCGAAAGACACTGATTAAGGATTGCTGCCTGTGACTGGCTTGTTTATTACTCTGGAAGGCCCCGAAGGCGCGGGCAAAAGTACCAACCGTGAATACCTGGCAGAGCGTTTGCGCGCCGAAGGTATCGACGTGGTGCTAACTCGTGAGCCCGGCGGCACACCCTTGGCCGAGCGTATCCGCGAGCTGCTGCTGACTCCCAGTGATGACGCCATGAGCGCCGATACCGAGCTGTTGCTGGTGTTCGCCGCTCGTGCCCAGCATCTGGCCGAAGTCATTCGCCCGGCCCTGGCCCGTGGCGCAGTGGTGTTGTGTGACCGCTTTACCCGCATACTATTTCGGAAGCCTAACCAATGTAAACATGGTGCAGGTTAGGCTAATTCTATGAGTCTACAGTTTCATAAACCTTGAATCCCCAGAAATGCTAGCTTTTTAGAAGGTTGATATTCTGGTTTATTCTGTTGATAGCCTGCCCTATATTAAAAACGTAAACAAGCCCCCTCGAAGACTTTTCTCGCCAGCTATGTAAACCTGGGGATAGCTCATCGCTTCTGTAGGTCATAAATTCGGGTGCTGAAAAGAGTAAAACGTCCGTATTTAGGGGGGTTCAGGGTTTACATTTCAGTGTTGCCATCTCGCGCCGTCACTCGAACGGCACTTTAAATTGCCTCTACTCAGAAACAGGGTGATGCTACCTACAGATGCGAGTGATTTTGTGGAGAGGGCGCAGCGGAAGGCTATTATGGATTAAACCCCATATGAGCATTTGTGCCCATAGGAACCGCCTTCCTTTACTGCCGTTCGATGTCTGCCTATTTCAGCATCCGCCAAATCCGATTAACAGTTGACGTAGGAATTCCAAGCGCTTCAGAAACATCTTTCTGCGTCATCCCCTGCGCGCGGCAACGAAGCAGGGCTTCTATTTTTGCGGGAGATGAGCGCGGGCCAGCCTTGATGGGTATGAGTGTGCCGTCAGCGAATTGCTCCGACAATCCGTTTACCACACCCAGATCAATGAGATTCCTCACCTCTAAGCTAAGTCGCTCGAGAGCCTCATCGGGAGATAGCCTCTTGTCAAAGTTCTGTAATAGTGAGGTAAGAAAAAAATGGACAGCTGAAAGCCCACTAAATCAACGCTTTGGGCTCAAACGGATTTGTCCATTTTTTTAGGATTGAAATGGACAGCAGATTCGATTGGTTTCAGATAAGGCCTGGACGAGTGCGCCGCATGAGGTCAAGCCAGCATCTACGCATAGCGATGAGGGGGTGAAGACTGGCGCGGAGAATTTCCGCAGAAGGGGGGGCTCAGGAGTAGCCTCTGATTTTTGAACGCCTTAATCTGCGGAGAATTTTGCTTTTCTTAGTGAGCGGCGGCGATCAAAAGCCTTCAGGATTGGCTGGAAGGGTTGGTCAGCTCTGCGCGGAACGCTTTTGTGAAGAGACATTTTTTTAGTGTCAAAGCCTTTAGGCTTAGACAGCGCTTACCGTTAATGAGCCGCCTTGGCTAGATAACGTTGCACTGTTGACTTAGAAACGTCCAATTCTCGAGCTATCTCTGAATTCGATAGTCCTTTTTGCTTAAGCTGTGGAGCAAGTTTTAGTCTTTCACTCGCAGCGAGGTTGGAAGGTCTTCCTTGTTGGCTTGGTCTACCTCCGCTGGAGATCAGCTCGATCACCCCACTGTCTTTCAGTGTCTCTAGCTTCCTCGAGATCCGCTCCAATGCCACATCTGTAGCCTCCTCAGAAAGCAAAGAAGTTGTTAGGAGCATTAGAACTGTGGGCTCAGCGTCCAGCATTTTTGAAATTTTCAAAAGCATTTCGATCGAAACGTTCCCTTTGCCGCGCTCCACGCGGCTTAGATAAGAGCGATCAATTAAAGGTAGGTCGTCCTGGGACATTCCTGATTTCTGTCTCAAGGCCCGGACAACGGCCGCAAATGCTTCGCTGAGAGACATTTATGATCCTCTACAAAACAGAGGATAAAGCCACATTGCGTCGAACCATAACACGTCATATAATCCCTATTGCGGGTCGATTGTTTTCGTCACTCATGAGAAGGCAATGTCCGAGGTAGTGTTTCTTCCGTGAGTTTTCCTAACGGTGATGCGCTTAAACATATGACATGTATTGACGGGAATTAAGGATGGGATTCGAAGAAATCCAGGCAGCCAGCTAGCTCCTCTCTACCCCCGGAGAGCCACGCCCTGGATCTGGAGAAAGCCAAGAAGCACTAATTCATATCGCGCAGACCCGCTTTCCAAACAAAGGTTTTTGCATCGTCCAGCAGTGGACAATCGTGCGCGCGATAGCGAGCGATGGGGATCTCACCAAAATCCACGTTCATGGCCACCTGCCGCTCTTTGTTTTCGCCGAAAAAGTCATCCTAGACAGCCGAGGACGCTTCGATTACGGAAATCGGGTGCGCAGCACCATGGCCATTTCATTCCAAGATGGCTTTCTCTTTGAAACCAAAAATACTGTGTACGTTTTGATGGGAGACGGCGACGAAAAGTCAGCCCGTCTCGCCGCGATACTATCTCTTTATCAATGATGTCAGCTGCAACTGCGGTCTGTAGATTCACGGGAATGTGAAATGTTTAGAAGTCACGAAGCCTTTGCCGAGGGCACCCCTAATATCTTTGGGGATGGTTATTCAAACTGGCGGATATTTGAACGCCACTTGGCTCATCCTTGGTATCACGTCGTTATTGAAGAGTGCTTGTATGGCAAGGTGTGGCCACGCACCATGATGATTAGTGACGTCGATATGCTTGAAGAAATACTTTCCAAACAAACCAGCGACTTCGTCGTTGCCGAAATTCAGGTCGTTACGCCTGGATGGATGAACAAAGCCGGCAAATGGAATATGGAGGGGCTTTCGGGGTTGCTGGTCGGATATGACTCAACAGGAGGTCGGGTTTTCCTTCACAACGTTGAAAACGAAAAAGCTTATACCGATGCGCCTGGCCGTCTTATCGACGTTCAGTCTCTCAAAGATATTCGAGTGATTTTTTAATCCAAGTACGCAAACGCAGCCTCTCCTTGCAAGGCGAGCCATGCTCGGAGGCCGGCCGCCGCAGCGGCATCCAAAGTACAACTAAATCGAAACTGGGTCTGTTATGAAAATTCAGATTTACTCTGACCTGCACCTCGAGTTCGCTAGGTTCGATCCCGCCCCATGCGACGCGGATGTAGTGATTCTCGCCGGCGACATTAATATCAAATCGCGTGGAGTCTCATGGGCGAATGACACATTCCAGTGCCCTGTGATCTATGTGTGTGGCAATCACGAATATTACGGCGGGCACATAGGTCACACATTGCGAAAGATGAAAGAAGCTGCATTGCCCCATGTGCATGTACTTGAAAACGAGATGCTCATTCTCGATGGCACACGCTTTTTGGTCACAACTGCCTGGACGGATTATTCGGCTACGGGTGATGTGGTTGCGGCAAAGCGCGTTGCTTGGGATTCGATGAACGATTTCTTGGTGATTCGAGCCGACTTGGATTACAGGCGCTTACGTCCAGACGATTTGGTCGCTAAATCAATGAGGGCTCGCCGCTGGTTAGCCCAGGAACTCGATAAACCCTTCGACGGTAAAACCGTGGTGGTCACACACCATGCACCAGCGTTGGATCATCTAGGTGACGATCACCCCGGACACCTGGTTGCAGCCTATGCGAACGATTGGTCAGAGTTACTGAGTAAGACTGATCTTTGGATACATGGGCACACGCATTTTGCAGCAGACTTCCTCAAGAATGGGTGCCGAGTGGTTTCCAATCCACGCGGTTATCCGAGTCAAAGGACAGGCTTCGATCCTGAATGCTTGGCGGTGGTTTGATGGTGAATAGATCTCGTCAGTGTCCTCCATCAGCTCGGAGCTGATAGATCAAAACTAGCGGGTATGAGCTGCTCGAGCGGTTGATATTTAGTGTGAATCTAAGGTTTTTGAATGGTCACTTTGAATGAAATCTCGCAGTTACTTTACGGAACCGGAGATGAATCGCCTGGCTGGCTGGGCTCTCAAGAAGACCTAATCTCTTTGGCAGCAAAGTCATTCCCAGGCAAAGCATTCTGTGTGGTGAAACAGTGGATCTTAATCGACCTCACCGTGACGCCGGTTGAAAGGGAAAAGCTTACGAGTCTTGGTCTACTTCTCATGACGCTTTTCGCTCACGAAATTGTCCTAGACAGTAAAGGTCGTTTCCAGTCAGCCATGTGGGTACGCAGTAACTTCGGAAAATCTTTCACTGAAGGCTGCATGTTTGAAACCAAGAGTACCGTCTACCTCCTTTTAGGTTCAGGTCTGAGAAAAGAGGCAAGCATTGGCGCTGCTTTTTCCATGAAAGCCGGATAATCGACGGTCAGCACATATACATAATGTGTAATTTTGGAGCTTTGGCCGGATGCCAGAAATCATTGAAATTGAATTTCATAGTAAGTATCTCAGTGACTTTCAACTGAGTCGTCTTGTACAGGCGAGTCTTCGAAAATACACCGTGGCCATTACGGCTTATATCAGCGATGCGGTGATCATTGAAGACATGTGCCTTGGCGTGTTCTTCGATCACTTTCAGGAAGACGGGACGTATCTAACAGCCAATGGCGGAATCATTTGCACGACGAAAATTCAAAAGGCTTGGAAAGAAGGACGTTTCTGGCTTTTGGAGACGGAGGAGGGGAATTACCTCGTTGCTAGCTTCAAACGCGGCGGTGGGCGACGTAGTTTTCTTAAGTTGCTACGATCATGTGAACGTCTCAAATCAGAAGATTGAATACTTGATCTCTAGCGCAGTGGAGATATGACTGTATGGCAGTTGATGAGCGCTGAATTGCAATTACGGTTTTGATCAACCGCGCTCCGAGTTTGACGTGCGGAGCGCTTCAAATTGCCGCTATCCGGTGGGACTCATTTTCCCATCGGATTGATTCATAGCTCACCTTGGTTTAATAGCCAAAGTTGTTCAGCAGTTTCTGCAAAAATTCACGCCTCCGTTGGACAATGCTCAAAATTAGGTAGTCACGGTCGGTATCTCTCGTCGACAGATGCCCAGCGTCCACAAGGCCATTAATGTAGCCTTCAGCTCTGCCTCTAGCTTCGAGCAACGTCTCTGTGGAAGTGCTTTTGTAGATGTCTGAATCGCCCCGGCTTTTCTAGACACTCTCCAAGCTCGCTGTGTAACGCTTTTCAAACTCTACCGGTGACAGCTGATTGTTGAAACCATGACGACGCTTCGAGTTGTAAAACATCTCGATATAATCGAACGCATCACCACGAGCATCCTCTCGTGTGGTGTAAATTCTCCGCTTGATCCGCTCCCGTTTTAGCAGCTGGAAGAAGCTCTCAGCTACGGCATTGTGGTGGCAGTTTCCTCGACGACTCATGCTGGCGATCAGGTTGTTGGCCTTTAAAAAACTGCGCCAATCAGAACTGCTGTATTGACTGCCCTGATCAGAGTGAATCATCACCTCTTGCTTCGGTTTTCGCCTCCAAACCGCCATCAGCAGCGCATCAATGGCTAAGTCGCTGGTCATTTGTGGCTTCATTGACCAGCCAACAACCTGGCGTGAAAACAAATCGAGCACCACGGCTAAATACAGCCAGCCTTCATATGTTCGAATGTAGGTGATGTCGGTGACCCAGACTTTGTTGGGCTCTCGGACATCGAACTGGCGCTTCAGCAAATTTGGCGAGGCAACCGCTGGTTTGCCGCCAGATTTCCCTGGTCGCCGCCGATACCCAGTCTGAGAACGCAATCCCTCAAGGCGCATTAACCTAGCCACCCTATGGCGGCCGCAGCTTTCGCCAACCTCGCGCAGGTCATCATGAATTTTGCGATAACCATAAACACCACCGCTTTCCGGCCAAGAATGCTTGATCAAACCAAGCAGTCGTTGATCGTCCTTAGCTCGCGCAGATTTTGGTTCAGATAGCCACGCGTAATAGCCGCTGGGATGAACCTTCAGCGACAGGCAAAGCCGTCGAATGGAGTAATCACCGGCAAGCTGCTTAATAAAGGCGCACTTCAGCCGCACTCCTTGGCAAAGTACGCGGCGGCCTTTTTTAAGATGTCTCGCTCCTCCGTCACTCGCTTTAGCTCGGCACGCAGACGACGAAGCTCGGCACTCTGATCGTCCTCTTGAACGCGTTGCTCCTGAGGCTTGGTGTAGCGCTTAATCCAAGCATACAGGCTGTGCACGGACACACCCAATCGCGCAGCCACCTCCGAGACAGGAAGCTGCTTTTCGGTCACTTGGTTGACCGCCTGGATCTTGAATTCTTCGGGATATCGATGGTTGCTCATGGCACCTCCTAATGGGCCTCATTTTAAGGCTTGGAGATGTCTACGAAACTAGGGGCGATTCAGCGTTCGCTGGCTGTTAGAGCAGTGTTTCGTATATACCAAGTTTAATCGCCCAGATTTAGTAGGCAAATCCATACCTCAAAGAGGTTGACCTCAATACTTCGCTTTTGACAGGAAACAATAAATTAGAGATTCCTAATCTAGACTCCTCAGTGCGGGTCTTCGTTATCGCTCCTCATGAACCTGATACCTAAACGATTTGCGGCTAATTCCAGAGTTTGGTGTATTGTTAGTGGACTAACTACTGAGAGACTAAACATGTCCAAGCTCGCTGAATTCCGCCAGCTCGAAAAACACCTGGCCGAGCAACTACAAGCCCTAGAAGCCCTGAAAGGGGATGCTGGCCTCAAAAAGGAAATAGAGTTCGAAAAGAAGCTGCGCGCTCTTCTTGCTGAGTACGGTTACAGCCTGTCTAACGTAATCAACTTATTGGATCCTCAGGCTGGCCGCAGCGCTCCAGTGGTCGAATCCAAACCAGGGACTCGTAAGGCTCGTCAGGTTAAGGTCTACAAAAACCCGCACACTGGCGAGGTCATCGAAACCAAAGGTGGGAATCACAAAGGCTTGAAGGAATGGAAAGCTGAATATGGTTCGGACACCGTCGAGTCTTGGCTAGCCAAGTGATTCAGGTTTGAGTGAAAAAGGGCCCTTTAAGGGCCCTTTTTTGCAGTGTAGAGCTAAGAATCCGAGTTGTAAGCTTCCGGCAATTTCATCTAAGCATTTACGTAGACTTTGAGATGGTGCCCGACTAAGCGGACACCATCTCTGATTAACTAGGTGGTTGGGCTTATCGATATTTCGGGTGCGTGGCTTACTGGAAAGTTTACCGAACGAGCAATGAAGCATTTTTCGTGAGCTATTTTGTGCAGCGTCTGAGCCTTAGCGATCTCAGACCCCGGTGCCAGGATCACTTTCGGCCTCAAAATAACTGAGGTGAACTGACCAGCGCCGTTGCTCTCCTCGACCATTGTCCCTTGAGCGTTGTCCTCGTAGGCCACCACAACGATCCCGGCTTCAGCGCAAATGCCAAGGTACCAAAGCTTGTGGCACGCAGATAAGGATGCCAATAGCAATTCCTCGGGATTCCAGCGCGTAGGGTCTCCTCGAAAACTGGGGTCGGACGACCCCTCAATTGGTATTTTGCCGTTAGCTGCGATTAAGTGCGCCCGGCTGTAACCTCGATAAGATGACGTTCCTGTCCCGTTGTTGCCGGCCCAAGTTACCTGGACTTCGTACTCGTGCGCTTTATCTACCATTGATCCCTCCTGGGAAAGTTCTCGAAAAGTACATTAAAAAACGGACTTATTGAGTAAGCACCTCGACGAGGTAGCAGTTCCATAATTTCACTGACCCACTGCGTAGACCGGCGAGTGAGTACGTCCTTCAAATAAGCATACGGATCATGCCCTTTGAGTCGCGCCGACTGGATCAGGCTCATGATCACCGCCGCCCGTTTGCCGCTGCGTAGTCAACCTGCGAAGAGCTAGTTTTTGAGACCCAAGGCTCACGGTCGAATCTGGATCTCGGCCCAATTATTGTCTATGAGTATGGCCCCGTCATCTATGTAGCGCGACAGCGTCGTCCAGCACTTGGCTCTAAGCCAAGGGTCTGCTGATAGGCTCGGTGGCGAGCCAGATAGAGTCGGGGATCATTGCAACAGGTCTCGCAGAAACGTCGCACAGGCAGCCGCGTTTTCGGTCGGCCAGTTAACTTTGACTGTGTCGCGAGGGTGCGGGATTTCGAGGAAAATAGTCGCAGCGGTGATATCTGGTCGTGACTTCGGCGACGGTAATGTCAGCGGAATAAAGGCAGGTTACCCATGTTGAACGCTTCTGAGTTCCTCGCCTTGCACTCGTTGCTACGGCGTCAGTAACATCCAGGCCAAACCTACATTAACGATTGCGTTTGCAATGGAAGTGTTCATGAACAGCAAACACCGTGGCGGAGCCTATATTCGAGCAGCGTATGCTTTCACATCTCTGCTTGCAGATCTCCTAAGGCGTTTGGGGGAACTTAACGTCCTAGAGGAACCGGAAGAGATATTGGGCCTAGAGCCTGACATTGTCTTTGGTCGGCGAGATACGTTGACAATGGTTGAAACCAAATTCTATCGACGTTCCTCCCCACCTCCATCGTCTACCTTTAAACGCGCCCTCGAACACACCGCTGATAGAGGCATTAGGATGGGGGCGTCCACTATCGTGCTGGCAATATCGTGAGCAAATACTGGCCATGAGCACGCGGCAGTTCGTAACCGATGGCGTGACTGAGCCCCTTAACGCGGACTTCTGGTACGAACAGGCAAACACCATCGCCGCAAAAGGGCAGCGTCTATTAGCGTTTGCCGCTAGATCCGTTCCGCACGAGCACACGGTGCGGGGTTGAGTGATGTGCAAGGAGAGCTAACCTTATTGGGTACGGTCGGACTGATTGACTCACCTAGACCCGAGACGAGCAAAGCCATTCAACAATGTGTAGCTGCGGGCATTGTCGTAAAAATGATTACTGGTGATCATGGCGGTACCGCCGCTGCTATCGGTCGTCAGATTGGCTTGCAAAATCCCGAACAGGTGCTGACTGGTGGAGACCTTGACTCCACGAGTGATGCAGTCCTTAAGGAGGTGGTAAAGGATGTCAATATCTTTGCTCGTACTAGCCCTGAATATAAGCTTAGATTGGTTATACTGCAGCGATCAAATGGCATGACAGTGGCAATGACCGGTGATGGCGTTAACGATGCACCAGCGCTAAAGCGAGCCGATGCAGGTATTGCCATGGGTGGAAAAGGCAGTAAAGCCGCGAAGGAAGCAGCTGACCTGATGCTGGCCGATGACAACTTCGCGTCCATCGTAGCTGCAGTGCGCGAAGGACGGACAGTCTACGACAACATTAAGAAAGTACTGAGCTGGACGTTGCCTACCAATGCTGGGGAGACAATCACTATAATAGTAGCCTTGTTACTCGTTCTTACACTTCCAGTGACGGCAATTCAGATTCTGTGGATTAATTTGATAACCACAGTGAATCTCGGCATCGCACTGGCATTCGAACCCACCGAGGAAAGCACAATGCGTAGGCCGCCCCATTCACGCCATAAGCCTCTGATAAATGGTGCATTGGTGTGCCACATGGTACTTGTTTCTTTTTTGTTGCTATGCGGAGTTTACGGTATTTTTTCGTATGCGATCGATCGAGGATACTCGATAGAGTTGGCTCGAACCCTCGCGGTCAACACTTTAGTGGTGATGGAAATATTCCATCTGTTTTTCATTCGTAATCTCTACAGCACATCGCTTACATGGAAGGACATTTGCGGCACTAAGGTCGTGTGGGTGACCGTCGCGGTGGTAATGGTAGCTCAGTTCGCCATCACCTATACTCCGTCGTTGCAGAAGGTGTTTGCTACTGAAGCGATCCCTTTCCTTGATGGCCTACTGGTAATAGGAGTTGGGGTTGCATTTTTTATGGTCATTGTGATTGAGAAGCAGACTCGAGTCTGTTTGTCCGAGTAGAACTGATTGCAAGCTGGCAATCCCCTAACGACAAGCATCTTCAGGCCACTGAAAGAGAATTTAGAAAATGCATAAAGTACTTGTAGCTGTCGATGGTTCCGAGCACTCGGAGCGCGCAGTGCGTTACCTTGTTGGGCTAATCCAAGATGGCGGGTTACTGGGCGGTAGTGTTGAGGTGCATCTGGTGAATGTACAGCCACTGTTACCAACTCGAATTGCACACGACATGAGAGCGGATGAGATTGATCGTTACTACGGTGATAAAAGTGCTGAGAACTCACAAAAAGCTGGGGTGCTTCTGAAGCAGGAAGGGGTTGCATTTACACTTCATACCTTACAAGGCGATGCAGCAAGCCAAATCGTGGCGTGCTCACGCTCCTTAGGATGTAACAACATAATCCTAGGCTCACATGGCAACGGCTTTCTTGCAGGGATCTTTCTGGGCTCTGTCGCGGCAAAGGTGATTCAGCTTTCAGATATACCAATCACCTTAGTCAAATAGGAGATCGTCAAATGCATGATAGCGCGACCCTATAAGTGGGTTATCAAAGGCCGATATTCTGGAATGACTTTGATTGAGTTGAGTCATGCGCAGCATAAGCCATCCACTTATCTATGCGTGTGGTTCCCTCGGCATTTGATGTCCCGAGCGACTGAGAGGCAAATCACTTGCCCCTCAGTTCTGACTCCCGGCTGATGCTTTCAATCTGGAGTGAAACCTACTTGGGAATATACGCAGCTACCGATTTTCGAATCTCTTCCCGCGCCTCGTCCGCGCTCCCCCAGCGGCCCATCTTCACCCACTTACCCGGCTCCAATGCTTTGTAGTTTTCAAAGAAATGCTGGATCTGTGCGAGGAGTAGCGCAGGGAGGTCTGAGCACTCCTTTACGTCGCTGTACATCGAGCTGAGTTTTTCATGAGGCACAGCGATCACCTTGGCATCCGCTCCGGCTTCGTCAGTCATGTACATCACACCCACCGGGCGACTGGGGATGACAACTCCAGGTGAGACGGGATAAGGGCAAACCACCAGGACGTCCAGAGGATCTCCGTCATCGCTCAACGTATTTGGAATGAACCCGTAGTTGGCCGGATAGAACATCGGTGTGCTTAGGAAGCGGTCAACGAAGATCTGTCCGCTCTGCTTGTCGACCTCGTACTTGATCGGCGAGTGGTTTGCAGGGATCTCAATAACTGTGAAGAAGTCATCGGGGATCGCGTTACCAGCAGGAATGTCCGCGTAGCTCATGTTCTTACCTCCGATGTTGTAGAAGTGGTTGCGTCGGACGGATCTATCCCAAGTGGGCTCATTTCTTTTGGCAAATCGACGATCCATTCACCTAACATCTTTCCCTGATAGCGACAGTTTTGTTGAGTAAAGAAAACGACCATAAAGCCTTTCATGTCTATCCCCTCAGCGAGTACCAATCACTTGGTATGAAAGAAGCCCGGCAGTGGTCATCGTCAACGAATCAACCACGTGCAACGAAATTGAGCCAAGCGCCCAGAGCAGTTTTCCTTCCTGAATCAAGGTGACTGTTTCGGCTGAAAATGTAGAAAAAGTGGTAAGACCACCACAAAATCCGGTGATGATCAGGAGGCGCCATTCAGGGCTGAGCGAAGGCGATGCAGCCAAGAAGGCGATGGTCAGCCCTATGAGATAACCCCCGACCATGTTCGCGACTACAGTCCCGGGAGGAATCGTAGGAAATAGAGCGTTCAGCTTTATACCCAAAAGCCAGCGTAACCAAGCACCAACTGAGGCGCCGATGGCAATGACGATCAATGATTTCAGCATGGCGAGCACTCCTTACCAAACCTGGAGGGCCAAGCATGCAGAGGGACAGCGCTGTAAGATGGGCGAAGCACGAATAGTAAGATCATATCCTGTCCTAAATTAGGGACAGGGAGGCACACCTACGCACCCTGTCCAGGGTTCACGTAGGCATCATCAGCACAAGGCGGTTAAAGGAGGAATGCCATCTCCTGATAAGATCCTATAGCATCCGCGCTACTGACATCAATAACCTCCTCTACAGATCAAGATACCTTTGGCTGATGCTTGCTTTCAAAGTACACCGCTGAGCCACCATCCAAGCATTCCACTGCCCAAGACGACTACCCATGGGGGAACCCTCCAAAACATTAGGGCGACAAGGGCTATCAGCGCCAAACCGAAGTCTTGAGGTTTCAAAATTGCACTCGTCCAGACTGGGTTATATAAGGCCGCCAAGAGTAGCCCTACTACTCCCGCATTAATTCCTGCAAGGGCCGATTGGGTGCGAAAACTATGTCGTAGTTGCTCCCAGAATGGCAGCACGCCGATTACGAGTAGGAATGAAGGTGCGAAGATAGCGACCAGGCATACCGTAGCTCCGATCCAACCAGAGGGTTGGGCGTTCATGGACGCTCCGAGAAATGCTGCGAAGGTAAAGAGCGGGCCCGGTACTGCCTGTGCTAAGCCATACCCAGCAATGAATGTGTCGTTGGTTACCCATCCGTTGAATACGGTCGCAGACTGAAGTAACGGTAGTACAACATGCCCCCCTCCAAAAACTAATGACCCTGCTCGGAAAAAGGCATTCGTCATAGCTAGTGCTTCAGAGGGCCAAACCTGGATCAAAAATGGTAGGCCTACCAATAAGCCAAAGAACACCACCAACGATACCAGACCTACTTTTCGGCTAACTGATATTGGAAGGGACTCAGCAGTATGCTGTTGAGCAGGCTTGAAAAGCATCAGACCGATGACAGCACTGCAGATAATCACGGCGATCTGCCCCCAGGCATTTGGCCAGATGAGTGCTGCGCAAGCTGCAAACACAGCGATGGTTACCCTGGGCACATCAGTACAAATATTGCGCGCCATTCCCCAGACGGCTTGAGCAACAACAGCAACCGCGACGATCTTAAGTCCGTGCAAAAGACCGCTTGGGAATGCATTTCCCCACGCGGACATCCCTTGCGCAAACAAAACGAGGATTATTGCCGATGGCAGTGTAAACCCAGCCCACGCGGCAACTGCTCCAGAGAAACCAGCACGCGATAGCCCCAAACCTATGCCTACCTGGCTACTGGCAGGCCCTGGCAGAAACTGGCACAGGGCGATCAAATCGATATAACTGCGCTCACTGAGCCATTGGCGCCGAACAACAAACTCTTCGCGGAAGTAACCTAGGTGTGCAATTGGCCCTCCGAAGGAGATGAATCCCAAGCGCAAGAACACCAGAAAAACCGTCCACGGGGTATGGGCTGTAATCATCTTGGTACTACTTTCAGCTGACAAGATTCATGCTCCCAAAAATAGCTGCTGTACTGACCAATTAACACTGTGGCTACGCTCTACAATCCAATATGCCTGTTTTAGGAGGCGCTTACATCGATTTACACACACACCGACGACTTTGGGCAGGGGCAGGGCGATGGTTACCTTAGTCAGCAGGTCAATCCGCAAGAAGCCGTTGAAGTAGCCCGAGGGGTGACTGGGCATTCAGTGGATTTAAAAGGCCTGCTTGGGCTGGGCCCGGTGTCCGATCTACATACCCAAATCTGCCTCAAGACGGGAACCCTTCAAATTGGTCGGCAATGTCCCGACGGGCATGATTTTCAGTATCTCGCTAGTGAGATACTCGGCGTGAGCGGAGTAAGTCGCGATTCGCCCTTGCTCAACCGACCTATAAAGCACAGCCGCGTCTGCAGCTGCTGGGTAAATCTCAGAATACTCAGCACATCATCCTGAATAGCCCCTAGTTTCATAGACACATCCATGCCACAAAGATGTTGACCTCAATACTTCGCTTTTGACAGGGAACGAATAAAATTAGAGTGTGAGCCCAGACTCCACGGTGCGCGTCTTCGTGATCGTTACTCATGAATCTTATACCTAAACGATTGACGGAAAACTCCAAAGTTAGTGTATTGTTATGAGACTAAATAGGTAGAAACTAAACATGTCCAAACTTGCTGAATTTCGCCAACTCGAAAAACACCTTGCCGAACAACTCGAGGCTCTCGAAACACTGAAAGGCGATGCTGGTCTCAAAAAGGAAATAGAGTTTGAGTCGAAGCTGCGCGCTCTGCTTGCTGAATACGGTTACAGCCTGTCTAACATCATCAACTTCTTGGATCCTCAGACTGGCCGCAGCACTCCAGTAGTCAAATCCAAAGCTGGCACTCGTAAGCCACGTCAGGTGAAGGTCTACAAAAATCCGTACACTGGCGAGGTCATCGAAACCAAAGGTGGGAATCACAAAGGCTTGAAGGAGTGGAAGGCAGAATACGGCTCGGACACTGTCGAGTCTTGGTTGACCAAGTGATTCAGGTTTGAGTACTAAATGGGGCTGAGAGCGCCTTTTTTAGCAAGTTAAGGATGTTTTCTAATGGTAGAAGGGCTGTTAACAGCCCTAGTTACGCATAGCAGTCGATCGCGTTGTTACGGTCTATGTACTTAATTGAAAACTGTCTTTATCATCGAGATTTTGGGTAAGGTTTATAGGGTTTTCCGGGACTCTGTCATGAGTGGATAGTCCGTATAGCCGCGCTCTTCACCTTGGTAGAAAGTCGCTGGGTCTGCTTTATTCAGCTGTTCGCCTTGCTTGAAGCGATCGACCAAATTCAGGTAGACCAAGAACGCTGTGCCGAAGGAGACTAGGTCTGCATTACCGTAGCTTAAGGCGCTTTCTGCTTACTCTGCGTCATAGCTACCATTGGCCATGTAGGTGCCACCAAAATGACGTTTCATTTTGACGAAATTAAATTAACCTTCTCCCAGTTCCACTACTTGAATGTAAGTCCGACGTTTAGGATGATAGCGTTCGCTTAAAAGTGCGTGGAGGACTATCGTCCTTAATGCTGGAGTTCGGAAGGTGTGTTCCCCGGTACCTTACAACGATAATTTTATATTGCCGAATAAAACCTCTGTATTGCCAGCCACTCTACTGGCCTAGTCACTAAGGGACTCCACATGATCGCTCGTTGGCGCTGGGTAACGAATCAACTGACTAAAAGGCTTTGGTTTAGAGCCTCGCTGTTTTCACTTCTCGGTGTAGCTACAGCACTGGCAGCTGTTGTTTTCAAAGATTTCATCCCTGAATCATTATCAGCACGCATCGGCGCGGACGCTGTGGACAAGATTCTGGGGATCATCGCTTCCAGCATGCTGGCCGTCACAACGTTTTCGCTAAGTACTATGGTCACGGCTTATGGTGCCGCTAGCAGTGGAGTCACACCGCGCGCCACCACCCTAGTAATGGAGGACACCACGACTCAAAATGCCCTTGCCACGTTTATTGGTTCATTCTTATTTAGCCTGGTAGGGATCATTGCGCTGAGTACCGGAGCCTATGGTACTCAAGGTCGAGTATTGTTATTCGCAGTGACGATAGGTGTAGTCGTCCTGATTGTTTACACCCTCCTGCGTTGGATCGATCACTTGTCCAAACTCGGAAGGGTTGGAGAAACCATTGACCGTGTCGAGAAAGCTGCGATTGAGGCAATCAGCCAGCGCGTTCAGTGGCCATATTTGGGCGGTTCGGTTTACCCCACTGATCTGGTACTACCTCTTAGCGCAATAAAACTCGCAAGTGATCAAACGGGCTACGTGCAACATATTGATGTGAGCGCCCTTGGAGTTATCGCGCAGGAGGAACAAATTCAGATTTATCTGACCGTGCTTCCAGGGACATTTGTACACGAGGGAATGCCACTCTTACAAATTGTAAGCTTGGGTAGCACGATGATTGATGATATCAGTACCGCTAGAAATAAAATTCGAGCGACGCTGATCATCGGCACTCGGCGAACCTTTGATAATGATCCCCGTTTTGGGCTCTGCGTGCTCTCAGAAATCGCTTCTCGCGCCTTGTCTCCTGCTGTCAACGATCCAGGGACAGCCATCGATGTGATTGGTCGGGGGGTGAGAACTCTGACTTGCTGGAGTAAGCCACAAGTCTCGAGCTCAAATAATGATCAAGGATGTAAACAAGTCTTTCTTCGAGGATTGACGGTTGATGATCTTTTCGACGATTTTTTTGCCCCGATCAGTAGGGATGGTGCAGCTTTGCTCGAGGTTAATCTCCGGCTATTAAAGGCCCTCATCAGTCTCGCTAAAATAAACCCTGCTATTTTCAAGGATGCCTGCATCAAACATACAGATCTTTTGATTGCTCGCGCAGATACCGCGTTAGCGCTGCAGAATGAAAAAGATCAACTTAGCTCATTGGCCAAGACGATGTACCTTTAGGGCCATCTGGTTGGTTTACTTGAAGCGGTGTAGGACTCTTTTTCTGTTAGGATATTGTCGATAAGGCATACCCGTAATGGGGATTAATATCTCCAAAAAACTGGGGTAATTAGCACCAGTACAGTGAGTATGGCCAGTCGTCCCAGCAGCATGCCAATGGTAAGCAACCATTTTGCTGCGTCAGGTATTGATGAAAAGTTACCAGCAGGCCCGATTATGGTGCCAAGACCTGGCCCAACGTTGCACACTGCATTAGCAGCGCCACTCACGCAGTCGTCCAGTCCGATCAAGGCGAGTCCTAAAGCGATTATTGCAATGGTGATGCTGAAGAAAACGGGAAAGTCAAAAGCGAGCGCCATATCTCCTCGTCAATTGGATGGCTGTTGTACTTTTTCTGAGTCACGGCTCTAGGATGGATCAATTGCTTCAAGCCACCTATCAGTAGAGTGGCAGCAACCTGAAAGCGGAAGATTTTGAGGCCTCCTGCCGCAGATCCCGAACATCCACCAACAAAGGTGAGATAGAAGAGCAAAAGAACAGCAAAGCTTCCCTACAGCGTGTAATCGCCCACCGCAATTCCAGTGGTCGTAACAACAGAAGTCACGTTGACTGCGACGATACGATACGAAATGCATCCCACCATCCGTAATCGCTGTGAAAACAGAGCCATGTCCCTACGGCCAGCCAGGTGACAATCAAGAACCCAATAAATCCACGTACTTGGTGATCTTTAATCAGCGCACGCCGGTTACCGCGCAATGTTGCAACATACAAGGTAAACGGTAGTCTACCCAGAATCATGATGACCACAGCTACCCAGTGTATTGCTGGCTGCGTCCAATGCCCCAGTGAAGAGTCCGAAGTCGAGAATCTTCCAGTTGAGATCAAGGACATGGGGTGGTTGACCGCTTCGCAACAGCGGAAAGATCGCTACA
The DNA here is from genome assembly GCF_055408445.1 of Pseudomonas sp. B414. Lineage (NCBI taxonomy): Bacteria > Pseudomonadati > Pseudomonadota > Gammaproteobacteria > Pseudomonadales > Pseudomonadaceae > Pseudomonas > Pseudomonas sp. B414. Next base: position 19,924 of record NZ_JBUZTQ010000039.1, on the reverse strand, counting down.
GCCATGCCTATGAAGCCTATACCGCCGAGCCAATGCAGCATTGAGCGCCAGATCAATAATCCTGGTGAAGTGCTATCTAAACCACTTAAAACGGTAGAGCCAGTAGTTGTAATCCCGGACATCGTTTCGAAGAAAGCGTCGGTGAAACTAATACCGCTGATGAATACCATCGGCAATGCTGTGAAGGTGCATGCCACAACCCAACTGCCAGTCGTCAGCAGGTACATATCTCTAGGGCGAAGCTGTACGGGGTCTGGCCGCCCCGGTACGACCAATAGTAGTCCGCAGACAAAGGTAATACAACTCGACCAAAGAGAGGCAGGCAGGTCGTTGCTACGTTCATAGGCCACTAACGTAATCATGGGATAAACATGCTCACAGCTAGAGTGACGAAAAAGATGCCTAAGATGAAACCGATAAGCCGTATTGCAGCAAGGGACATAACGATAGCCCGAAAATTTAGCGCCTAGCAGTATCGGATTCTTAGGCTTTGAGCTCCGTAAATTTTTCGTAAAAAGCCTTCAGCTAATCGTTAGGTAGGGTCTCTAATTACGTGATAGGTCTTGCTTGATTCAATACATTAAACAGGTTGTACTGGAGTATTGATTGAAATTTAACCAAGCAATAAAAACCGAACTTAGTGCAGCTTTGTACTTACGGTCTCAATAAAAAATTTCCAATTGATAGGGGTGGAGAGCTTGTGAAGAGGAGCGCAGATAGCTGATATTGACAAAATGTATCTCGCCACCCAAATCTAGGCAGGAAGTCGCAATCGGTGACAATTTGACGGTATACTTACCACTCACCCGATACCTTGAGCTACAGGAACATCAGCATGACTGTACTCCAAACGATCTACTGGCAGCCTACGCCGCCTTAGCGCTACGCCCCCTCGCAACACCTTGCTTCCGCTAGCTTCGCTCGCGGGTGCTCACTGCTGTACGCCTGGTTTTGCACCTTAAGCACACAGCAAAAAATCCTCAAAATTTGAATTTGTATCGATTCGCTCGCCGTTCTCTTGGCGTGCGCGATGCTTTGCCTTGGATATTTTCTATGCTGCAAAAATTTAGACAAACGTGGTTTTCCAACGTCCGTGGCGACGTGCTCGCGGGGTTAGTGGTCGCACTCGCGCTTGTCCCTGAAGCAATCGCCTTTTCCATCATCGCCGGTGTTGACCCCAAAGTCGGTCTCTACGCCTCCTTCTGTATCTGTGCTGTCATCGCCTTTGTCGGCGGGCGCCCCGGAATGATCTCGGCGGCTACCGGCGCCATGGCACTGCTCATGGTTACGCTGGTTAAAGAGCACGGACTTCAGTATCTGCTGGCCGCGACCCTTCTATGTGGCGTACTTCAAATCCTTGCCGGCTACCTGAAGCTTGGCTCGTTGATGCGGTTCGTTTCACGGTCGGTAGTCACCGGTTTCGTAAACGCATTGGCGATCCTGATTTTCATGGCGCAGTTGCCGGAACTTACGAATGTCACCTGGCACGTCTACGCCATGACGGCAGCGGGCCTCGGGATCATCTACCTGTTTCCATACGTACCGAAGATCGGCAAGCTGATTCCGTCACCGTTGGTGTGCATCCTGACGCTGACTGCCGTCGGCATTTACCTCGGTTTGGATATCCGCACCGTCGGTGACATGGGCCAACTGCCGGATACGTTGCCGATTTTCCTTTGGCCCGAAGTGCCGCTGAACTTTGAAACCCTGCGCATCATTTTCCCGTACTCGGCTGCGTTGGCAGTAGTGGGTCTACTCGAATCAATGATGACCGCGACCATCGTCGACGATCTGACCGATACCACCAGCAACAAAAACCGCGAGTGCAAAGGCCAGGGCGTGGCCAACATCGCTGCCGGTATGCTTGGCGGCATGGCCGGTTGCGCCATGATCGGCCAGTCGATCATCAACGTGAAATCTGGTGGCCGCACCCGTCTCTCGACATTGTGTGCCGGCGTTTTCCTGCTGCTGATGGTGGTATTTCTTAGCGAATGGCTCTCCAAGATCCCGATGGCGGCGTTGGTTGCCGTGATGATCATGGTGTCCATCGGCACCTTCAGTTGGGATTCGCTGCGTAATCTGAAAGAGCACCCGCTGTCGACCAACCTTGTCATGGTCGCGACTGTTGTAGTCGTCGTGGCAACGCACAACTTGGCCTATGGCGTACTGGTAGGTGTGCTGCTGGCATCACTGTTCTTTGCTAACAAGGTTGGACACTATCTCGATATCAAGAGCAGTCTTGAAGAGGCTGAATCTCATCGTACTTACCGCGTTGTGGGCCAGGTGTTCTTCAGCTCCGCCGACAAGTTCACCAATGTTTTCGACTTCAAAGAAGCGGTCAAGAAAGTCACCATCGACCTGACCCAAGCGCATTTCTGGGATATCACCGCCGTTGCTGCACTGGACAAGGTAGTCATTAAATTCCGTCGAGAGGGTGCAGAGGTTGAGGTGCTGGGGCTGAGTGAAGCCAGCGCTACTATCGTTGACCGATTTGGCGTGCATGACAAACCTGACGCCATCGACAAGCTCATGAGCCACTAAGGAGATCAACAATGACCCACGTAATGGCATGCATTGATAACTCACAGTCCTCACTGGCGGTCTGCGACTACGCAGCATGGGCGACGCAAGAGTTGGATGCGCCTCTTACCTTGCTGCATGTATTGGATGAAGAGAAATACCCGGCTGCAGCAGATCTCAGCGGCAATATTGGCCTCGGGAGCCGAGAGCATCTGCTCGAAGAGCTGGCTACGTTGGATGCTCAGCGCGCCAGGCTTGCTTTGGAACAAGGACAGCACACGCTCGAGAAGGCAAGGGAGCGGACGGTCATCGCCGGTGCAGCTTTTCCTGAAATGAAGCAACGCCATGGCCATCTGGTAGAAAGCCTGAGCGAGCTTGAGAAAGAGATTCGACTGTTGGTCATTGGACGATTGGGTGAAGACAGCACACGCGGTGCTCAAAGCCTCGGCAGCCAGATTGAAGCTGTCGTACGCACAATTCACCGTCCAATTTTGGTCACAGCCAGCAGCTATAAAAAGCCGGAAAAAGTAATGCTCGCATTTGACGGCAGCCCAACAGCGTACAAAACCGTTGAGATGCTTGCAGCCAGCCAGCTTTGCGAAGGGTTACCCATTCACCTGGTTATGGTTGGAACAGACTCAGGAGATAATCGAGAGGCGCTCGATAAAGCCAGAAGCATGCTTCTAACTTCAGGCTTTGTAGTCCATGCAGAGATCCGCCAAGGAGAGGTGGAGATGGCACTTCACGCTTATCAGGCAGAGCACGCAATTGTTCTTCTCGTCATGGGCGCTTATGGGCAATCACGCATCCGACAGTTTCTGGTAGGCAGCACGACTACGACAATGCTTCGAACAGCCACCATGCCTGTGTTGCTGCTTCGCTGAAGTGTCGCTTGCGGGCACAGCATTTCCAGGACTCCAGAAATACTGTGCCCATCTTAAATGATGATTACCTGAAAAAGTCCTGGCTGAGACCTCATGCAACTCATAACCGAAATTATTCACCCAGAGCTGAAATCCAAACAAGGCAGGGTGTTCCGCCGTCATGCCGCACGCGGCATCGTGTTGCGGGACGAACAGATCCTGTTGCTGTTCACCGAGCGCTATAACGACTTCAGCTTTCCTGGAGGCGGCCTTGATGGTGACGAGGACATTGTCACAGGCCTGAAGCGTGAGCTTGAGGAAGAGACTGGTGCCCGTGAGATTCAGGTACTCCAGCACTACGGTTATATCGAGGAATACCGGCCTTATTGGAAGCCACAATATGACCTGATGCACATGACGTCGCATTTTTATCTATGCGAAGTAGCGACTCAGCTAGAGCCGGTCAGGATGGAAAGCCACGAAATCGCTAATGGAATGCGGCCTGTCTGGATCAACCTGCATGAGGCCATAACGCACAATGAAGCCGTGATGCAGCGTCAGGAGTCATCGATGGGGCAGTCAATTCAGCGCGAAACTTTCATGCTGAAAAAAGTCGCAACCGACTTGTTGGTGACGATTCGCGGTTAAGAGGACGCCTCGGTAGCTTTTGGCGTAAAGCACGATGACCAAACTTCGCCAATCGATGTTCCGGCCACAGGATTTCGATCAGGGAGAAATTCTGTGGCCGTCTTGCTTTCGCTTAACTGGAAATCGTGGCGTGCACAGCGGCAGGAGCAGCGCTGCGTCGCAAAATCAGGACACCACCGATTGCAGCTAGGGTCGAACCAATCAACACACCCACTTTTACTTCGTCAATCAGGTGAGCTGATCCTGCAAACGCAAGGTTTCCGATGAACAGGCTCATGGTGAAGCCGATGCCGCACAAGAGCGCAATGCCGTAAAGCTGTGTCCAATTGCTCCCTTCCGGCAGCTTGGCCAAGCCCATGCGAATGGCCAGAGCAGCTAATAGGAAAATACCGACTTGCTTGCCCACCAACAGACCGATAGCCACACCCAACGGAACTGGGTCAACTAGGTTCTCCATGGAGATACCGGACAGTGAAACCCCCGCATTGGCAAAGCCAAAAATTGGCACCACAGCGAACGCTACCCACATATGCAGCTTTTCTTCTAGGAACAGCAGTGGAGACCGGGCTTCCTCTTCAGGCTTGCCCATTGGAACGCACAGTGCCACAGCGACACCCGCAAGGGTGGCGTGCACTCCCGATTGCAGCACGAAGAACCACAGCACACCACCGACCAGCAGATATGGGAACAATCTTCTGACGCCGAATCGATTCATTGCGATCAGAATGATCAGGGTTGCAAGCGATGCCAGCAACATCGGCATGGAAAGACCGGTCGTGTAGAAAAAGGCGATGATGACCACAGCACCTAGGTCGTCGATGATTGCCAAAGCGGCGAGGAAAACCTTCAACGAAGTCGGGACTCGCTTACCCAGCAACGACAAGACGCCAAGGGCGAATGCAATGTCGGTAGCGGCTGGGATAGCCCACCCCTTCAAGGTCTCAGAGTTACCCCAGTTAATTGCGATGTAGATCAGCGCAGGCACAACCATGCCGCCTAAAGCACCAAACCCAGGCAACGCGCGCTGGCCCCAAGTGGAGAGCCCGCCTGCCAGAACCTCTCTTTTGATCTCGAGTCCGACCATCAGGAAGAAGATCGCCATCAGGCCATCGTTGACCCAATGCTCCATAGACATACCCAACCAGACACTGTGCAAGGCTGCAAAATAACCTTGGGAGAGAGGTGAATTGGCCACAATCAGTGCCGCGAGTGCTGCGCCCATCAGCACAAGACCGCCAGCGGATTCCGACGACATGAAGCGAGCTAAAATTGCAGCTGCTCTTGGGGTTTCTGTAGGCGTTCTATTGTCGGTCATCAGTGTCCTTGCGCTTCGATCTAAAGAGAGTATTTTAACATCCGACGTTTACCGGTGCGGCTGTCTAAATAGCCTGTAACGATTATTGTCACAGGCGAAATCAGCCTCCAGCTTGTTCAACTACGCCCCAGCACCGGCTTCGTCTGTCATATACATCACGCCGACAGGACGACTACGAACGACAAGGCCAGGCGGTACCGGGCAAAAGCAAAAACCAGAACGTCCAAAGGATCACCTTCAGCGGTCAACCTATGTGGGGCTAACCTTTGTTGGCCGGATAAAACAAAGATGTACCGAAGAAGCGATCAACGAAGGTCAGAGCCAATGAGCCTAACCAAAACAGCCTTGGCATTGCTAACTCCTACTTGCAACACCGACTCAATCTCCGCCATAGAAATCTCAGACGAAGATTTTCCCGCAGCTGGGTTAACAACCAACGCTAAACATGCATATTCGAGTTCTAACTCACGAGCCAGCGCCGCTTCAGGCATTCCGGTCATACCTACAATGTCACAGCCGTCACGCTCCATTCGGATTATTTCCGCAGCTGTCTCTAGGCGAGGGCCTTGCGTGCAGCCATAAACACCTCGTGCACTGAAATCAAAACCCTCAGCCGCCAATGCAGTAATCAGCCTAATGCGCAACTCATTAGTATAAGGTTTGCTGAAGTCAATATGAGTGACTTTGTCTAGATCTTTATCAAAGAACGTCTGCTGACGGCAGTATGTATAGTCAATTAGGTCGTGAGGAACACAAAATTTACCAGCTCCCATTGCATGATTAATCCCACCAACAGCGTTGAAAGCGAGAATTGAATCTGCTCCGGTCTCCTTAAGGGCCCAAACGTTAGCTCTGTAATTAACTTGATGGGGCGCATAGCGATGTGGCTCGCCATGGCGAGACAAAAACATAACCTCCCGACCTCCATAGTCGCCTATATAAATATCACCCGATGGCTCACCGTAAGGAGTATTGATTGATATAGACTTTCTATTTCTAAGGTCTTCCAAGTCGGCTAGCCCAGAACCACCTATAATTGCGTAAACGGTCATATATAATCCTTCAATAGAATAGTCGCACCTTTCAGAGCTAAGGGGATGCGCTAATTGTGGATGTGCAGTTGTATACTGAGCGACCTGAAGGCTGCTTGGTCGATTGACTGGTTGTCCATTCGAGCTAGTCGACTTCAACACACTGTACTGCCAATTTGAAAAAACAGTCAAGGCAAAATAAATTGGCGGTTAAAAATAGACCTTTCCTCGAAGTCTTACTAGTTCGTTTTTATTCGGTTTTTTAGTGGTGTGATGCTTAGGGGGACGGAGAGAAAACCAAAAAACCTAAAATGTATAAAGGCTATACAGTAAGCGGTTTTAAAAGTACGGCGAGTGGAATGCGCAACAAATTTGAATGATGCTCCACTCAACCTAAATAATTTAAAGCCCGCTGGTAATTAACGTCAGCAAGCAATTTTTTGGCTTAACGCTTCGGTAGTAAATTCGAGAGTTCAACCAAGTCATTGACTATGTAATCAGGTGATTTCGCTAATGGATAGATTGCCTTTCCAGCTCGTGCTACGAATGCTGTTTTCATGCCTGTCTCCTTAGCGCCCGCTACATCCCAGCCATGTGCAGCGACTAACAAGGATTCCATACCGCTTACTCCGATTTTTTGCATCGCCCAATCATAGACCTTTAGATTTGGCTTATAGCTGTGCACAGCTTCACCACTCAAATACTCGTCAAACAAATCATACAATCCTGCGTTTTTCAGTTGTTTCTCTACGGTGGAGCGTGACGAGTTTGTCAAAGCCACTAATTTGTAGCCTTTGTTCTTTAGCGTTTCTAATCCAGTGCGAACATCAGGATGCGCCGGAAGGCTAGTGATGGGGGCGATAGCTTTCTTCGCCTGGTCTTGAGTAATAGTCAACCCGTTCGATTGAGCAACCATGATTAGTGCTGCTGCACCAATCTGGCCAAAGTCATGGTATTGATTAATTGATGTCTCTACTAATGAATAATGCAGCATCGTCGAAAACCAAATGCTCAACAAGTCAGGCCTGCCGCCAAGCGCATCTCCGACTGTTTTTTGTAGAGGATGAAGATCTAGAAGGGTTTCATTTACATCAAAAAAAATAACTTTAACATCTGTTTCCGAAGCTTTTGTTTTCTGGCTCGCGAATGCTAATGGCGAAGCGACCAGCAATGCAACCATTAGAAAATTAAAAACAGATCGAATACTTTTCATCTTTGGTCTATCTCTCATAATTTAAAAAAATTGGGCAGCATTTTAGTAATCCTGTGTTCTATGTTTCTTGCGCGAACACCCATTTCTCGCAACCAAACCAGTGAGCGCTAAAACGCAACCTGGAAGCGCTCAACTGGCATAACAGGTTGAAATCAGTTCTGCGTCCAAGCGCGGGCTGCAAACTTTTCATCTAGGGGAGTATGAAAGAGGTGATTGGAGTAATTACTAAGGGTCTTCACAGCCAACGCGAGAACGATTTCGAGGATGTGCCGCTCGCTGAACTCGGCCTTCAAAAACGACTGAACTGACTCTTCAGTTGGTAGGCCACGGGTCTGGAACATTACGCTGGTAAATTCGGCTAAAGCGGCAAGCTTGAAATCACTGATTGGTGTGCCATTGCGAATTGCGTCCGTCACCTCTGGGGACACACCTGACATGACGTCTGCCAAGGTGCTATGAGCAGCCATGCAGTATTCACATCCGTTCTCGCGGCTGATAACCAAGAAGATGACCTCTTGCTCCTCCAAGGAGAACCCTGATTCTTTTCTGAAGGCCGCATAGCCTTGCAGGTAGGTTTCGAGCAAACCTGGCGAATTAGCCATGCGTGCATACATATTAGGGATAAACCCTGTCTGTGCTTTTGCCTTAGTCAGTACATCCCGGCCATGACCTTCGGTAGATTCAGGAGTAAGCGACGGGAGAGAAATTTTGTATTCGCTGAGCATTATGAGCTCCTCTGTTTGCGGACTGATCAGTCCTTAATGTGGCTCGGTTGTGGCTCCGAGTGTCCAAAGACCTCTGGAAAAATTTACTGAGGTACGTTTTTTATTTTGGGACTGATCGGTTCATAAGTCAATTTCTCCCGAGAAGCCAATCGTGTGGAATGATCCTCGCACCAGCTTCAGGGGCTAAAGGGATGGACTGCTCTGTGTCGTCAGCAGCCTTACCCGGTCGGGCTTTGAAAAAAAATCCGATCAGTCCATAATGGCCGTATGAATCGCGGACGCCCCAGAATCTTTGACCCTGAACTTGTACTGGAAAATGCCATGGAGCTTTTCTGGAGTCGAGGCTATGACGCCACGAGCCTGCAGGATCTGCTTGAAGCTACTGGTCTTTCCAAAAGCAGTCTTTATGAAAGCTTCGGTAACAAACAGAGTCTATTCGAGACTGCATTCACTCGATATTTCGAGGGACGGGCAAGGTTTATGCGTGAGCGCCTTGATGAGTCCGAGTACGCGCTCGAATTCATTCGAGAATGCCTGATGTCCGTGCTCGAGGATGCTTCGCGAGACAGCCCCCGTGGCTGTATGCTCGTAAACGTAGCCAACGAATTTTCATCTTCCGACCCGGCGATACATCGCCTAGTGATCCTGGCTTCCAAGCGATTCCGTCGAGTGTTCGAGTTAGCGTTTGAGCGAGCCCAAGAGAGCGGTGAAATATCTGCTGATAAGACGCCGGCAGAGCTTGCTCTCTTAATGCATTGCATAATGAATGGTCTGCGCACCCAAACCAAATCTGGGCTCTCGCATCAAGAGTTGCTTATGGTGATCGATCTGGTAATGGCGCGCTGGGCTTAAATTTAACGAATTATGGACTGATCGGTTCTTTATTTACTCAAGACGGATTACCACGATGATCAAGGCAGTTGCATTCGATATCTACGGAACGTTAATCGACACTCAGGCTGTACTAGGCCAGTTGACCCAAGTGGTTGGTGAGAAAGCGGTAGATGTGGCGAAGACTTGGCGACAGAAACAGTTGGAGTACAGCTTTCGCAGAGGTTTAATGCGTGATTATTGCGACTTCTCTGTCTGTACTCGCGAAGCATTGATCTTCGCCTGTCGCGAGCAGTTGATTGAACTGGACAGTGCTGAGATCCAGGTGCTCATGAACACCTACTCAGAGCTTGATGCATTCGATGATGTAAGCAGCGCGTTGGAGGAAATGGTAGGCAGTGGCTTGCATCTGTACGCATTTTCAAATGGTAGCAAGCAAGCCGTCGAGCGCCTGCTGCAGCACGCAAATATTCTCGCGTATTTTACTGAGATCGTAAGCGTAGAGTCGGTGCGCTCCTTCAAACCCGCGCCAGAAGTTTATGACCATCTGGTCGACGTGTGTGCGCTGCCCTCGGCAGAAATCTGCTTGGTTTCAAGCAATACCTTTGATGTCTTGGGAGCGATGTTTTCGGGCTTGAAATGTGCCTGGGTTAATCGTGACTCAGCGGCGCAATTTGATCCATGGGGAATTAAGCCGCACATAGTCTTGGGTGGCTTGGCAGGTGCCTGCCACGAAATACAAAGTCTTGATGTGTAAATAGCGCCCTAAGGAGCCAGGTCTTAAAGGAGGTCTGGCTGAATGTAGTCGTATTGGTCTCCACACTGCGCACCAGGTTCTGGGCAAGCGCTAGTAATATGTCGCCTATGATTAGTGAATTTTCGGGAGTGCGTGGGTAGGTTACGCTGGGAGGGGTAATCATTTTCGCGAACTATAAATAGCTGCTAATCGGGACGCTGGGACACCCATCCAATAAGCTATCGCGAGCAAACGATTACGAAACGACCGATGCCACCAGCCATCGCGCTGCCAGCGTCTTGCATCAACCCCCAGACCTTTAGCCAACTCTACGAATCGGCCTTGGTCACGGACGCGCCTCACAAGTTCGACCTCCTCGAACAACGGTGACGCATCATGTTGTCCAGATGATAGATAGATATCGTGCTGGAAAAATAATCCCTGGTCGCCGTAAGGAATCCCAAAGCGGGTACGCATGTTGATCAGCTTTTCTAACAACCTGCTTTGCCAGCAATTGGCATTGGAGAATCTGAATGCAAAATAACCTCCTGATGCACCGGAGTCGATTGCACTACGGATAGCAGGTAGACAGTCAAACGTTAAATGAGCGTCAGCATGCAAAAACCAGAGAATCGAATGAACTGCGTGGCTTGCCCCCAACCGCAGCTGCTCACCTCGGCAGGGTGATGCAGGTATCCACAGCGAACCATGACGCTGACAAATTTCTAGGCAACTCTCGCTTTGGGCCGCATCAACCACTATCAGTTGTAGTGACTCGCGCTCATTTTTTGCTATTAGATTTAGATGATTGAGCAGCTTTTCCAGCGATGCTTCGTCATTCCAGCAAGGCACGATAATGCTGACAGAGGCGCTATTTTGCATCTGATACTTCCAGCAAACCTGCCAACGCATTTTTCAGTTTTAATCTCTCAGGTCGTGCATCCTCAGCCAGTGCCTCTAGCAAGGGCTTTAGGTCTTCTTGGAGGTCGATGTCGAATAACTCACCAGCCAGTGAAACCGAGTGGCCCGAGCTCCGGCAACATTCGAGTAATGCTTGACCGAGATGCTGAGTGCTCCAAGGCAAAGCGCTCAAGGTCGGCCAGGGCTTACGAGAGGCCATAAGAACAACGCCACCATCTTGCGCCATCGTTAGCACTGTATCTGAGTACCGAAGTTGCTCGTTCACACGTTGATAGTCGTCAGGGCCTAACAATGGACAGTCGCTTCCTATGTAAATAAGGTACTGGTGACCCAAGTTACGGAGTTGCATATCCAATGCATTCAAGCGTTCACCGAGGTTCCCCTCGCTCTGTGGAATGCAGAGTGCGCTCTCGCACAGAGCCTGACCCCATTGCTGGTGTTGTGCTTGGTCAGGAGCTAAAGCTCGAGTACCCGGAAAGTCCAGAAGGTCTTCTACAGCGCAATCGAGAAGCAACTGAGCGATAACCAGGGCGCGTTTCTTACCAACGCCCTCTGCCAGCCGCTGTTTTGAGTGGCCCAGCGCAGGTCGCTTACAAAGTAGTACCAGGCATGGATAATGATTGTTCAGCGAGTTCATCTGCTTGATCCCAATATTCGTCCGGTATCACGCATCGCCTGAGCTGATGGTGTTGGTGGATATCTCTGAACAGCACGGGTGATGACTACGATCTGCTACCAGCGTAGCCAGCGTCGACCGAGCAGTGCGCCTAATACGGTCGGCACCAGCATGCCCAGCAAGTACCATACGCCCCAAAATGGTATCTGCATCTCGGGGCATCGAAAGGAGTAAGCAATCGTTGCCATTGAGCCTGCTAGCAATCCGCCGCAAGCACCTGATAGCCTCAGATTGGTGGGTGCTAGCCCCTTCAGCGCCCAAAACACAGCGACAAACCCGGGAACCGACAGCAAGGTGATATTGAGTACGCATACTTTCCAAGTTTCGCCGAGGATAATCGCAACTCGTTCGTCAGGTGGGCTAACCAACAGGACATAGATAGATGCGACCCACACCGAAAAGACTGCAGTAACAATTAGGATTTTGCCGGGGCCCGAGGCTATTCCGGGTCTAGCCAATTTCCCTACCATACTCAACGCACCGATCATCAAGCTGAGCGGAAATGCGACCCTTGCCCAAAAAATAGGCTCGGCCATGGCTTGGCCCAAGTCTGGACGAATACCCATTATTGCTATGACTAGTAAAGTGGCGCCCATGAAGCCAGCCAGCACCGCGATGCTGAATCGCTTAGCTACCATACTTCGGTCAACAGGGGCGACGCCGGAGGCAAGCAGGGAAATAAAATCATCAGTATTCATCTTGCACCTCTAACTCTTCCCGCCAGTGCTTTAAGCCCACGGTGTATGCCTATTTTCACCGCTGACTCAGATAACCCGGTCAATTGAGCGGTTTCAGTCACAGACAGCCCTTCTATTTTCACATGCACAATAGGTAGACGCTGACGTTCAGGTAACTGCTCTAGCAACCTGATTAGGTCGCGACTGGCCTGTGCTGGTTCAAGATGTGGATTAGCAAATAGCTCTGCCACATCTTCGAGTGATTCGTTAAACGCGTCATAACGTGACCTGCCTCGGAAAAAGTCGGTGAGTTTGTAACGCGCAATAGCAAAAACCCAAGCCGTCAGAGGTTCGTCTACCCGATAGGTCTGGCGAGCATTATGAACGGCCAGCAAAATCTCTTGCAGCAAATCCTCTACTTCGCTAGGTCGTTGCTGAAGTTTCGAGCGCAAAAAACCACGAAGATGACCACTTAACTCCGTTAAAAAAATTCGATAAGCAGATTCGTCCCCTCCGAGACCCGCGATGAACAGAGCCTGCAGGTTGAACTCTCGCCTGCGCAACTCATCGTTATGTGTAATTCGTTCCATCGTTCGCTCTGGTTACACAAAAGGTAAAAATATCTCGCTCCTGCATGAAGCCAGCATTAATGACGGGCTGCAAACCTCATATTCGGTACCGAGCTAAGGTAACAAGTGAATCAGTTTGATGGTCGAAAAAAATTCGCGGACGCTGTAACCGGATGTGGAGGATCAACGAACTAACCTTAGATCGAATGACAGTACCCAGCACTGACTAGACGAGTAGGGCCCGTAATCCTGAAGACAAAGCAGCGAACGACCTTAGAGAATCGGCTCTTGCTCTTCCCTGTCATTCAGCACGAGCAGAGACCATCCTAATGGCAAATCGAGGCGGCTTACAGGGTGCAGTCGCCCAAGCTCATTCTTGTGCCACACAGTGAATCTCGTGGGTCAATGCTTAAGCAACGAGCGATGCTCTGGCTTTCGCCTCTTCAGCTTGTAACACACAGAGGCCAAGGCCTTAGACCATCAGTATTCGAGAGTAGATATAGTCATGCACGCAATGTTACCGCTTCTGAATACTTTGAGCTTTCCGCGCCTGCAGCGTGGCCAGTTGGAAGCCTTGCAGGTCAATCTCACGTACCTTTGCAACCAGCGCTGCCTGCACTGCCATGTCAATGCAGGCCCGACTCGTACAGAATCCATGACGGATGAAAGCCTGGCATTGTTGCATCAAGTTATTGACGCCCATCCAGTGAAAACCCTCGACCTGACCGGTGGCGCTCCTGAGATGCATCCCCGCTTCAGAGAAATCGTTGTACATGCTCGACGCGAAGGATTACGTGTAATTGATCGCTGCAATCTGACAATTCTTTGTGAGCCTGGGTATGAGGACTTAGCGGTATTTCTAGCAGAGCAAGGCGTTGAGGTGACTGCATCTCTGCCTTGCTATTCCCGTGAGAATGTCGACAAGCAACGAGGTGATGGGGTATTCGACGCAAGCATTGAAGGCCTCAAGAAGCTCAACAATCTCGGATACGGTATTTTTGACAGCGGCTTAATCCTAAATCTTGTTTACAACCCTCAAGGCGCAAATTTGCCCCCGCCGCAGGCCCAGCTAGAAATAGATTACAAAGCTCACTTGGCCGAAGATTTTGGCATTCAGTTCAACCATCTCCTGACGATTACCAACCAACCCATTGCCCGATTTGGAAGCACACTCGTTAGCAAGGGGCTGTTCGGTGATTACATGCAACTGCTCAGAGACAGCTATCGATCAGAGAATCTGGATGCAGTCATGTGTCGGAACTTGGTCAGCGTTGACTGGCAAGGTTACCTCTACGACTGCGACTTCAACCAAATGCTAGACCTGCCGATGCTCATACCTGATCTGATTGGTCGTGATCGGCCTCATTTACGAGATTTGCTCGAATCGTCAAGCCTGGAAAATAACCCAATAAGCACTCGTGATCACTGCTTTGCGTGCACAGCTGGTCAGGGTTCGAGTTGTGCTGGCGCATTGAAGGAATAGGGAGAAGATCAATGGAGCCGAATAGCCTGCTAGGTGTATTTTTTTGGGGTTTTTTACTGATTTACGGTCTCATCATGTACGCATTGTCACCTCGTGCTGTAACCCTGGGGGGCTTCTTTCATGGCGAAGATTCCCGAGGTCGTAGCGCGGCTCCCTGGTTAGTGACATCGAGTATTTTTATCAGCTGGATTTTCGCTAAGTCGGTAACGAACGCTGCCAACTTGGGCGCAAGCTATGGATTGATTGGTGGCTTGGCTTATGCCACCTATTGGCTTTCGATCCCGCTGGCAGGTTTAGTCATATTCAGGCTGCGCCGACGCTTTGGAGCGACGGGACTGGTCAGCTTTCTGACCACCAATTACGGTCGATCTGCGGCACTGGCTTTCAGCGCAGCCATTCTTATCAGGCTCTTTAACGAGGTCTGGAGCAATACCGCCGTGGTCGGTGGCTATTATGGTGCTGCCGGTAGCATTGAGTTTATCGGAGCCGCCTCGTTGTTCACCGTGGTGACGCTGGCATACAGCCTTCGTGGTGGACTTCGCAGTTCAATCATGACCGATGCGGCCCAAGCAGGAATTTTCTTGATTGCCCTTGTCTGGGTGCTTGGCTTGGTTTTACCGCAGCACAGCACCAAGGAGTTGATGAGTACCAGTCATTGGGCGATGAGCTCAGGCGTTGATTTATTACTGGTCGCAGGGCTCCAAATATTCAGTTACCCGTTTCATGATCCCGTCCTGACGGATCGTGGCTTCATCAGCGAAGAACGGACGATGCGTAGGTCTTTCTTCGTTGCCGGCCTGCTGGGTTTTGTTGCCATTCTCGCGTTCAGTTTGATTGGCGTACACACCACCCTCATCGGCATGAATGTTTCCGATAACGTCCCAGCGGCACTGGCGAAATCCATGGGGGTAGTCGCGCTGATGGTGATGACCGTCGTAATGGTCTCCGCAGCAGGCTCCACTCTCGACTCCACTTTTTCGAGCCTGGCCAAGCTAGTGGGTCGAGAGCTGCCACTGTTGGCTGGTCACGATCTAGGCAAGAAGGCAATCGGAGTAGGCATGTCTGTGATGATGATATTCGCCGTCTTGGGCAACATTCCAATGCTCACCGGAACCGACATTCTCAAAGCAACAACCTTGAGCGGCACAATGGTTATCGGTCTCGCACCCGTATTCGTTTTACATGGAATGGTGACTCCGACTCGGTCGGGGTTTCACCTGAGTTTCTGGTGCGGCATTGCCTTGGGCATAGCCCTTACGTTGGGTTGGATACCTCAAAGTTGGGCTATTGGTGATGGCAAGTATGCCCTGCTGTTGGGTACCAATCTTTACGGATTGGCGCTATGCATATTGGGTTATTTGATCCCGGGCTACCTAGCTAAGCGAGTCGCAATATGAGTCTTGACAGAATGCTCATGCGACCTGGGCGCGATTGTCCTCTGGACTACAGATTGCCGCACAAGGCATTCGACGGCCCCGCGCAATTTGGCTGCAAAACGCTCTACGTCGTAGGCGGCCTTTACGGAAACACTTATGCGTTAGATGCGCTGGACATGTTGCTAGCAGATGAGCCAGAAGCTCGTGTTGTGTTCAACGGCGACTTGCACTGGTTTGATCGTGATCCAGAAATCTTCCGGTGCCTCGAGGATCGCGTTGCGCCTCACGTTCTTCTTCGCGGTAACGTCGAGACTGAGTTAGTCCGCGTGGAAGACAGCGGAACGGGATGCGGTTGCGCGTATCCTGAGGAGGTAACAGAACTCACAGTCGCTTGGTCTAACTCTATCCATGAACGGCTGTGTGAAACCTTCGCTACTCTTCCCTCGTTGAGAGCTTCAGTTGCGTTGCGTCCTGCCCATGCGCTGGTCGAAATTGCTGGACGTACAGTCGCCATCAGTCATGGTGATGAGCGCTCACTTGCCGGCTGGCAGTGCTCACGCGAGGCATTGAGATCTGTTGATCGCCAAAAGGAATTAGCGGATTGGATGGCGAAACGAAAAATCGATGTTTTCGCCACCAGTCACACCTGCTCCCCCGCAGCCTTGAGCTGGGGCTCTGGGGCGGTGATCAATAACGGTGCTGCCGGCATTCCAAACTTCAGCGCAGAACGTAAAGGACTTGTCACACGGATAGCTTCCTCACCACATCCCCAGGCGCTATATCGCGCCCAAATACTCGGGCTCTATGTCGAAGCGATTTCGCTTGATTACGAACATGTGGCCTTTCTCCAAGACTTCGACCGGCAATGGCCCTCACAGAGCCCGGCAGCGCTTTCTTATCGTGATCGTTTGCTCAACGGAACTGACGATCTTCCATCATCAGCCTTGCTGGGCGGCTTTCAGGAGTGTTCAGTTTCTACGCAAAAGGATCCACTCTCATGAACCTTCGTAAGCTCATACTTCTAGTGGTGATAGCTGCGCTGATCGCTTCTTTTTTTATCTTCGATCTTGGCCAATATCTCAACCTGACAAACCTCAAAACCCAGCAGGAAGCGTTTAGTGAACAGGTGTCTGCCAACCCCTGGCTCATTGGTGGCGCGTATTTCTTTCTGTACGTACTGGTGACTGCACTGTCACTACCCGGTGCCGCCCTCATGACTCTGCTTGGCGGTGCATTATTTGGCTTATTCGGCGGTACGCTCCTGGTGTCCTTTGCATCTACGCTTGGGGCCACATTGGCGATGCTGATCAGTCGCTTCATGCTGCGCGACTGGGTGCAAGCCAAGTTCAGTAAACGCCTGATGGGAATAAACCAAGGGGTTGAGCGTGAGGGGGCATCCTACTTATTCGCCTTGCGTCTGGTACCCGTGTTTCCCTTCGTATTGATCAACCTGGCGATGGGGTTGACCAAGTTGCCTGTGCGTACATTCTGGTGGGTCAGTCAGCTGGGTATGCTGCCCGGCACGCTGGTTTATGTGAATGCTGGTCGCGAGCTTGGTCAACTCAACTCTTTGGCTGGAATCCTCTCACCCAGTCTCATCGGCGCATTCCTGCTGCTTGGGTTGCTACCGATGTTGTCTCGCAAAATTCTGGAATGGTTCAAGACTCGGAAAGTGTATTCGGGCTGGAAGAAGCCTAAGCGCTTTGATCGCAATTTGGTGGTTATTGGCGCTGGCTCCGGTGGCCTGGTATCCGCGTACATAGCAGCGGCTGTGAAAGCAAAGGTTACGTTGATCGAAAAGCACAAGATGGGTGGCGACTGTCTGAACACGGGGTGTGTGCCTTCAAAAGCACTCATTCGATCTGCCAAATTTGCCCACGAACTTAAAAAATCCGAAAGCCTAGGTTTTAGGTCGGTTACCGGCGAGGTTGATTTTGCGGCGGTCATGCAACGTATTCAGCGCGTGGTCTCGGAAATCGAACCGCATGATTCCGTCGAGCGATACACAGGGCTGGGCGTTGAAGTCATTGAGGGAGACGCGAGGATCACCTCTCCTTGGACGGTTGAGGTCAATGGTAAAACCCTCAGCACTCTATCCATCATTGTCGCCACTGGCGCCCGTCCATTGATACCCAAAATTGAAGGTATTGAGCTCATCACCCCTCTTACCTCCGACAACATATGGGCATTGCGCGAACAACCAAAGCGATTGCTCGTGTTAGGAGGTGGGCCCATCGGTTGTGAGTTGGCACAAGCATTCCAGCGTCTTGGAAGTGCTGTGACCCAAGTCGAGATGGTTGAGCGACTACTTATCCGTGAAGATGTCGATGCGAGTGACATCGTAATGACAAGCCTCAGGGCGGATGGTGTCGATATAAGGGTGCAGCATAAGGCTATACGTTTTGAGGTGCTTGAAGGCCAGCAGCAGCTGATTTGCCTAAACCTCACGGACAACAACGAAGTGACAATACTTTTCGATCAAGTGCTTTTGGCCTTAGGCCGGGTCGCTAATGTAAAGGGTTTCGGCGCTGAAGAACTTGGTCTGGAGGTGCGAGGCAATGGCACTCTGAACACCAATGAATACTTGGCAACACGCTTCCCCAATATATTTGCTGTAGGGGACGTCACGGGGCCTTATCAATTCACCCACACCTCAGCGCACCAAGCCTGGTATGCCGCCGTGAATGGACTGTTTGGGGGCTTTAAGCAATTCAAAGTCGATTACCGGGTGATTCCTTGGGCGACGTTCACTGATCCAGAGGTGGCACGTGTTGGCTTGAATGAGCAAGAAGCCAAATCCCAAGACATTGCCTACGAAGTCACCCGCTTTGGCATTGATGATCTAGATAGGGCTATCGCCGATGGCGCAGCCTACGGCTACGTCAAAGTGCTGACTGAACCTGGCAAGGATCGGATCCTTGGCGTAACAATCGTAGGCCCGCATGCAGGTGATCTAATTACCGAATACGTGGCTGCCATGAAACACGGCTACGGCATGAACAAAATACTCGGCACGATCCATATCTATCCTACGTTGGCCGAAGCGAACAAATACGCTGCCGGAGAATGGAAGCGTGCTCACGCTCCCATCGGCGCACTGCGCTGGCTTTCAAAATTTCATCGATGGCGCCTGGGGGGCAACCAGCGTGTTGAGTCTGGATTCAAGACGGACGAGAAACCGTCTTGAACGCGGAATTTGACCTCCTGCTTGCAGGAGCTGGCCATGCCCATTTGGGGGTGTTGCGCCAGTGGCTCTCTGTTCCTCGGCCTCACGGACGTATCGCTCTCATAAGCGATGGAGCATCGGCTTGGTACTCTGGGATGCTTCCGGGCGTGCTAGCAGGGAGATATTGGCCAGATCAGTGCCGCGTCCCGTTATCTGCGCTCTGCGCTAGCGCAGGGATTGAACTTATACAAGGGGAGATAGCGGACATTGATCCAGACTCAAATTCGTTGAAACTTGCTGATGGACGAGTTTATTCAGCCAAATGGTTATCTCTAAACGTTGGCTCAACGTTAGAACCACTCCAGGTAGATACTTGCGATTTGGAGATGGTACCCGTGAAGCCCTTCGTTGGTCTCGTTCGTGCTTGGTACGCCTGGAAGCAAACGCCTCAACCCTTAGCAATTCTAGGGGGTGGCGCCGCAGGCGTGGAGCTTGCTCTTGCCCTTGCACCTCAAGTCTCAGAGTTAACACTTATCAGCTCTGGAAAGATCCTCGCCGGCCATCCGCCGGGGCTGAGGGCTAAGGCAATCAGAAGCCTCGTGAGTGCGAATGTCAAACTTATCGAGGGTTCATTTGTCGACTCAGCCCATCGCGACGCATTGCTCTCTGGGTCGAAGATTGTTTGGCGCGGTAAGCAACTCATTTTGGCCACCGGAGCAGTGCCACTGCCCTGGTTGAGAGAGGGAGTGCTTGCCTACGACAAACGTGGGTTTATCGCCATTAGCCCCACACTTCAAAGCCTATCCCATCAAAGCATTTTTGCCGTGGGTGATTGTGCCAGTCTGCCCGATTGTCCGCGTAACGGTGTTTATGCGGTGCGCCAGGGGTCGATACTCGCGAAGAATTTAGCGGCAGCTCTAGAGAAGAAACAGTTGAGCAACTTTGTACCGCAACGCCACGCATTGGCACTCTTGGCCGATGGTAAGGGCGGTGCAATGATGAGCTGGGCCGGGATAACAGTGCAGGGGCGATTATTTGGGCGATGGAAAGATCGACTTGATCAAAGCTTTATAAACAAGGCGGTTGCAGGAGCTGAGTGCAACACGGTTATTGAATTGAAGCCGGAGCATCATGCCGCATAGCCAAGGCTTCCTGCATCACCTCTCCCATGACT
>NZ_JBUZTQ010000038.1:0-45296 GCF_055408445.1 Pseudomonas sp. B414 | reverse complement strand
GAAGTCATGGGAGAGGTGATGCAGGAAGCCTTGGCTATGCGGCATGATGCTCCGGCTTCAATTCAATAACCGTGTTGCACTCAGCTCCTGCAACCGCCCCGCTTCAAAGTTTGGCACGAGTGGACAGCGCTGCGAGTATTGCCGATGTGATCATCCGTATCGCACCAGGGCAAAATATTGAGCTTGTTGCTGCGCAGGTATTTGAGCGCTTAAGTCATGCGTTTAAAACCCGCACTGTGACAATGATAGTGCCACAGCAAATAATGAAAGCAATGAGCCTTCAGAACAGAACCTTTAATTATCTATTGATGGCGTTGGGGGTCATTACGCTGGTGGGTGGCGGTGTTGCGGTGATGAATATTATGTACATGAATGTTTCTGAACGTCGTACTGAAATTGGTTTGCGCATGGCCATTGGCGCCCGTCGGCAAGATATACGCAATCTGTTTTTGTTCGAAGCACTTACGCTCAGCGCACTCGGTGCTGTGCTGGGAGCAGCTTTAGGTATTTTGTTGGCCTGGCTTTATTCAATGATTTCGG
Organism: Pseudomonas sp. B414; assembly: GCF_055408445.1. NCBI lineage: Bacteria > Pseudomonadati > Pseudomonadota > Gammaproteobacteria > Pseudomonadales > Pseudomonadaceae > Pseudomonas > Pseudomonas sp. B414. Next base: position 44,756 of record NZ_JBUZTQ010000038.1, on the reverse strand, counting down.
ACTGGGCCTTTGAGTTGGCTCTGGTTTCTGTGCCGTTGGGTATTACAAGCACATTACTTGTCGGCGTTTTCTTCGGGTTGCAACCTGCGCTCGCGGCTTCGCGGCTTACACCTGCAGAGGCACTTCGTGATTATTAAATGGTCAGCGGTGCTCAGCGTTGGCTGTTTTGCCTTGATTCTGTCGAAACAGCTCACAGCAGCGCAGGCAGAAGTCGAAAGTCAGCGCAGTGAGTCATGGAGTCAGCACTCAGTTGACCTGTCATTGGCTGAAGCCGTCTCGCTGGGCTTGAGAAGAAACTACAACATCCGCAGCCTCAAGCTTCAGCGTTTGAGGGAGAAGTTCGATCTGTTTGTAGCGGATGACATGTTCAACCCGAAATTGAAGCTCAGCGCAACTCACCGGTTTTCCAGAGGCAGTGCCGATAACGTGCGTAGCTCCGGCATTGCACCGTCGGTGAGCTTGCTGGGCGAATACGGGACCAATCTTGAACTCAACTGGGATCAGCAACTTAATGCCGCGAAAAATGCCGGTGACCTGAGCAGTGACGGTCTGGCGCTGACCTTGACCCAACCGCTTCTGAGAGGGGCGGGGAAAGACGTGACTACGGCTCCCTTGCGCCTGGCCAAATTGACTGAGCAAGTCAACCAGTTGAACTTGAAAGCGAGTGTGGCGCAAACCCTGTTTGACATTATTTCGGCCTATCGGGCGCTGCTGAAGTCCCAGAATCAAGTGACGCTGGCAACGGCTGCGCTTGAGCGGGCGGCTACGTTATTGGAGGTCAATAAGGGGTTGATTGTTGCCGGGCGTGTCGCGCAGTTTGATGTTGTGCAAATTGAAGCGGATATCGCGTCACAGGAGTTGGCGGTAGAAGAGGCGAAAAATCAGCTGGATGCGAGCCGGTTACAGATGCTCAAGCTTCTGGCGCTCGACCTGTCGACACCTGTCCGCGCCAGTGACAGCCTGCAAGTGACCCGGCTTGAAATCGACCAGACCACCGCGTTAAGCGTGGCGCAGGCCAAGCAGCCGCATTACCTGAGTACATTGCTGCAGAGTGAGCAGGCAGCCATCAATTTGATCCTTGCACAAGACAAGGCCCGTTGGGATTTGTCGCTTGTGGCAGGGGTCAATCAGCAGCGGGGTCAGCACAGCATCAGCGGTTCCAGTCGAGCGTGGGACAGTTACACGGGGCTCAAGCTGGAAATCCCCATCGGTGATCTCGGTATCCGCCAGGGCAAGGTCAATGCGCAGAGCTTGCTGGAACAGCAGCAGTTGCTCCAACAAGAGGCGCGGATGGAATTGCAGCGTCAGGTCACTGATGCAGTCCGGGGGTTGAACACTCTCTGGCGCCAACTTGAGATATCCCAGCGAGTCATTGAGTTATCCAGGCGCAAGTTGTCTATAGAGAACGACAAGTTGAACGCTGGAAGATCCAGCAATTTTCAGATCATCAGTTTTGAAGCCGACCTGCGGGGGGCTGAAGACGCGAACTTGAACGCGAAAATTTCATATCTGGATGCCAGGGCCAGGCTCGATGTGCTGTTGGGTGTGATGCTGGAGAGTTGGGAGATATCACTTGAAAACTTTTGATCGGTTCAAGGTCTTGAAGGGAGGTTGCAAGCCTGTTTTGGCCGGGGGGGTGGTATTGAGTGCGGCATTGCTATTTTTGCTGCCTGTGGCCCCTGAACCTGCTGTTGCCTGGGTCGCGGTCAGCAGCCAGCAGTTGGAGCATGAAATCGGTTTGGTGGGCAAGATCGAGCCAATCGAGACAGCGCTTGTCACTGCACCGTTTGAGGCTGTTGCCTTGGCCAATAAGCTGAGCCCGGGCCTGCAGGTAGAACAGGGGCAAGCCTTGTTGTCGCTTGATACCGCGCTCCTTGAAATCAAGATCAGGGATGCACTGGCCAGCAAGTTGAGGATGCAGCAAGTCGTTGAGCTTTATCGTGCATGGTCGACGGGGCCGGAAGTCAGGCAAGCCCGGCAGATGCTCAGAATTGCCGAACTGTCGATGCAGACACTTGATGTGGAGTTCGCTCAAGTTGAAGCGCTCTATCAAAAAGGCATTGTTGCGCGTAACGAGCGCGATGCCCTGAAGCAGCAGCGCTCCCAGCAATTGCTTGAGCTCAAGGCGGCCCAGGCGCAGCTCAAGGATGTGCTGGCGGCCGGTACGGGGGAGGCCAGGACCATTGCCGCTATGGAGTACCAGAATGCATCCGTTGCCCATGAACAGTTAAACGCCTTACTGGAAAAAAAGACGCTTCACGCACCGTTTTCGGGGGTTGTGCTGGCCCTTGGTGCGCCGCAGCTGGCAGCGGGTGAAGCAGGCACTCTGCATCAGGGCACCCTGTTTGCAAAAGGCCAGCAATTGATCAAGCTGGCCAACACGTCCGGGTTCAAAGTCGTCAGCCTGGTGGCGGAATCAGATGTGAACAAGTTCGTCCTCAACCAAAAAGTCACGATCTCCGGGGATGGATTCAAGGGCCGTAAACTGAGCGGTTATGTCAGCGCCATCAGCCAATTGGCGGTTGCGGATGAAAGTGCCGGCAGTGCGGCGAGATTCGCGATCACTGTCACCGTTAACAGCCCAGAAAGCGGTGAATTCATGGACGTCAGATTAGGCATGAGCGCACACATGACGATCGTGACCTACCGCAATGACAACAGCTATATCATTCCCCATGCCGCGGTTGAGCAGGCCGGTAATACCAGCTTCGTGCAGCACCGTGAGAGCCTTGACGGGCCAGTAATGCAGCGTGAGGTCACGATCGGTCAGTCGACCGCCGAGGGGGTTGAGGTGTTTGGTCTGGAGTCGGGGTTTGTCAGTGTTAAAACCCCGACGCCCACCCTGTAAACCGCGGCTCCCATTTTGCGCATCGCCGCCATTACCGGGGTTAAATGATCACTCAGTACATCCACTGCCTGGTAGAGGGCAAAGGCAATGGACATGGGGCAGGCGATCAGTGCCGTCAGCCAGTCATGGAGCAATTTTGCGATTGAGCAGGCTTAAAGCGCTGGCGTTTTTACATCGGATTTAAGCCCGGCTTTCCAAGGCGTGTATTCAATTCGATGGAATGAACTGGTCATGGCCTTGGCATTGGGCGCGTAGCCCGGCAAAGCGTTCATGTCCAGTTGCTTGCAGTGCTGGACCAGGCTGGCGAGCAAGGCATCGTCCTGCTTGAATTCATGAGGCCGCAGTGCATGCGGGTCCAGGCTGGCTGCGCACTCCAGCACACGGCCGCTGCTGTCGCTCATGATCATCAACGTGGCCACGCCAATGCTGTCGATGGGCAGCGGTGCGAGCAGTTGCTTGAACAGAAAGTCATTTTTCGCCTTGTCCTGCAATACCGTGGCGCGTCGCGCACGGGCTTCGGCAGAAAGCCCGGTCAGTGGGTAAACCGCTACCGGGGCGACGATTTCCTGGAATTTTTCCTTGGTGTCGGCCAGCGACCAGGGCATTTCCGGGAGCACCGACGTCCAGCAGATCGACTGCAGGTCCTTGGCCAACTGCGCGTTGTAGGGATAGAGCTTGCGGTCGAATGTCTTGTTGGGTTGAGTGTCACAAGCAATGACGCGGTTTTTGTCATCAATGGTGATTATCAGATTGAAACTGCCATCGCGCTCCAGGGCGTTGGCCAGATCTCCTTCCCGTGCCAGAACCCTTATCATCAGCTTTGCAAACCCTGCGCGTTGCTGGCCCAGCTCCTTTTTTTGCGCGGGTGTGAGCCTGGCCTCGGGGGCACCGCTATTGGACTGACAACCCGCGAGGAACAGGGCCGCGAGGGCGAAGGGGAGTATGCGTATAAACATGACGATCCTTGTACGGGAAACTGGCCTGGAGCTGACTTTTATCGGCGGAAGTTTATCGCACCTTGAACATCTGTTGCATATGAGTTTTATTCGTATTTGTGTGTGTTTGTGTACCTTGATACTCCCGAAGAAGCACCCTCAAGCTGGCTAAACCTCCCAAGGAGGTAGGGGGGTCCATTGTGTCCTCAAAAAGTCAATGAAGGTGCTGGTCTTGGCGGGCAAGTATCGTCCTGGCATATGTATCAAGTATAAAGAATCACCAATGGAGCCTGTGACCTCGTATTCGGGCAACACTCGTTGAAGCGCTCTGCTCGCAATATCCTTTGCTACGGCAAACCTGGGTAGCAAGGCGATACCGACCCCGCTCATGACCAAGTCGCGCAAGGCTTCACTATTGTTAACGGAAAAAGAGTTGGTGATATTTACCGTATGCTGTACGCCATTGCTGATAAAAACCCATGTCGACTTTCTGTCATGAAAACCGTAAAAAAGACAATTATGTGACGTCAGATCCCGAGGGTGTTTGATGGGGTCGCTACTTTGCAAAAGCTTATCTGTTGCCACCAGTACATAGGTGATTTCACATATATATTTTGCGCAGAGGTTGGCGGGAGGCTCATTACAAAGTCTAAGCATCAGGTCGTAGCCTTCTTCAACTAGGTTGACATGTCGATCCAGAAGGCAGAGTTCGATGGAAATAAGGGGGTTGTCTCTCGTGAAGCTAACCAGTAGCGGCATAACATGCAGCTTGCCAAAAGCTACAGATGTACTGACTCTCAATACACCTGAGGGTTGACCAACAAATTGCTCCGCGTCAGAGCGAACGCCTTCTAGCTCCTGCGCAATTTTTACCGCGCGCTGGTAAATTATTGATCCGACGTCGGTCAGGCTCAGATGTCGGGTGTTGCGGTTCAATAATCGAATGCCCATGCTGCTCTCCAGGTCGCGCAATTGGCGGCTGGTGACGGCTTTATCTTGAGCCAAAGCCCGTGCAGCTTCTGAAATGCTCCCGCACTCTACGATCTTGGCAAACGTCAACATCCACCGTGCGGTATTAATATTTTTGGAAAATGTCATTGTTGCGCTCCTGTCAACTTAGCGTTGATCTAATGAGGTCTACCGGTTAACAGGCCATCCAGTCAAAGTGTGCACTCGCTGATTTGAAATTGCTTTGCAATTGATAGGAGCCTGTACGATGACTATTGCAATTCCTGCGATCGATAAAGCATATCACCGCTTGGGCTGGCCAACTTTATTCATTTTGATGTGGAGTTCAGGGTATGTGGCGGGCAAGTTGGCGCTGCCATTTTCCGGGCCTTACACGTTGATATTTATGAGGTTTTCAAGTGCCGCGTTGATATTGTTGCTCGTGGCGCTTTTTATGCGCGCGGCATGGTCGAAATCTCCTGCAATATATATGCATCTATGTGTTGTAGGAGTTCTCGTACAAGCACTTCAGTTTTCAGGACTCTACGCGGGTTTAAGTCTTGGTGTTTCAGCAGGTGTATCAGCACTCATAGTGGGCATGATGCCTATATTGACGGCTATTGGAGCGGTGGTATTGCTTGATGAGAATGTGACTAAAAAGCAGGTGGTTGGTCTTTTTGTTGGCTTGTTTGGTGTTGTTGTGGTGGTGCTCGACAAAATCGGTCTTGGGCACGCTCAATGGGCAGGCTACCTGGCTGTACTCCTTGCACTGTGCGGGATCAGTGCTGGGGCCATTTACCAGAAAAAATATGTTACCCATGTTGATTTACGTGCGGCGGGCTGTATCCAGCTTGCTGTCGCCAGTATTGTTGTCGCTCCGCTAGCTTATATTTATGAACGGTTCGAAGTAAATTTTAATCTGACAGTATTACTGGCAACGGGCTGGTTGAGTCTTGTTAATTCGATTGGTGCTGTTAGTGTTCTTTTTCTGATGATGCGTCGTGGCGAAGCATCTAAAGTCGCCAGTTTGTTCTATTTGATTCCATCGACAACTGCAGTGATGGGCTATCTGGTGCTGGGTGAAAGGCTAAATATATTACAGTTCTCAGGCTTTATGATGTCAGCGGCAGGTGTTTATTTAACAACGCAATCATCCGTGAGATGACGGTTGATTATGTTGTTTGATTGTTCAGGGTAAAGAGGATTTTGGTTATGTGTGCGGGGGCAGAGGTCGAGTACAGCACGCAAGATATCCAGCAGGCCAGGGCCTATTTCGACAAGCTCAGCCCCGAGCAGAGCGAGAAGCTGGTCAACACTCTGATTGCCGGTCTGCCGGGTGCCGAAGAGCATTACTCGCTGGAAGATTTCCGCGTCTTGCTGCGTACCTACGCCGAAATTGACGGAGCGAAACTGCGCGAACATCTTGGGCATTTCTTGCCTGAAGTGATCACGGTCGCCGAAGAGGCGGGAGTGCGCATGGCCATCAGCACCCGGACGACCCGCCAGGGCGCTGCTGGGCCTGCCGCGTATTTTGTCCACCGCCGCAGACGCGCAATGACTGCTGGACGCTGCACCTAGCCCGGCCAACGGCCTGACCTTCTGCACCAGCTCCTATGGCGTGCGTGAAGACAATGATCTGGTGGCGATGGCCAAGCAATTTGCGCCCTTCATTTACTTCACTCACCTGCGCTCGACCCGCCGCGGGGCGGACCCGCGCAGCTTCCATGTAGCTCATCACCTGGGTGGTGATGTGGATATGGTCGGGGTAATTGGTGCACTGGTTGCTGAGGACCTGCGCCGTGAACGTGAAAGCGGCCCGCGCTTGCCACTGCGACTGGACCACGGCCACCAGTTGCTCGATGACCAGCATCGCAAGAGCAGCCCCGGCTATTCGCTGATCGGACGCCTCAAGGGCCTGGCGGAAATCCGCGGGGTTGAATTGGCGATGCGTCAGCAGTTGGCTTGAGCGGCTTGTCGTATAGACCGCGTTGATGCTATCGCGAGCAAGCCCGCTCCCACAGACTCGATCAGAATCTGTGGGAGCGGACTTGCCCGCGATTCAGGCACCATGGTTTTGTGGCTGTACTCAAAAATCAGCCTTGAGCGACATCACAAAGTTACGCGGCTCACCGTAGAAGTTGCCGAACCCTTCGGTACCAACGGTGGCGTAGTAGCGCTTGTCGAACAGGTTGTTGCCGTTCAGTGCCACCGACCAGGTGTCGTCGATACGATAGCCAATCCGCCCGTTCCACACCGCATAACCCGCCTGGGTAATGTCGTTGCCGCTGATCGGTGAAACCCGGTAGTTGCTGCTTTGTGCATTCACTCCGGCACCCACGGTGACGCGATCCAGCGCACCACTCAGGGCATAATCACCCCACACGCGCAGCAGATGGCGCGGCACATAAGAGTTGTAAGCCAGGCCATCCTGAGCCGCATCGGCATCTTCCAGTACTTTGGTCTGGGTGTAGGTATAACCGGCAAGCAATTGCAGACGCTCGATCACTTCACCGCTGATTTCCGCTTCAAAACCCTGGGCGCGCACCTTGCCGGAGTTCAGCGAACAACCGCCGTCCGGGCATATCGGGTCGGTCTGGGCTGCATCTTTCTGCACGGTGCGGAACAGGTTGAATGAGCTGTTGAGCCGACCGTTAAACCATTCGCCCTTGATCCCCAGCTCGTAGCTTTGCCCGATCAAGGGTTTGAGGGTTGCGCCGCTGATGGTCCGATAACCGCCCTGAGGGGTAAAGATATCGGTATAGCTGGCATAGGTGGTCAGGTTGTCGTTGATGTCGAACAGCAAGGCGGCAAACGGTGTGACCTGGCCGCTTTCCTTGGCCTCGGAATACACCGCAGTGCCTTCGCCGCGCCAGTAGGAGACGGCGTCGTTTTCCGATGCATACCAGCTCACCCGGCTGCCCAGCACGAAGGTCAGCGGGTCGGCCAGTTTCAGGCGGGCGAGGGAGTAGGCGCCGTATTGTTTGACCTGGATATCCACCGGGCCACCCCGCGAAGCATTGGCCAGGTAGTAGCTTTCGTCGGGGCGCGGCAGGTTGTGATTGGGGTTCAACACATTCTGGCGCTCTGGCAATGCGGCCACAGCGTAGAAGTCATCCTTGTGCGAACGGCTGGCATTGGCGCCCACGATCAAATCGTGCTGTTGGCCAAAGGCATCGAATTTGCCGTCGACGTAGGCATCGAAGCCGTAGTCGGTCTGGTTGTAGTCATAGATGCTGCCGAGCATCAGTGTGTTGCTGCTGGTGGCGCCCACAGGTACCGCGCCGCTGGGGAAGGCGTACTCCATGTCCTGGGTGTTTTTCGAGTAGACCCCGGCCACCTTCAGCGCCCAGTCGTCATTGATCTGGTGCTTGAGGTCGCCGAACCAGGTGGTGCGTTTGCTGCGCTGGTTGTTCCAGGAAGTGTTGAGGCAGGTAGAGCGCTTGAGTTTCAGATCGCTGCCATCGGCATAGCGCGGCAGCCCGCCCCAGCACGGGGTGGCGTCGACATCTTCATAGGCCAGCCCCAGCCCGAGGGTGGTGTCGGGGCTCAGGTCGAAGTCCAGCGCGCCGTAGTAGACCTGATCCCTGCGTTCGGCGACGTCATAGTAGTACTGGCGGGTCTGCTGGGTGACCACGGCGCGGCCGCGCAGGGTGCCTGCATCGTTCAGCGGGCCGCCTGTATCGACCTGCCCGCGATAGTTGTCCCAGGTGCCCGCCGACAGCGCCAGCTGGGTGTGCGGGGTGGCTTCGCCGCGCTTGCGCACAAAATTGACGCCGCCAGCGGTGCCGCCTGCGCCTTTCATCATCCCCGCCGCACCGCGCAACACTTCGACCCGGTCATAGATCGCCATATCGCTGTTGAAACTGTCTGCCTGCACATAGCTGCTGCCGATATCCAGCGGCACGCCGTCGTACTGGTACTGGCCGGTCATGCGAAAGCCGCGGGAGTAGAAGTACTTGCCGCCCATGGGCGAGTCGTAGACGGTGATGCCCGGGGTCTTCTCCATCACCTGTTCAATGGTGTTGAGGTTCTGGTCGTCGAGCATTTTGCGGGTGATAACTGTGACTGACTGCGGGGTTTCCTTGAGCGAGTGCGCGCCCTTGCCGATGGTCACCGCCTGAGCGGTGTAGGAGCCCGAGCCTTCGGTGGTGGCGTCGAGGCTGCGCTCGGTGACGTTGGTGACACCCAGTTGCAGGGCATCGCCGCTTTGCGGGGCCGGCTCTACGCTGAAATTGCCTTGCCCGGTGATGCGCAGTTGCAGGCCGCTGCCGCGCAGGGCGGTGTCCATGGCCTGTACGGCGGACATCTGGCCGATCACCGCCGGGGCCTGTTTGCCCTGTACCAGCGCAGGTTCCAGCGAGACGATCTGGCCGCTCTGGCTGGCAATGGCATTCAGGGTGTTGGCCAGCGGGCCGGCTGGCAGATTAAAGGTCATGTTCTGGGCCAGGGCAGGGCTGGCCAGAGTTGCCAGGGCAACGGCGACGCTAAGGGTGTGGGGCCACGGGTTGAGCACAGCATTCTCCTGATCGTGTGGAAGTCTCAGGAGATAGGTGGGCTGAGATTTGAAAACCGGACACGAATGCGATCAATTATCAAAAAACTTTTTGCGCGGGGCTTATGCCGGGCCAATCACGGTCAGCCAGGGGCTGTAGTGATCCACCCGAATGGGCAGGGTTTCGGCCAGGGCCGTGAAGGCGCGTCCGGCGTTGTCCAGCGGGTACACGCCTTGAACGCGCAGGCCGCGTATTTGCGGGGCGACCCGAACAAAACCGCGGGTGTAGGGGCGCAGGGCTGCGACCACGTCTTCCAGCGGATCGTCCAGGACGTTGAGCTTTGCCCGCAGCCAGTCGGCGCGGTGGCGCTGGTCGCCGACTATGGGCACGATGCTGCGCGGGTACAGCATGGCGGCCTGACCTTCTTGCAGATCACGGGTCAGACCACTGAACAACCGGGCCTGGACCGACTGCTGGAGCACCACCACGCGACTGGCTTGCTCCTGCTGGGCGACGAGAAAACGGGCGCCCGGGCTGCGAACTTCACCTTCGGCGGTACGCACGCACAATGGACGCTCAGCATCGGGTGCGACTTTGATCACCAGCTCACCGCGCCGCAGAATCACCAGCCGTTGTCGAGCGTTGAAATGCAGGTCCACGGCGCTGTTGGCGTTCAGGCTCAGGCGGCTGCCGTCGGCCAGGTTGAAGTCCTGACGCTGGCCGCGACCGGTGGACAGGTCCGCCAGTAATGAGTCGCCCAGAGGGCTGCTGGCGCCCAGCCACAAACCACCGCCGAGCAGGCTCAGGCCAGCAATGGCGCGCAATGCATCGCGCCTGGACGCGGTGGGTTGCAGCAGTAGCTGACGTGCTTCAGCGGCCTGGCCGGGGATGCGCTGGTCCAGTGAACGCAGGGTATTGAAGGAGCCGCCAAGGCGTTTGTGCAATTGATCCCAGGCCTGGGTATGGGCCGGGTCCTTGGCCAGCCACGCGTTGAATCGCTCAAGCAGCGCGGCATCGGGCGTATCGGCGCGCAGTTTTACCATCCAGTCGATGGTTTGTTCGCTGACAGGGTCCAGAAGTCGTTTGCTCACAGGCTGGCCTCGCTCAGATAGCACTGGCGCAAGGCCTGTTTCATATAGCGGCTGACGGTGCGTTCCGATAGGCCCAGTTTTTGCGCGATGGCTACATAACTCAGGCCATCGAGCTGGCTGTAGAGGAAGGTGGCCTTGACCATCATCGGCAGGCCGTCGATGGCGCGATCGATGGCGACCAGGGCCTCGATCAGCTGCAATTGCTCTTCGGGGGAGGGCGCCACGGCCTCGGGCAGCAAGGCCAGGCGGTCCAGATAGGCAGTTTCCAGCTTGCGCCGGCGATGGCGGTCGAATATCAGCCGCCGGGCGATGGTGGACAGGTAGGCGCGGGGTTGCTCGATACTGTCCGGGTCTACCCGCGCCGCCAGCATCTGGCAAAAGGTATCGGCGGCGGTGTCCTCTGCATCTGCGTGATTGCGCAAACGACGCTGAATATGTTGCAGCAACCAGCGGTGATGGTTGCTGAAAAAAAAGCCCAGTTTCTGACTTGAGAGAGGATGCACCGGTGGGATTTCCAGATGTGAGTGCGAATCGTTCCCAATAGTAGCGGCCAGATGATGGCAACTGCAATCAGATACTGCCGATCTTGTGGTAGTCGCTGCCGCAGGCTGCGAAGGGTTGCGCAGCAACCCGTATTGCGAAGGCGACGCTAATCTTCGTTAATCTCTTCGCAGCCTTCGGCAGCGACTACAGAGTTACCTCATCAATACGCAAAAGCGCTGCGGTGCTTTTGCACAAACTCCTCCCAGCGCACCGGCTGCCGCCCGGTGATTGCCTCGAAGTTATCGAATGTCTCCTCAACCCCGGGGATCTGACGCGCTGCCATGCGGGTGAAGTTGTCATGTACGCAGTTCATGTAGGCCATTTCGGCACCTGCTGCGCGCATGTTCTTCAGAAATACGTCGGGTGACTGTGCGTCGTAACGAAATGGCTGGCCAAGCAATCGAGTCATGATCGCAGCGATATCGCCATAGGACTGCACGTCGTAGCCCAGCCGATACGTCTGGCCTGTATGTTTTTCCGGGTGCAACAACGCTTGCGCGGCAACCCGCGCCACATCTTCGCCATCTACCCAGCTGAACCGCGCATCGCCGGTGTATTGCTCGATAACCCCGGCTTTCACGGCCTGGGTGCCATCGTAGCTGAGCAGGTTTTGCATAAAGCACTCGGGGCGCAAATGGGTAAACGACAAACCGCTCCACTCGATATAGCGCTCCACCAACTGGTGCCAGGCCCAGTGGCCGATGGTGGTGTCGTCACGCCCGCAAGCGCCCAGATGCACCATATGCTGCACTCCGGCCAGTTTCGCCTGATCGATAAAGGCCTTGCTCTGGCGCAGCATATGCACGGTGTAGCCGGTGACCAGCAAAGCACGGTCGATGCCCTGCAGCGCTGGCGCCAGGGTTTCTTCCTTGTCGAAATCCAGCATCACCGTACGAATGCCCTGAGCCTCGAAAGGCTGCGCTTTGGCGCGGGAACGTACCGCCGCGACCAGCGTAATGCTGTCGTCGGCCAGCAGGTTGCGCAGGGTGTCGCCGCCGATCTGGCCGGTGGCGCCAGTGATTAGAACAGTAGGTTTATGCGAAGTCATAAATACGCCTGATGCTTGGGTAAGGTCATTGCGCAAAAGCTTACTGGGGAACTGCGAGCGTATTTGCGATACCTTTTACTCAATCAGATGAACCAGATTCACTAATGAGAACCGGCCCATGTTTGCTTCCGAGCGCCTGAAAGGTATCGATGTATTTGTCTGTGTTGCCGACTCGGGCAGCTTCAAGGCGGCAGCCGAGCGCATGAACCTGACGGCTTCGGCGATCAGCAAGGGCATTGCCCGGCTGGAAAACAGACTGGGGGTGCGTTTGTTTCAGCGCACTACGCGGCGCTTGGCATTGACCGATGCCGGGGCCTCTTTCTACCGAACTTGCACCGCAGTGTTGGCCGAGCTGGAAGAGGCCGAGCAGGCCATGCAGGCCGACAATACCGAGCCACAGGGCCGGATTCGCATTGACTTGCCAGCGGCTTTCGGACGTTTGCAGGCGTTGGCGGTGGTGCTGCAGTTTGTGCAGAAACACGCGCTGTTGCTGCCGCATATTTCGTTCTCCGACCGCTTTATCGACCCGGTCGAAGAGGGGGTGGACATTGTCGTGCGGGTCGGTGGGCCGGATATCTGGCCTGCGGCGCTGGAGCATCGTTTTCTCGGGCGTGAGCGGCATGTGTTCTGTGCTGCGCCGGCCTATCTGAGCATTCACGGTACGCCTGTGACCGACCGTGATCTGGACCATCACCAGTGTGTGGCCTATGGCCGTGCTGACGGTACGGTCAGCCCCTGGAACTTTGCGGGCAGCCGCCCGGGTGAGATCGAGCGCCGGGTGATGCCCGCCAGGTACATCGTCGGGGATGGCGAAGGGCAGGTGATGACAGTGTTGGCGGGATGCGGCATTGCCCAGTTGCCCACCTGGCTGATCAAGCAGCATCTGGCCGATGGTTCACTGGTCCAGGTGCTGCCGCATCTGGCCAGCGAAGGGCTGGCGATCAATCTGGTATGGCTGAAAAGCCGCAAGGCCTTGCCCAAGGTCAGCGCCTTGCTCGATGCCCTGACAGCAGGGTTGATCCCTTTGGCGTCGTAATCGGTAGAACAACTTCTATGGGAGCGGCCTGCTCGCGATGGTATCGACGCGCTAAGCCAGTTAAACCGCGTCGCCTGCATCGCGAGCAAGCCCGCTCCCACAAGTACAGGGCCGTGCCTACAACGGCAGCATCCTGTCCTGAATAACCCGCTTCATCACTAGTGTGGAGGTCAGGCGTTGCACGTTGGGCAGTGAGGTCAGGCGCTCATCGTAAAGCTGCTGAAATGCCGGCAGGTCGGCGGCCACCACATGCAGCAGATAGTCCGGATCACCAAACAGCCTTTGTGCATCGACAATTTGCGCGGTTTCGATCACTGCCGCTTCAAAGTCTGCGATGGCCTGGCGGGTCACTTCACGCAGAGTGACAAACACCATGGCAGAAAAATTCAGCCCCAGCTCACTGGGTGCCAGCAGGGCGCGGTAGCCCAGAATCACGCCGGACTCTTCCAGCGCCCGCACACGCCGGTGACAGGGCGACAGGCTAAGACCGACCCGTTCTGCCAGCTCAGTGACCGAAAGTCGGCCATCGGCTTGAAGCTGCGCAAGAATATTTCTGTCGATGCGATCCATATAGAAGAACCTTCCCCGGTTATGGCTATTGGTTGGGATAAACGAAAGATAATCCTACCAGTATTTGCTTATTCTTCTTTTGCCATGTGACGCTTTTCACGGCCACAGAGGCAGGGGCTTATGGCCCTTCAAAAACCATCGAGGTTCCAGCGAAAAAGGTAGGTTTCCTTTGACTCTCAGCGTCTTGGCCGCTTTTTGGGCGGTGTCTTTCTTGTTTATCATCACACCCGGTGCCGACTGGGCTTACGCGATATCTGCAGGCATGCGCGGGCGCTTGGTCACGCCTGCAGTGGCGGGCATGCTTAGCGGCCATTTGCTGGCCACGCTGATTGTGGCCGCGGGTGTGGGCGGGCTGGTGGCGCGTAATCCGATGATCCTCAGCGTGCTGACCGTTGCCGGGGCGATGTATTTGCTCTGGCTGGGTGTGTGCATGCTCAGGGATCCCGCAACGCCTCAGTCGGCGCAGGGGCAGGCGTCTGATTCATGGTCGCGCTGGGCGTGGAAGGGGTTGTGTGTCAGCGGCCTGAATCCCAAGGTATTGCTGTTGTTTCTGGCGCTCTTGCCGCAATTCACCGACCCGTTGTCGAACTGGTCGATACCGGCACAGATCATTGCCCTGGGCGGGCTGCATGCGGTCAGTTGCGCGCTGGTGTATCTGGCGGTCGGCTTCAGTGCCCACGCTGTCTTGCGCACCCGGCCAGCCGCGGCAAAAAACGTCAGCCGGCTATCGGGGGCAATCATGGTCCTGATTGCTGTGGTGTTGCTGGCGGAGCAGGCCTACAGTTGAGTCTTGGCCAAAGACCCGAGGATGAAACTGTGGCAACGACAGACAAGGATCAGCAGACAACACCGCAAGCGGTAGTCGAGTTCTGGAAACAGGCCGGGCCCAAGCATTGGTTCGCCAAGGATGAAGCCTTCGACACCTTGTTTCGTGAGACTTTCTACGTGACCCATTTCCAGGCCGCCAGCCGCAAGCTGGAGCACTGGCTGGAGCAGCCGGAAGGCGCCCTGGCGTTGCTGTTGCTATTGGATCAGTACCCGCGCAATGCCTTTCGTGGCACCGCACATATGTTTGCCACCGATCCGCTGGCACGTTTCTATGCCCGGCGGATAATCGATGGCGGCATGGATCAGACCCTCGAAGCCGACTTGCGCCTGTTCTGTTATTTGCCCTTCGAGCATTCGGAAGATAGCGACGACCAGCTACTGTCGTTGCAGCTGCACCACAGCCTGGGCCCGAAAGCCTCCGTCTGGGCAGAAGAACACGCCGAGATCATCCACAGGTTTGGGCGCTTTCCCCATCGCAATGAAGTCCTGGGGCGCGAGACTACTGTGCAGGAGCGCCAGTTTCTGGATGAGGGGGGATTTGCCGGTTAGCCTCCCACACCCTCAGGACCCTGCAGGACATATTGTGGGAGCGGGCTTGCTCGCGATGGCATCACCTCGGTTAGCCTGACAGACCACGCCGTCTGCATCGCCGGCAAGCCAGCTCCCACAGGTTTTGCATCGCCCACAAAATCTGATGCCAGCAATGTAATCATCCGCAGCAATGACCACCAGCAGGGTACAACCGCAGCCAGGCAGGCATAATTGCCGCCGAACCTGAACACCCTCACCTGATGGAGTTGCCGATGAAGTACCCAGCCTTGTTGACCCTGAGCCTTTGTGCCGCGTTTTTGAGTACCGGTGCGATAGCCGCGGGGGATGCTGAAGCGGGGGGTAAGCTGTTCACTAAAACCTGTGGCGGCTGTCACAGCATCGGCCTCAACGCGCGCAATGGCTTTGGCCCGCAGCTCAACGGCATCATCGGGCGCCAGGCGGGTACCGGTGAGGGCTACCTGTACTCCGATGCCATGAAGAATTCAGGCGTGGTGTGGACGCCGGAGAAACTGGCAGCCTATATCGAAGCCCCGAAAAAAGTGGTGAGCGGTACGCGGATGATCTTCTGGGGCATCAGCGACCCCGAGAAAATCGTCAACCTGCTGGCCTACATTGAGTCAGTGCAGGGGCAGTGATCACTGCACGGCCTTGAGGTAGTCCTTGAGGGTCAGCAGCGCAGGGTGCATTTGCTCCAGGGTCTGGGCATTGCGCACATCGCCGGAGAGCTTTTGCAGCTCGCGGCCCATAGGGCTCTGCTCACCGCCCAAAGCATCCAGCGCCAGCCCCAGGCAGGTGTCGACTTTCAACTGGATGGTGTCGATATCGGCGTTACGCAGCTCAAAGGCAAACACATCGCGCTGATAGTCGCCCATGACCGGGTCGTCGCGCAAAATCGGGCTGCCACCGTCGCTCTCATAGACCAGCTTGAGAGAGAAGAGGGCGACTGCCTCCAGCGTCAATTCCATGGTCCGGGTCCTTGCTTGGATTCTGCTGTGTACAGGGAGGGGGTAATGGGGGCGAGATTGTACAGTCAGGGCTGCAGCAGGGAAACAGGATGTTCCCCGCAGGCAATGAATACTGAGTTGACGCTGCACAAGTGACGAACAGTTCTAAGCAAGGGGCTTTGCCGGCAGTTACATTACAAGCTGTAATAAGAATGACAGAGAGCGATAAACGGCAATAAGTAGTCAGTGTCATTCAAATCAATAAAAAGCCATGATTTTTTGTATCTTTATAATCTTTTTGAGTGTGTGCTGCTGTTATTTTTAACAGTTTTTTAGTGATGGCTGGTCGTTCGGAGCACCAAGCCTTTACCGGGCTGGCCAGGGGAGGCGGGAAAACGCTGCTAAAATTAATTACATGAATACGATAACAACAAGCACCACGGAATAAAAAATGACAAGCCCGGTTATTATGCTTGAAGAGCAATCAGGGGATGTGCATTCAAGTCAAGTTGCATACAAGCTCACTGTGCATAATACGGCTGTTGATCCTATATTGATTTTAGGCTTGAAAGCGCATGTGCCTCAGGGGGCTCAGTTATTGGAGATCAGTGATAATGAATCAGCGAACTGTTTTTCCAAACGGGCCGAATTGATAGAAGGGTTGAATGATTTGTTGAATGATTTTTTGTGGTTGGAACTTGAGGCGTTCAGGGAGGGTTATATTGCTGCGCAGGTTAAAACCTATCGATCAATTTTCAAGTTTAAAGGGATGCTCAAAGCGTACATGTACTTGGTCATTCGCAGGGATGTTTTTGAAAAACAATTAAACCGGCGAATTATCAGCTTTCGCTATGACATTACCTCGGGGGAGGACGCCCGTCGTGCCTATGCGACCTGGCTGGATGCCAGCGTGCCCATTACATCTGGCTCTCGCCATGACCAACAGGGCATCAGGGTATTGTTTAAGGCGAAACTGGCGCAGCTGGAAGAAGTTGAAACCAGGCTTCAGGAAAACATGAAAGATGGCTCGAGCTTCACTTCCATCGATCCAGAAGACTCTTTTTCTGCGACCTATATATTAAAATTCGAGAGGGCGCTGCTGGAGCCAAGAAAGTACCAGGTCGGGTTCAACATCCGCTACAAAGTCGCGGGTGTCGGGGCCCTGAAATCCACCTCGGTAACAACCAACATACAAATCACCCCCTCGCCATTGAGCTTGTCTGCCGTTGCTATTTTGGCGGCGTTACTGGGCGCCATGTTGCGCGGTTCACTGGAGGGGGACGCTGACAAATTTGCTGAAATAATCCAGTCAGCAACCTCGGGGCAGATCATCATCGGTCCGATTGTTGCGCTGGTGTTTTTCAATATCTACGAACACACCTCACTGGGCAGGCAGTTCAACTTCTCCATCAGTTGGCGCAGCGCATTATTTGTCGGTGCGCTGTGCGGGCTGGCACAGCACCGGGTGATTGAAGCATTGACGGCCCTGATCGGGGGATAAAACGGGGCAGGTTATTCGTCAACTTTCGTCTGCTGTTCGCGTCTGGTCTTCTAAGCTCTACTGCCGGGAATTGCGAGAATTTCAGGAGCAGGCATGAGCACTCATACCCTCAACCTTCACCGTATCCTCAAGGCCGCACCCGAGCGCGTCTACCGTGCGTTTACTGGTGAAGGTGCAAATACCGTGACGAGGTTGATTTGCAGGCACAAAAAAACCGGCGCGGTGGCCGGTTTGTTTGTGTTCAAGGTGCATTGAGCGGCACCTTGAATCTATGTTTGGTGCCCCGAGGGAGAATCGAACTCCCACTTCTTTCGAAAACGGATTTTGAATCCGCCGCGTCTACCAATTCCGCCATCAGGGCTCAATGGCGGCGAAGTATAGAGATGAGGTTTAGGTCGGTCAACAACTTATTGGTCTATTTTTGCCAAGTCCGTTAAACTCCCCGGCCCTGCTAGACGAAACCTATCATGCGCGTTGCTGACTTTACTTTCGAGCTCCCTGATTCACTCATCGCACGCCATCCTTTGGCGGAGCGCCGCAACAGTCGCCTGCTGACCCTGGACGGGGAGAGCGGCGTACTGGCACATCGTCAATTTACTGATTTGCTTGAACATTTGCGTCCAGGCGATTTGATGGTGTTTAACAATACCCGGGTGATTCCAGCCCGTCTGTTCGGCCAGAAGGCCTCGGGCGGCAAGCTGGAAATTCTGGTTGAGCGGGTGCTCGACAGTCATCGGGTGCTGGCCCATGTGCGCTCCAGCAAGTCGCCAAAACCAGGGTCGAAAATCCTTATTGATGGCGGCGGCGAAGCCGAGATGCTGGCCCGCCACGATGCCTTGTTCGAGCTGGCCTTTGCTGAAGAAGTTCTGCCGCTGCTGGACCGCGTCGGTCATATGCCGTTGCCGCCTTATATCGATCGCCCGGACGAAGGTTCGGACCGCGAGCGCTATCAGACTGTGTACGCACAGCGTCTGGGCGCCGTGGCAGCGCCAACCGCCGGGCTGCATTTTGATGAGCCGCTGATGCAGGCCATTGCCGCCAAGGGTGTTGAAACGACCTTTGTCACCCTGCACGTGGGCGCGGGTACGTTCCAGCCGGTGCGGGTTGAGCGTCTTGAAGATCACCATATGCACACCGAATGGCTGGAAGTCGGCCAGGATGTGGTCGACGCCGTGGCTGCCTGCCGCGAGCGTGGCGGGCGAGTGATTGCCGTGGGTACCACCAGCGTGCGCTCGCTGGAAAGTGCAGCCCGCGATGGTGTGCTCAAGCCGTTCAGTGGTGACACCGATATCTTTATCTTCCCGGGTCGGCCGTTTCATGTGGTCGATGCCCTGGTGACCAATTTCCATCTGCCGGAATCCACGCTGTTGATGCTGGTTTCGGCGTTCGCCGGTTACCCCGAAACCATGGCGGCCTACAAGGCTGCGGTTGAGCATGGGTACCGCTTCTTTAGTTACGGTGATGCAATGTTTATCACCCGCAATCCTGCGCCGACGGCTCCTGCCCCGGCCCCAGAGGATCAAGCATGAGCAACTGTCGTATGTCTTTCGAGCTGCTTGCCACTGATGGCAAGGCTCGTCGCGGTCGTCTGACCTTCCCCCGTGGCGTGGTTGAAACCCCGGCGTTCATGCCGGTCGGTACCTACGGTACGGTCAAGGGCATGTTGCCGCGCGATATCGTCGATACCGGCGCGCAGATGATTCTGGGCAACACTTTCCACCTGTGGCTGCGCCCGGGCACCGAAGTGATCAAGAAGCACGGTGATCTGCACGACTTCATGAAGTGGCAAGGTCCGATCCTGACCGACTCCGGTGGTTTCCAGGTGTTCAGCCTGGGCGCCATGCGCAAGATCAAGGAGGAGGGCGTGACCTTCGCCTCGCCGGTCGACGGCGCCAAGGTGTTCATGGGCCCGGAAGAGTCGATGCAGGTTCAGCGTGACCTGGGCTCTGACGTGGTGATGATTTTTGACGAGTGCACCCCGTACCCGGCCGATGAAGACACGGCCCGTGTCTCCATGGAGCTGTCGTTGCGCTGGGCGCAGCGCTCCAAGAATGCCCATGGTGACAACACCGCGGCATTGTTCGGCATCGTTCAGGGCGGCATGCACCAGAATCTGCGTGAGCGCTCCCTCGAAGGTCTGAACAAGATCGGCTTCGACGGCCTGGCCATCGGCGGTTTGTCGGTCGGCGAGCCCAAGCACGAAATGATCAAGGTGCTCGATTACCTGCCAGCGATGATGCCTGCTGACAAACCTCGTTACCTTATGGGGGTTGGCAAGCCGGAAGATCTCGTTGAGGGTGTGCGCCGCGGTGTGGACATGTTCGATTGCGTGATGCCAACCCGCAACGCCCGCAACGGGCATCTGTTTATCGACACTGGTGTAATCAAGATCCGCAATGCGTTCCATCGCCATGATGATTCGCCGCTGGATCCGACCTGCGACTGCTACACCTGTCAGAACTTCTCCCGCGCTTATCTGCATCATCTGGACAAGTGCGGCGAAATGCTGGGGAGCATGCTCAATACCATCCATAATTTGCGCCACTATCAGGTGCTCATGGCTGGTTTGCGCGAGGCTATTCAACAGGGTACATTGGCCACCTTTGTCGACGCCTTCTACGCCAAGCGCGGGCTTCCCGTGCCGCCTTTGGACTGAGTTTCGGACCTTTAAGAAACAACATTGCAACTGGAGTGCTTAATGAGCTTTTTCATCTCTTCCGCTTTCGCGGACGCTGCTGCACCTGCCGCTGCTGGCCCTATGGGCGGCGGTTTTGAATGGATTTTCCTGGTCGGCTTCCTGGTCATCTTCTACCTGATGATCTGGCGTCCACAGGCCAAGCGCGCCAAAGAGCAGAAAGCCCTGTTGGGTAACCTGCAAAAAGGCGACGAGATCGTGACCACCGGTGGTATCGCCGGCAAAATCGTCAAGGTTTCCGACGCTTTTGTAGTGATCGAAGTGTCTGACACTGTCGAGCTGAAAATTCAGAAGGGCTCGGTTGCAGCCACGCTGCCTAAAGGCACACTGAAAGCGATCTAAGCTTCAACTTTCAACAATCGACGGGGCGCGCAAGGCGCCCCGCGTTTTAAGCGGGCGGCGTGATTGATGCTGAACAAATACCCTCTGTGGAAATACATACTGATCCTGGCAGTGCTGGCGATCGGTTTTATTTATTCCGCTCCCAATCTGTACCCTGATGATCCGGCCATTCAAGTGTCGGGTGCGAGCACGGCCCTGCAGGTCACTCAAGCTGATCTGGATCGCGCAAGCAAGGCGCTCACGGATGCAGGCATTGCTGTAAAAGGCGCCTCCCTGGCCCAGAACGGCAAAGGTGGTTTGCTGCGTCTGGTCAAGAAAGACGACCAGCTGCCGGCCAAGGATGTCGTACGCAAGGCGTTGGGCGACGACTATGTCGTAGCGCTCAACCTGGCACAGACCACGCCGCAATGGCTGCGTAGTCTGGGTGCTCACCCGATGAAACTGGGTCTGGACTTGTCGGGCGGTGTGCACTTCCTGCTGGAAGTGGACATGGACAAAGCTGTCGATGCACGTATGAAAGTGTACGAGAGCGATGTCAAAAGCCTGCTGCGCAAAGAGAAAGTGCGTTATCGCAGCCTGCCGCAACTCAATGGTGCCATTCAGTTGGGCTTCACTGATGAAGCAGCCCGTGAGCAAGCGCGTAGCCTGATCCGCAAGAGCTTCAATGACTTTGACATTACCGCTGCAGACCTGAACGGTCAGCCGGTTCTGCGTCTGGCGATGACCCCGGCCAAGCTGGCGGAAATCCGTGAATATTCCATCAAGCAAAACCTGACAACCGTCCGTAACCGGGTTAACGAGTTGGGTGTTGCCGAGCCTCTGGTTCAGCGTCAGGGTGCCAACCGCATCGTGGTTGAGCTGCCAGGCGTACAAGACACCGCCGAAGCCAAGCGTATCCTGGGCAAGACGGCCAACCTTGAGTTCCGTCTGGCCGCCGAGCCGGGCGCTTCCAAAGCCACTTCCGAAACCTTCGAGTTCCGTGAAGGCAACCGTCCAACGGCCCAGATCGAGCGTGGCCTGATCATCACTGGTGACCAGGTAACTGACGCCCAGGCAGGCTTTGACGAGCACGGCCGTCCACAGGTGAACATCAAGCTTGATGGTCACGGTGGCGAGCTGATGAGTCGTTCGACCCGCAGCAACGTTGGCCGCAGCATGGCGGTAATCTTCATCGAGCAGAAGCCGGTGACGACTTACGTCAAGAAAGTGGTTGATGGTGTCGAGAAGGACGTGCCAGTCCAGGCGTTCAAGGAAGAGAAAAAGATCATCAGCCTGGCGACCATCCAGTCGCCGCTGGGCAGCCAGTTCCGGATTACCGGTCTGAATGGCCAGGGTGAAGCTTCCGAACTGGCCCTGCTGTTGCGTGCCGGTGGTCTGGCCGCGCCTATGTACTTCGCTGAAGAGCGCACCATTGGCCCGAGCCTGGGTGCTGACAACATCACCAAGGGTATTGATGCATCGCTGTGGGGCATGCTGTTTGTGTCGATCTTTATCATCGCCATCTACCGTTTCTTCGGTGTGATCGCGACGGTGGCACTGGCGGGCAACATGGTCTTGCTGCTGGCGCTGATGTCGGTGCTGGGTGCAACCCTGACCCTGCCGGGTATTGCCGGTATCGTGTTGACGATGGGTATGGCAGTCGATGCCAACGTACTGATCTTCTCCCGTATTCGTGAAGAGATTGCCAATGGCATGACTCCGCAGCGGGCGATCAACGAAGGTTTCAATCGTGCGTTCACGGCCATTGTCGACTCCAACCTGACAACCCTGCTGGTCGGCGGGATCCTGTTCGCCATGGGTACCGGGCCGGTCAAAGGCTTCGCGGTGACCATGTCGCTCGGTATCTTTACCTCGATGTTCACGGCCATTATGGTCACCCGCGCACTGGTTAACCTGGTGTATGGCGGTCGGGACTTCAAGAAGTTGTGGATTTAAGGGGCTGCCATGTTACGTACAATCAACTTCATGGGCGTTCGCAACGTAGCGTTCGGCGTCACTGTACTGCTTACTGTGCTGGCCTTGTTCAGCATGTTCCACAAGGGCATGAACTACGGCCTGGACTTCACCGGCGGTACGCTTATCGAGCTGACCTACGAGAAGCCGGCTGACCTGACCAAGGTGCGTAACGAGCTGGTTACGGCCGGCTTCCACGATGCCGTGGTGCAGAGCTTCGGTGCGACCACCGATCTGCTGGTGCGCATGCCGGGTGATGATCCGCTGCTGGGCAACAAGGTAGCGGCTGCGCTGGGCCAGGCAGATACCGACAACCCGGCCGTGATCAAGCGCGTCGAGTTCGTGGGCCCGCAGGTAGGTGAAGAGTTGCGCGACCAGGGCGGCCTCGGCATGCTGATGGCGCTGGGCGGCATCATGCTTTACCTGGCTTTCCGCTTTCAGTGGAAGTTTGCGGTGGGCGCGATCGTGTCCCTGGTTCACGACGTGATCGTGACCATGGGTATCCTGTCCTGGTTCCAGATCACCTTCGACCTGACGGTATTGGCGGCGGTACTGGCGATCATTGGTTACTCGCTCAACGACACCATCGTGGTATTTGACCGGGTTCGCGAGAACTTCCGCGTGCTGCGCAAGGCCAGTCTGATCGACAATATCAACATCTCGACCACGCAAACCCTGCTGCGCACTATGGCGACCTCGATCTCCACCTTGCTGGCGATCGCGGCGCTGCTGATCTTCGGCGGCGATAACCTGTGGGGCTTCTCGATCGCACTGTTCGTGGGTGTATTGGCGGGTACCTACTCGTCGATCTACATCGCCAACGTGGTGCTGATCTGGCTGAACCTCAGCGCAGAGGATTTGATCCCGCCTGCGGCGAGCGAGAAGGAAATTGATGATCGTCCATAACCAATAGTTATCGACGACTGTCACCTAAAAGGCGCGAGTATTGAACTCGCGCCTTTTTTTGTGCTCCAAGGTCATAGATTGATGTGGGACTGTTCCCACTTGTGATGGTCTGGAGGTTCACGTGAACAAGTCTTTGCTGGTAGGTGCTGTACTGGGTGCTGTCGGTGTTACCGCCGGTGGTGCTTTTGCCACTTACAGCTTGGTTAAAGGCCCTGAGTCTGCGCAGGTGCTGGCGGTTACGCCGGTTAACCAGCAGGTCAAAACGCCGCGTGAGGTGTGCAAGGATGTGACTGTGACGCGCCAGGCGCCGGTCAAGGATCAGCATCAGATTGTCGGCAGCGTGATTGGTGCAGTGGCCGGTGGTTTGCTGGGCAATCAGGTTGGCGGCGGTACGGGCAAGAAGATTGCCACGGTAGCGGGTGCGGTCGGTGGCGGTTATGCCGGCAACAAGGTGCAGGAAGGCATGCAGGAGCGTGATACCTACACCACCACCCAAACGCGCTGTAATACAGTCAATGACATCAGCAGCAAGGTAGTTGGCTATGACGTGCGTTATTCGCTCAATGGCAAGGAAGGCAAGGTGCGGATGGATCACGAGCCGGGCAATGAAATTGCCGTGGACAAGCAGGGCAAGCTGATTCTGAATTAAGTCGCAATCTGCTTTTTTGTGTGGGGGCGGGCTTGTTCGCGATAGCGTCGCCGCGATTTGCCTGACAGACCGCGTTGGTTGTATCGCGAGCAAGCTCGCTCCCACATTAATGATCTCAAAAGTAAATTCAGGCCAAAAAAAAGCACCCCTAAAGGTGCTTTTTTTGTCTGCGGGGTTCGCTTAGCGTTTCAGCGAAGCCGGCAGGTGCGGCTGGATTGCAGTCAGTACAGCTTTGAAGCACTTGGTGTTACCGGCAACGATATGGCCTTTTTCAAGGAAATCGTGGCTACCGGTAAAGTCGCTGACCAGGCCGCCTGCTTCTTGAATCAGCAGCGCGCCTGCAGCCATGTCCCACTCGGACAGGCCCGACTCCCAGAATGCATCAAAACGGCCGGCGGCAACGTAGGCCAGGTCCAGGCTTGCAGCGCCAGCACGACGAATGCCAGCAGTCTGGCCAACCAGGCTACGGAACATGCCCAGGTAGTTGTCCAGGTTATCCATTTGGTTGTCACGGAACGGGAAGCCGGTACCCAGCAGGGCGCCTTCGAGGCTGGTGCGACCGCTGACGCGCAGGCGACGACCGTTCAGTTGGGCGCCACGGCCACGGCTGGCGGTGAACTCTTCCTGGCGAACCGGGTCGAGAACCACTGCGTGCTCAAGGCGACCGCGGTATTTGCAGGCGATGCTGACGGCGAAGTGTGGAACGCCGCGCAGGAAGTTGGTGGTGCCATCCAGTGGGTCGATGATCCACAGGTAGTCTTCACCTTCACCGCTGCCTGGGTGCATACCGGTTTCTTCACCGAGGATGCCGTGCGTCGGGTAAGCCTTGCGCAGGGCGTCGATGATTTTCTGTTCAGCAGCACGATCGACTTCAGAGACGTAATCCTTGGCGTCTTTTTCGTCAACCTTGATGGTATCCAGGCGCTCGATGGAGCGGAAAATCAATTCACTGGCGCTGCGGGCGGCGCGCAGCGCGATATTCAGCATGGGCTGCATGGACGTTTCACCTAAGGTTGTTAAAGAAAGCCGAATATTCTATCAGAAAACTTTGGCAGATGAAGGTTTGCGTTAGCTTTCGTAGCTTATGACGTTTTGCTTAGGTAAGATTTGCTCCCTTTTGCTGGTCTGTGAGCGCTTCCTTTGCTGCCTAATATTCGTGTCGTTCTGGTCAATACCAGCCATCCCGGGAACATCGGCGGTGCTGCGCGTGCCATGAAGAACATGGGGTTGTCGCGGCTGGTTCTGGTTGAGCCCAGGGTGTTTCCCCACCATGAAGCCGATGCGCGCGCCTCAGGCGCTGGCGACATTCTTGAAAATGCACAGGTTGTCGCGACCCTCGAAGATGCTCTGGTGGGTTGCAACCTGGTGCTGGGCACCAGTGCTCGCGACCGCCGTATCCCCTGGCCGCTGCTGGACCCGCGTGAATGCGGGCAGAAAGTTATTGAAGAGGCGGCGCAGGGTGCTGAAATCGCCTTGGTGTTTGGTCGTGAAGACTCCGGCCTGACCAATGACGAGTTGCAGCGCTGTCATTTTCATGTGCATATCCCGTCCGACCCCGAGTTCAGCTCCCTTAACCTGGGTGCGGCTGTGCAAGTACTCAGTTATGAGATTCGCATGGCCTGGCTGGCGGCTCAGGGGCAGCCAAGCAAGATCGAAAAAGATGAAGTGGCGTCGACCAAGAGCGGCGAGCTGGCGACCATGGATGAGCTGGAGCGCTTTTACGAGCATCTGGAGCAGACGCTGGTGGCGATCGAGTTTCTTGATCCGGAAAAGCCGCGTCACCTGATGGCCCGTCTGCGTCGTCTCTACGGTCGCAGCTCCGTGAGCCGTGCCGAGATGAATATTTTGCGTGGCATTCTCACTGAAACCCAAAAAGCAGCCCGTGGCGAGCTGCTCAAGCGCAAGGATTAATGATGTTCGAGCGTCTGCGTGAAGATATCCAAAGTGTGTTCCATCGTGACCCTGCTGCGCGCAATGCTTTCGAAGTGATGACGTGTTATCCGGGCATGCATGCGATCTGGATTCATCGCTTGTCGGCGCTGCTGTGGCATGCCGGCTGGAAATGGCTGGCGCGTCTGGTATCGAACTTCGGGCGCTGGTTGACCGGGATTGAAATACATCCGGGAGCCAAGGTCGGGCGCCGATTCTTTATCGATCACGGCATGGGTATCGTGATTGGCGAGACCGCTGAAATCGGTGATGACGTGACCCTTTATCAGGGTGTGACGCTCGGCGGTACCAGCTGGAACAAGGGCAAGCGCCACCCGACCCTGGAAAATGGTGTTGTGGTGGGGGCGGGCGCCAAGGTGTTGGGTCCGTTCACTGTTGGAGCCGGGGCCAAGGTCGGTTCCAATGCGGTGGTGACCAAGGCGGTACCGCCGGGTGCGACTGTGGTGGGTATTCCGGGGCGCATTATTGTCAAAAGTGATGATGAGGCCGAGGCCAAGCGCAAGGCGATGGCCGAGAAGATCGGTTTTGATGCCTATGGCGTCAGCGAAGATATGCCCGACCCGGTTGCCCGGGCCATTGCCCAGTTGCTGGATCACTTGCAAGCGGTCGACGGCAAGCTGGACGGCATGTGCGGTGCGCTCAAGGATTTGGGTAGCCCTTACTGTGCGAAAGACCTGCCCGAACTGCGCGAAGAAGACTTCGCCTGCGTAAAGGACAAGGACGAAAGCAAGGCAGTGTGAGGGTCGTGGCCTGAGAGGTCTGTGGGAGCGGGCTTGCTCGCGATGGCATCGACGCGGTATTTCAGGTAAACCGCGTCGATGCCATCGCGAGCAAGCCCGCTCCCGCATGGGTTCCTGCATTGATTGTGCAGGGTCGCTCCATCTGCTTCATGTGCCATTACGCCGCAGACCCTGCTACAATACGCGCGCTGTTTTGCGGGTAATCCCGACTAAAGTACTAGGTCTAATAGTTGACTTAATTAGTCGGGTATAACATACTCGCCCTCATTCCGAATTCCGTGGTACCTGTCCATGAGACTGACTACAAAAGGCCGTTACGCCGTAACTGCAATGCTCGATTTGGCGTTGCATGCACAGCACGGGCCGGTGTCCCTGGCCGATATTTCCGAGCGCCAAGGCATCTCGCTTTCCTACCTTGAACAACTCTTTGCCAAATTGCGCCGCAGCAGCCTGGTTTCCAGTGTGCGTGGTCCGGGCGGCGGCTATCAGCTGTCGCGCGACATGCAGGGCATTCAGGTGGCTCAGGTGATCGATGCCGTCAACGAGTCGGTCGACGCCACGCGTTGCCAGGGTCTTGGCGACTGCCATGCCGGCGACACCTGCCTGACCCACCACCTGTGGTGCGACCTCAGCTTGCAAATCCACGATTTTCTCAGCGGTATCAGCTTGGCTGATCTTGTCACTCGCCGTGAGGTACAAGAAGTAGCCCAGCGTCAGGATCAGCGCCGCTGTAATGGCAAGGCGCCGCACCTGGATAAGATCCAAGCGTCCGCCGTCGAGTGATTGCATAAAAACGACGGTGCGCCAGCCAGCCTGATTTAGGAGATAGTTCATGAAGTTGCCAATTTACCTCGATTACTCAGCCACTACCCCGGTTGATCCGCGTGTTGCTCAAAAAATGAGCGATTGCCTGCTGGTTGACGGGAACTTCGGTAACCCGGCTTCGCGCTCCCACGTATTCGGCTGGAAGGCTGAAGAAGCGGTAGAGAACGGCCGCCGTCAGGTTGCTGACCTGGTCAATGCCGACCCCCGTGAAATTGTCTGGACCTCCGGTGCTACCGAGGCCAACAACCTGGCAATCAAGGGTGCTGCGCATTTCTATGCCACCAAGGGCAAGCACCTGATCACCGACAAGATTGAGCACAAAGCCGTTCTCGACACCATGCGTCAGCTGGAGCGTGAAGGCTTTGAAGTGACCTACATCGAGCCGGGTGAAGACGGTCTGGTAACGCCGGCCATGGTTGAAGCAGCCATGCGCGACGACACCATCCTGGTTTCGATCATGCACGTGAACAACGAAATCGGCACCATCAACGATATCGCTGCCATTGGTGAGCTGACTCGCTCGCGCGGCGTGTTGTTCCATGTTGATGCGGCACAGTCCACCGGCAAGGTTGAAATCGACCTGGCCAAGCTGAAAGTCGACATGATGTCCTTCTCGGCACACAAGACCTACGGCCCTAAAGGCATCGGCGCGCTGTACGTCAGCCGCAAACCTCGCGTACGTATTGAAGCGGCCATGCACGGCGGCGGTCACGAGCGCGGCATGCGTTCGGGCACCCTGGCCACCCACCAGATCGTGGGCATGGGCGAAGCGTTTCAGATCGCCAAAGAAGAAATGGCTGCTGAAAACATCCGTATCAAGGCCTTGAGCGACCGTTTCTTCAAGCAGGTTGAACACCTTGAAGAGCTGTACGTCAACGGCAGCATGATCCACCGCGTACCGCACAACCTGAACCTGAGCTTCAACTACGTTGAAGGCGAGTCGCTGATCATGGCGCTCAAGGATCTGGCTGTGTCGTCCGGTTCGGCTTGCACCTCGGCATCCCTTGAGCCGTCCTACGTCTTGCGCGCCCTGGGCCGTAACGACGAACTGGCTCACAGCTCGATCCGCTTCACCTTCGGTCGTTTCACCACCGAAGAAGAAATCGATTACGCCGCGCAGAAGGTTTGCGAGGCTGTTACCAAGCTGCGCGCCCTATCGCCGCTGTGGGACATGTACAAAGACGGCATCGACATCTCGAAAATCGAATGGGCGGCGCACTAACAATTTAAGTCGCCGTAGGCAGACGCTGTAAACGCAGCGAACAGCAGCTTTTACAGCGTCTCAAGAGCGACTCTCTGATGAGTGAGGATTAGTACCATGGCTTACAGCGAAAAGGTCATCGACCACTACGAAAACCCGCGCAACGTCGGCAAGATGGACGCGGAAGACCCGGATGTTGGCACCGGCATGGTCGGCGCCCCGGCGTGCGGCGACGTGATGCGTTTGCAGATCAAGGTCAATGAGCAGGGCATTATTGAAGATGCCAAGTTCAAGACCTATGGTTGCGGTTCGGCAATCGCTTCCAGCTCCCTGGCCACCGAGTGGATGAAAGGCAAGACTCTGGATGAAGCAGAGACCATCAAGAACACTCAGCTGGCTGAAGAACTGGCTTTGCCGCCGGTAAAAATTCACTGCTCGGTACTCGCTGAAGACGCCATCAAGGCTGCTGTTCGCGACTACAAGCAGAAGAAAGGTTTGATCTGATCCGTACTGCCTGCGCCTTTGTGTGGCGCGGGCAAGGTGAAGAAACTGGCAAAAGGTAAGGAGTCACGATGGCTATCAGCATGACAGAAGCGGCTGCGCGACACATTCGCCGCTCCCTTGATGGGCGCGGCAAAGGTGAGGGGATTCGTCTGGGTGTTCGCACCACGGGCTGTTCCGGTCTTGCCTATGTGCTGGAGTTTGTCGATGAAGTGGGCGAAGAAGACCAGGTCTTCGAAACCCATGGCGAAAAAGTGATCATTGATCCGAAAAGCCTGACCTATCTTGACGGCACCGAACTGGATTTCGTCAAGGAAGGCCTGAACGAAGGCTTCAAGTTCAATAACCCTAACGTGCGCGGTGAATGTGGCTGCGGCGAAAGCTTCAACATCTGAGGCTATTCGTGGGTACTCCTTGTCATTTTGCTTTGTTTGAGCTGCAGCCGGGGTTCAACCTGGATCTCGATCAGCTGGCTGTGCGTTACCGAGAGTTGGCGCGCGGTGTTCACCCGGATCGGTTTGCCGATGGTTCCGAGCGCGAGCAGCGTCTGGCGCTGGAACAGTCCGCCAGCCTCAATGAGGCCTACCAGACACTCAAGAGCCCTGCCAAGCGTGCGCGTTACCTGCTTGCGCTAAAGGGTGGCGAGTTGCCGCTGGAAGTCACGGTGCACGATCCCGAGTTCCTGATGCAGCAAATGCAGTGGCGCGAAGAACTTGAAGATTTGCACGACAGCGCCGATATGGCAGGTATTGCAGCATTCAAGCGTCGACTGAAAGTCGCTCAGAACCAATTGAACGACAGCTTCGCTGCTTGTTGGGATGACGCTGCGCAACGCGAACAGGCCGAACGCCTGATGCGGCGCATGCAGTTCCTCGACAAGCTCACTTACGAAGTGCGCCAGTTAGAAGAGCGCCTCGACGATTAACTCCGTGCTTCCCTGATGGCACGCCTGATTACAGATAAGTCCTGATTACGATGGCCCTACTGCAGATCGCCGAACCCGGCCAAAGTCCTCAACCGCACCAGCGTCGTCTGGCTGTGGGGATCGACTTGGGCACAACCAATTCGCTGGTCGCTGCTTTGCGCAGCGGCCTTTCCGAGCCTCTGGCCGACGCAAATGGCAAAGTCATTTTGCCGTCGGCGGTGCGCTATCACGCTGATCGCGTCGAGGTAGGTGAGTCGGCGCGTCTGGCGGCCTCCAGCGATCCTTTCAACACCGTGCTGTCGGTCAAGCGCTTGATGGGTCGTGGTCTGTCCGACGTCAAGCAGTTGGGCGAGCAGTTGCCTTACCGCTTTGTTGGCGGTGAGTCGCACATGCCGTTTATCGACACTGTGCAGGGCCCGAAAAGCCCGGTTGAAGTGTCGGCTGAAATCCTCAAGGTACTGCGTGAGCGGGCCGAGAAGACTCTGGGCGGCGAGCTGGTAGGGGCGGTGATTACCGTTCCGGCCTATTTCGACGATGCCCAACGCCAGGCTACCAAGGATGCGGCCAAGCTGGCCGGTCTGAATGTGCTGCGCCTGCTCAATGAGCCGACCGCTGCTGCAGTGGCTTATGGTCTGGATCAGTCCGCTGAAGGGGTTGTAGCTATCTATGACCTGGGCGGGGGTACGTTCGATATTTCGATCCTGCGCCTGACCGGCGGTGTGTTTGAAGTCCTGGCCACCGGTGGCGACAGCGCCCTGGGCGGCGATGATTTCGATCACGCGATCGCTAGCTGGATGGTTGCCGAGGCCGGCTTGTCTGCTGATCTCGATCCGGGCACCCAACGGACCTTGCTGCAAGCTGCTTGCGCCGCCAAGGAAGCGCTGACCGAGGCCTCCTCGGTGACCGTTGCCTTTGGTGACTGGCAGGCGCAGTTGACCCGCGAGGCCTTCGATGCGCTGATCGAGCCAATGGTTGCGCGCAGCCTCAAGGCTTGCCGCCGTGCCGTGCGCGACGCCAATATCGAGATTGAAGATGTTCAGGCTGTGGTCATGGTCGGTGGCTCGACCCGTGTGCCCCGCGTGCGCGAAGCAGTTGCAGAAATGTTTGGCCGTGAGCCGCTGACCGATATCGACCCTGATCAAGTGGTCGCCATTGGCGCTGCGATCCAGGCTGATACCCTGGCGGGCAACAAGCGTGACGGTGGCGAGTTGCTGCTGCTGGACGTGATTCCCTTGTCGCTGGGTCTTGAGACCATGGGCGGCCTGATGGAAAAGGTCATTCCGCGCAACACCACGATCCCGGTGGCCCGCGCCCAGGATTTCACCACCTATAAAGATGGCCAGACGGCCATGATGATTCATGTGCTGCAGGGCGAGCGTGAGTTGATCAGCGATTGCCGCTCCCTGGCGCGCTTTGAGTTGCGTGGTATTCCGCCAATGGTGGCCGGTGCCGCGAAAATTCGCGTGACCTTCCAGGTGGATGCCGATGGCCTGCTCAGTGTGTCGGCCCGCGAGTTGGGTTCGGGTGTTGAGGCCAATATCCAGGTCAAGCCGTCCTACGGTCTGACCGACGGCGAAATCGCCAAAATGCTCAAGGATTCGTTCCAGTACGCCAGTGACGACAAGGTTGCCCGCGTACTGCGTGAACAGCAGGTGGATGCCCAGCGTCTGATCGAGGCTGTGCAAGCAGCCCTTGAAGTCGATGGCGAGCGTTTGCTGGACGCTGAAGAGCGCATGGTCATTGAGCTGCAGATGCAGGAATTGTCCGAATTGTTGAAAGGCACCGATGGTTACGCCATCGAGCAGCAGACCAAGCGTCTGTCGCAAGTGACCGATGCCTTTGCTGCCCGTCGCATGGATTTGACCGTCAAGGCCGCCCTGTCGGGTCGCAACCTGAATGAAATCGAGGAATAACTGATGCCGCAGATCATTTTTCTGCCACACGCCGAGCATTGCCCGGACGGTATGGTTGTAGAGGCTGAGACCGGCAAGACCATTCTCGAAGTGGCCCACGACAATCACATCGAAATCGAAAGTGCCTGCGGTGGTGTTTGCGCCTGTACCACTTGTCACTGCGTGATTCGCGAGGGTTTTGACTCGCTGAACGAAGCTGACGAGCTGGAAGAGGACTATCTTGATAGAGCATGGGGTCTGGAAGCGACTTCGCGCCTGAGTTGTCAGGCTCGCGTCGGCACTGAAGACATCACTGTCGAGATTCCTAAGTACTCGCTCAACCATGCTGCCGAAGCGCCGCACTGATAAGGAATTGTCATGAGCCTTAAATGGGTTGATGTGCAGGAAATCGCCATACAGCTGGCTGAAGCTCACCCGGATGTCGATCCGCTCTCGGTGAATTTCGTCACGCTGCGCAATCTGGTCATGGCGTTGCCTGAGTTCGACGATATCCCTGATCGCGGCGGAGAGAAGGTTCTCGAAGCCATTCAGGGTTTGTGGATCGAAGAAGCCGACTAAGCTTGTAAACGACGTAATTATGCAATGCCCAAGAACCCGCGTATAATTCGCGGGTTTAATTTTTCGCTTAAATCACTGTTTCTGGAGTTACACCATGGCTGTTCAACGCACTTTCTCCATCATCAAGCCTGACGCTGTTGCAAAAAACGTTATCGGCGAGATCACCACTCGTTTTGAAAAAGCCGGCCTGAAGGTTGTAGCTTCGAAAATGAAGCAACTGTCCAAAGCTGAAGCTGAAGGCTTCTACGCTGAGCACAGCGCTCGTGGTTTCTTCGGCGACCTGGTTGCTTTCATGATCTCCGGTCCTGTTGTTGTTCAGGTTCTGGAAGGCGAAAACGCTATCGCTCTGAACCGCGAACTGATGGGCGCTACCAACCCTAAAGAAGCAGCTGCCGGCACTATCCGTGCTGATTTCGCTGATTCCATCGACGCTAACGCTGTTCACGGTTCCGACTCCGAAGCAGCTGCTGCTCGTGAAATCTCGTACTTTTTCGCAGCTACTGAAGTAACCACTCGCTAAGTATTGGCTTGTGAGTGAGGGTGAAGACATGATTGCAACGACTGGCAAAACCAACCTGTTGGGTTTGACTCAACCGGAAATGGAGAAATTCTTCGACTCAATCGGGGAGAAGCGTTTCCGTGCCGGTCAGGTCATGAAGTGGATTCACCACTTTGGCGTCGATGATTTCGACGCCATGACTAACGTCAGCAAGGCCCTGCGCGACAAGCTCAAGGCCATTGCTGAGGTTCGTGGCCC
Organism: Pseudomonas sp. B414; assembly: GCF_055408445.1. Taxonomy (NCBI): domain Bacteria; kingdom Pseudomonadati; phylum Pseudomonadota; class Gammaproteobacteria; order Pseudomonadales; family Pseudomonadaceae; genus Pseudomonas; species Pseudomonas sp. B414. The sequence continues at coordinate 11,504 of NZ_JBUZTQ010000038.1, read as the reverse complement.
TGAAGTCGTCAGCGAGGATATTTCTACCGATGGCACCCGTAAATGGGTGGTGCGCGTAGAGTCCGGCAGCTGCGTCGAGACCGTTTATATTCCCTCGGGCAAACGTGGCACCTTGTGCGTTTCGTCCCAGGCTGGCTGTGCCCTGGACTGCAGTTTCTGCTCCACTGGCAAGCAAGGCTTCAACAGCAACCTCACTGCCGCCGAAGTGATCGGCCAGGTGTGGATTGCCAATAAATCCTTTGGCAGCGTCCCGGCAACCATCGACCGTGCCATCACCAATGTGGTGATGATGGGCATGGGCGAGCCGCTGCTGAACTTCGACAATGTCATCTCGGCCATGCACCTGATGATGGATGACCTGGGCTACGGCATCTCCAAGCGCCGTGTAACCCTGTCTACCTCGGGCGTGGTACCGATGATCGATGAGCTGGCCAAGCACATCGACGTTTCGCTGGCATTGTCGCTGCACGCACCCAATGACGCATTGCGCAGTCAACTGGTGCCGATCAACAAGAAGTACCCCCTGGCCATGCTGCTGGATTCCTGCCGTCGCTATATGGCGACCCTGGGCGAAAAGCGCGTGCTGACCGTTGAGTACACCTTGCTCAAGGACGTGAACGACCATGTCGACCACGCCCGTGAAATGATCGAGCTGCTTAAAGACACCCCGTGCAAGATCAACCTGATCCCGTTCAACCCGTTCCCGCATTCTGGCTATGAGCGTCCAAGCAACAACGCCATCCGCCGTTTCCAGGAGCTGCTGCAGCAGGCTGGCTACAACGTGACTGTGCGCACCACCCGTGGTGAAGACATCGACGCGGCATGCGGGCAACTGGTAGGTCAGGTCAATGATCGTACCCGCCGCAGTTCGCGCCTGATTGCAGCGCGCGAGCTGAGTACTGATGCCGATTCAGCGCAAAACGCTGCCTCTGCGCCCTGAGAGAGGACGTCCATGATCCTGCGCGCCGCGCTCCCGGTTGTGTTGGTCAGCTTATTGGCTGGCTGCGTGTCATCGGGTGATTCAAGCCCGATGGCTGGCGACAAGGGCCGTAACGAGGCGCGTCAGGCTTATGTTCAGTTGGGGTTGGGCTATTTGCAGCAAGGGATGACCGAGCAGGCCAAGATCCCTTTGCGCAAGGCGCTTGAACTCGACAAGAAGGACCCTGACACCAACGCCGCACTGGCTTTGGTGTTTCAGGCCGAAATGGAATTTGACCTGGCCGAGCAGGCATTCCGTACCGCATTGAACGGTAGGCCTGGCGATGCCCGCATCCTCAATAATTACGGCAGTTTCCTGTTTGAGCGTCAGCGCTATCAGGAGGCCAGCGCCCAGTTTGAAAAAGCGGCGGCAGACAACCTTTACCCGGAACGTTCCCGTATCTACGAAAATCTGGGTATAACGTCGCTTGAGTTGGGCCAGCGTGAGGTCGGGCGTCAGCAGCTCGAAAAAGCCCTGCGCCTGAACCCCCGGCAACCGCGTGCGCTGCTTGAAATGGCCGGGATGGCCTATCAGGACAAGCAATATGTAACGGCACGTGACTTTTACGATCGTTTTAGCCTGCTTAGCGGGCAAAATGCACGTAGTCTATTGCTCGGTGCGCGACTGGCGAGTGTTTTCGACGACCGCACCCCAACTGCCAACCATGGCCAGCAACTAAAACGACTCTATCCCGGCACGCCGGAATATCAGCAATACCTGTCGGAGCAATGATGAAAGCGGCGCAACCCGAAGTTCTAGCAGCGACTCGTGTCAATCCCGGTGAGACCCTGCGTCAGGCCCGTGAAAACAATGGCTGGACCTTGGCTGAAGTCGCCTTGAAACTCAATCTCACGGCCAGCTCCTTGAGCAACCTTGAGACCGGCGCGTTCGACAAGCTGCCAGGGCATACATTCGCCCGCGGCTATATCCGTGCCTATGCCAAGTTGCTGGGCATGGATCAAACCAGCCTGGTGCATGATTTTGACCTGTATACCGGCACCGATGCCAATGGCAGCAACGTGCACAGCCTGGGCCGCATAGAAGAACCGGTACGGGTATCCCATACCATTTTGCGTGTCGTCAGCCTTTTGTTGCTGCTGGCTGTAGTGGGTGGCGGTTTTATCTGGTGGCAGAACCAGACCTCCATGCGCGCCAAGGATCTGATCGGCTTGGCTCCGGAGCACGTTGAGGTCGAAGGGGCCGACGGTACCACCCGTATCCATCCGATCGACGAGCCGGAAGATCAGGCTGTTGCCGAGGCTGCGGCCGAGGGCGAAGCAGCGGTTGCGACCGAGGCAGCCGCAGAGCAGGGCGCTACCACTGAGCTGGCATTGCCGGCTGCACCGGCTACACCGGCTGCACAGCCTCAGGCTCCAGCAGCTCCAGCAGCTCCGGTTCAACAACCTGCACCTGCTGTTGTGGCCCCAGTAACGGCTGCACCTGCACCTGCACCAGCCGCCGCGCCGGTCGCCGGTGCTGGCAAAGTGAATGTGCACTACACCGCTGATTGCTGGACTCAGGTCACCGACGCCACGGGCAAAGTGCTGTTTGGTGGCTTGAAACGCAAAGGCGAAAATCTGGAAGTGAGCGGCAAACCGCCACTGAGCCTGCGCCTGGGCTATGCCCGCGGCGCCCAGGTGAGCTACAACGGCCAGCCTGTGGATGTAGCTCCTTTCACCAGTGGCGAGACTGCTCGCCTGAAGTTGGGTCAATAAGTCATGCACGGCGAATCACCAATCAAACGTCGCGAATCGCGCAAAATCTGGGTCGGTAATGTGCCAGTAGGTGGCGATGCCCCTATTGCTGTGCAGAGCATGACCAACAGCGACACCAATGATGTCGCTGCCACCGTTGCCCAAATCAATCGCCTGGAAGCCGCAGGCGTCGATATCGTGCGGATTTCCGTGCCGGATATGGACGCAGCCGAAGCTTTTGGCCGGATCAAGCAACTGGTTAAAGTGCCATTGGTCGCCGATATCCACTTCGACTACCGTATCGCCCTGCGCGTTGCGGAGCTGGGTGTGGACTGCCTGCGGATCAACCCGGGCAACATCGGTCGTGAAGATCGTGTGCGTGCGGTAGTCGATGCTGCCCGCGATCGCGGTATTCCGATCCGCATCGGCGTCAACGCAGGCTCCCTTGAAAAAGATCTGCAAAAGAAATACGGCGAACCAACGCCCGCCGCTCTGGTCGAGTCGGCCCTGCGTCACGTTGAGCACCTTGAGCGCCTGAACTTCAAAGACTTCAAGGTCAGCGTGAAGGCTTCCGACGTGTTTATGGCCGTTGAAGCCTATCGCCTGCTGGCCAAGGAAATTGTTCAGCCGCTGCACCTGGGTATCACCGAAGCCGGTGGTTTGCGCTCAGGCACAGTGAAATCTGCCGTGGGCCTAGGTATGCTGCTCGCCGAGGGAATTGGCGATACCATTCGCATCTCCCTTGCGGCAGACCCGGTTGAGGAAGTAAAAGTCGGTTACGACATCCTCAAGTCCCTGCATTTGCGCTCGCGCGGCATCAATTTTATTGCGTGCCCGAGCTGCTCACGGCAGAACTTCGACGTGGTGAAAACCATGAACGAACTCGAAGTTCGCCTTGAAGACCTGCTGGTACCGCTGGATGTAGCTGTAATCGGTTGTGTGGTGAACGGTCCTGGCGAAGCCAAGGAAGCCCATGTGGGGCTTACCGGTGGTACGCCAAACCTGATTTACATCGACGGCAAGCCGTCGCAGAAACTGACGAATGACAATCTGGTGGATGAGCTCGAAAGACTGATCCGGCAGAAGGCGGCCGAAAAGGTCGAAGCTGACGCAGCCGTTATCGCGCGCGGCTAACCAGACGAATAAAGGATTTATTGTGAGCAAGTCTTTGCAAGCCATTCGTGGCATGAACGACATCCTGCCGGAGCAGACGCCTCTGTGGCGCTACTTCGAGAGCAAGGTTTCGCGTTTGCTGGATAACTACGGTTACAAGCAGATCCGCATGCCTATCGTCGAATTCACCGAGCTGTTCAAACGCTCGATCGGTGAAGTGACCGATATCGTCGAAAAAGAGATGTACACCTTTGAAGACCGCAACGGCGATTCGCTGACGCTGCGTCCTGAAGGTACCGCTGCGTGCGTGCGAGCTGTGCTCGAGCATGGCATCACCGGCGGCGGTCAGGTGCAGAAACTGTGGTACATCGGCCCGATGTTCCGCCACGAGCGCCCGCAGAAAGGCCGTTATCGCCAGTTCCACCAGATCGGTGTCGAGGTGTTCAACCTGGATGGTCCGGATATCGATGCCGAGCTGATCGTGCTGACCTGGCGCCTGTGGGGCGAGCTGGGCATCCGTGATGCGGTCAAGCTCGAACTCAACAGCCTGGGCACCAGCGAAGCCCGAGCGCGCTACCGTGCAGCCCTGGTCGAGTATTTGTCCTCGCGCCTGAGCGAGCTGGACGAAGACAGCCAGCGCCGTCTCAAATCCAACCCGCTGCGCGTGCTCGACACCAAGAATGCCGATACCCAGGCGGTTCTGGTCGATGCGCCGAAGCTGGTGGACTATCTGGACGAAGAATCCCGCGTGCATTTCGAGGGCCTCAAGGCACGTCTCGATGCGGCCGGCATTCCCTACACGATCAACCCGAAACTGGTTCGTGGCCTGGATTACTACAGCAAGACCGTATTTGAGTGGGTGACCGACAAACTGGGCGCCCAGGGCACCGTGTGTGCAGGCGGTCGTTATGACGGCCTGGTCGAGCAGATGGGCGGCAAGCCTACTGCCGGTGTCGGCTTCGCCATGGGCATCGAGCGCCTGATCCTGCTGCTCGAAACCCTTGAGCAAATCCCCGAAGAAATCGCGCGTCAGGTCGATGTCTACCTGTGCGCTTTCGGCGAGGCCGCCGAACTGGCTGCCCTGGCTTTGAGCGAACGCGTTCGCGATCAGCTGCCGAACCTGCGTTTGCAGATCAATGCCGGTGCAGGCAGCTTCAAAAGCCAGTTCAAAAAGGCTGACAAGAGCGGCGCACTGTTTGCGCTGATCCTGGGTGACGACGAATTGGCCCAGCAAGTAGTAGGTGTAAAACCCCTGCGTGGCCAGGGCGAACAACAAACGATTGCCTGGGATGCTCTAGCCGAGCACTTGGCCACCTGCATCGTGCAGGGTTGAAGCTGTAAAACAGCCGATTTAGCGAATAAGGAGTGTTGGGGTGTCGAGTAACGAAGATGATCAGCTGGGCGAGTTGAAAGACTGGTGGCAGCGCAACGGCAAACCCCTGGTAACTGGCGGCTTGTTGGCACTAGTAGTGGTGTTCGGCTGGAAAGGCTGGACCACCTATCAGAGCAATCAGTCGCAGGGTGCGTCGGTGCTCTATCAGCAGTTGCTTGAAACCACACTCACGCCTGACGGCAAGCCGGATGTGGCCCGTGTGGCGGATCTGGCCAACAAGCTGAAAAACGAATACGCAGGCACTGCCTACGCGCAATTTGGCGGCCTGTTTGTGGCCAAGGTGGCTGTGGACAACGGCAAGCTCGATGACGCAGCTGCTGAGCTCAAAGCCATTGTCGACAAGCCGGCCAATGCCACCCTGGGCGAAGTGGCGCGTCAGCGTCTGGCTCAGGTGCTGGCGGCACAGGGCAAGGTTGAAGATGCGCTGAAACTGCTGGAAGGCGATTCGGACAAGGCATTCCTGGCCAGCCGTGAAGAACTCAAGGGCGACCTGCTGGTACAGCTGGGCCGTACTGATGACGCGCGTGCAGCCTACGAAAAGGCCAAGGCCGGACTGTCCGATGAAGCGGCAGTAGGCGGCTTGCAAATCAAGCTTGATGACCTGGCCAAAGAGGATGCGTGACGTGATGCGATGGAAACATGCGGCATTGCTGGCTCTGGTCGTTTTGGCCGCGGGTTGCAGCAGCAACAGCAAAAAAGAACTGCCACCGGCTGAGCTGACCGACTTCAAAGAAGAAGTCGTGCTGCAAAAGCAGTGGAGCCGCTCGATCGGTGACGGTCAGGGCAAAACCTACAACATGCTGGTTCCAGCGGTTGAAGGTAACAACATCTACGCCGCTGACGTAACGGGCGTAGTGATGTCTCTGGACCGCATGAACGGCGACGTTGAGTGGAAAAAAGACCTCGAACTGCCTGTTTCCGGCGCAGTTGGCCTGGGCTATGGCCTGGTCATGCTCGGCACCTTGCAAGGTGACGTGATTGCTCTGGACTCCAGCACAGGCGAAGAAAAATGGCGCTCGCGGGTTAACAGCGAAGTGCTTGCACCTCCTGCGACCAACGGCGATGTGGTGGTGGTACAGACCCAGGACGATCGTCTGATCGGTCTGGATGCTGACACCGGCAACCAGCGCTGGACGTATGACAGCACGCCGGGCGTGCTGACCTTGCGTGGTACTGGTGCGCCACTGGTGACCAATCACCTGGCAATTGCCGGGCTGTCGACCGGTAAAGTGGTTGCCCTGGATACGCGTAACGGCGTCCCTGTGTGGGAGCAACGTGTTGCGATCCCGCAAGGCCGCTCCGAGCTTGAACGCATTGTCGATATCGACGGTGGCCTGCTGATGTCTGGCGGTACACTGTACGTTGCCAGCTACCAGGGCCGCATGGCGGCACTGGAAATGGAATCGGGTCGTGTGCTCTGGCAGCGTGATGCTTCCAGCTATGCCGGTGTCGCTCAAGGTTTTGGCAGCGTCTACGTCAGCCTGGCGTCGGGCACTGTAGAAGGCGTTGACGAGCGTTCGACCACTTCGCTGTGGAGCAACGATGCTCTGGCTCGCCGTCAACTGTCGGCTCCGGAAGTCTTTTCCAGCTACGTGGCGGTCGGTGACATGGAAGGCTATCTGCACCTGCTGAGCCAGGTCGATGGTCGTTTCGTGGGCCGTACCCGCGTTGACAGCGATGGCCTTCGGGCACGTCCGCTGGTGGTCGGTGACATGATTTACGTGTTTGGTAACAGCGGCAAACTGGAAGCCCTGACCATTCGCTAAGGCGTCTATGCTTGAGGCTCTATGGTCTCGGGCAGCCTTGCTCTGGCAAGGTTTGCGGCACATTTGTGCTGTTCCGAACTCTGGCCGCTGCCTTGCAGCGGCTTTTGTATTTTCTGAAATAACGAAGTGGAGAGCCGCATGGTTCCCGTAATCGCCCTGGTGGGCCGACCAAACGTCGGCAAGTCCACCTTGTTCAACCGCCTGACCAGGACTCGTGACGCCATCGTTGGCGACTTGTCCGGTCTGACCCGTGATCGCCAATACGGTGAGGCCAAGTGGCAAGGGCGTTCCTACATTCTGGTCGACACCGGCGGTATCTCCGGTGATGAGCACGGTATGGACGAAAAGATGGCCGAGCAGTCGCTGCTGGCCATTGAAGAAGCTGACGTCGTTCTGTTCCTGGTAGATGCAAAAGCAGGCTTTACCGCTGCTGACCAGATGATCGGCGAACACCTTCGCAAACGTAACAAGCGTTCCTACGTAGTTGCCAACAAGGTCGACAACATCGACCCGGACATGGCGCGCGCCGAGTTCGCACCACTGGGTATGGGCGACGCGATTCCGATCGCCGGTGCCCATGGCCGTGGTATCACGCAGATGCTGGAAATTGCCCTGAGCAACTTCCCGCGTGACGAAGAAGAGCCGGAAGACGGTGAAGAGGAAGTCGTTCTTGAAGGTGAGGAAGCCAAGCGCATTCCTGGCCCGAGTGAAAAAGACGGCATCAAGATCGCCATCATCGGTCGTCCAAACGTCGGCAAATCGACCCTGGTTAACCGCATGCTCGGTGAAGACCGGGTAATCGTGTATGACCAGCCGGGCACTACCCGCGACAGTATCTACATCCCGTTTGAGCGTAACGACGAGAAGTACACGCTGATCGACACCGCCGGTGTGCGCAAGCGCGGCAAGATCCACGAAGAAGTAGAAAAATTCTCCGTGGTCAAAACCCTGCAAGCGATCAAAGACGCCAACGTGGTGATCTTTGTGATGGACGCCCGCGAAGGCGTGGTTGACCATGACCTGAACCTGTTGGGCTTTGCGCTGGAGGCCGGTCGGGCTCTGGTTATCGCGATCAACAAGTGGGACGGCATGACCCCGAGCGAGCGCGACTTCGTCAAGGTCGAGCTGACCCGTCGCCTGTTCTTCGTCGACTTTGCCGATATCCACTTTATCTCGGCACTGCACGGCACTGGCGTGGGCAACCTGTACCAGTCGGTGCAGAACTCGTTCAAGTCGGCGGTTACCCGCTGGCCGACCAACCGTCTGACCCAGATTCTGGAAGATGCGGTTGGCGAGCACGCGCCGCCGATGGTCAACAGCCGTCGAATCAAGCTGCGTTATGCCCACTTGGGTGGTGCCAACCCGCCGATTATCGTGATCCACGGTAACCAGGTTGAGAAGGTTCCGAAGTCTTACGTCCGTTATCTCGAAAACACTTACCGTCGTGTCTTGAAGCTGGTCGGTACGCCGATCCGCATCGAGTTCAAAGGTGGCGAGAACCCGTACGAAGGCAACAAGAACTCGCTGACCGACCGTCAGGTCAACAAGAAACGCCGCATGATGTCGCACCATAAGAAAGCCGAGAAAAACCGCAAAGACAAACGCTAATCGCGTAAGGTCAAAGCGTAATGAGAAAGGGTCCGAAAGGACCCTTTTTCGTGTCAGACGTTTGGGCTATCCTCGGTAGGTCCTGTGCCGCAGTCAGTGCCGGGAACTCAACAGGGAACGGCCATGATCACCAGTAAGTTGCCGAACGTCGGCACCACCATCTTCACGCGCATGTCGCAGCTTGCGGCAGAAACCGGCGCACTCAACCTGTCCCAGGGCTTCCCTGATTTTGATGGCCCGCAGGCACTGCGCGATGCGGTTGGCCAGCACATTGCCAGTGGTCATAACCAGTATTCGCCGATGACCGGTCTGCCTGCGTTGCGCCAACAAGTGGCGGCAAAAATTGCCCGCAGCTACGGCGTTCAGGTAGATGCCGACAGCGAAGTGACCATCACTCCCGGTGCAACCCAGGCGATTTTCTGCGCGATTCAGGCCGTGATTCATGCAGGCGATGAAGTCATCGTCTTCGACCCGTGCTACGACAGCTATGAGCCCTCGGTTGAGCTGGCTGGTGGCCGTTGCGTGCATGTGCAACTGGGGCTGGATGATTTCTCGCTTGACTGGCAAAAACTTGAAGATGCCCTCAGCCCGCGCACGCGGATGATCATCCTCAATAGCCCGCATAACCCCAGTGGTGCCTTGATCAGCCGTGCTGAACTGGACCAGCTGGCCAGGCTGATTGCCGATCGCGATATCTACATCATCAGCGATGAGGTGTACGAGCACCTGGTGTTTGATGGCGTGCCCCACGTCAGTGTTTTGTCCCACCCCGAGTTGTACCATCGCGCCTTTGTTGTCAGCTCATTCGGTAAAACCTACCACGTGACCGGCTGGAAAACCGGCTATGTGGTTGCGCCGCCAGCCTTGACTACCGAGTTACGTAAGGTTCACCAGTACGTCAGTTTTTGCGGCGTTACGCCCCTGCAGTATGCATTGGCGGACTTTATGAGCAGCCACCCCGAGCACGTTGAAGAGTTGCCCGGGTTTTATCAGGCCAAACGTGACCTGTTCTGTGATTTGCTGAGCCCATCGCGTTTTACCTTTAAACCGGTGGCAGGAACGTATTTCCAGTTGGTGGATTACTCCCGAATTCGTCCGGACCTTAACGATGTCGACATGGCCGTGTGGCTGACCCGCGAGCATGGCGTGGCGACAATCCCGGTTTCGGTGTTCTACCAGATCCCGCCCGAAGGGCAGCGGCTGGTTCGTCTATGTTTTGCAAAACGCGAGGAGACGCTGCGTGAAGCAGCAGAGAAACTATGCGTGATCTAAGTGGTTTACCCGATCTGACTGTGGCGCTGGTGCAAACCACGCTGGCCTGGCATGACCGTCAGGCGAACTTCGAGCATTTTGACGAGCTGCTTGAGCAGGCTCGTGGCGCTGATCTGGTGGTGCTCCCGGAAATGTTTACCACCGGGTTCAGCATGGAGTCGAAGATCCTGGCTGAGCCTGAAAATGGCCCGAGCACCGAATGGCTGCGCAAGCAGGCCAAAAGGCTGAATGCCGTGGTGACGGGTAGTGTGATTGTGCAGGCTGCGGATGGCAGTCATCGTAATCGGTTGCTGTGGGCGCGCCCCGATGGCGAAGTGCTGCACTACGACAAGCGTCACCTGTTTCGCATGGCCGGTGAGCATGAGCATTTCACCCCGGGTGAGCGTCAGGTTCAGTTCGAAGTCAAAGGCTGGCGGATTCGCCCGCTGATTTGCTATGACCTGCGTTTTCCTGCGTGGAGTTGCGACCCGCATGACACCGACGTACTGCTGTACACCGCCAGTTGGCCGGGTGCCCGGCGCTTGCACTGGAACCGTTTGTTGCCGGCGCGGGCCATTGAAAACCTGTGTTATGTCGCGGCGGTTAACCGGGTGGGAACGGATGGCAAGGGCATGGTCTATACCGGGGACAGTCATATCCTCGACTTTCAGGGCGAGTCGTTGCTCAGTGCCGGGGAGGCGGATGGCGTGTTCACCATGAGCCTGAGCGCGGCCGAGTTGGCCGCCTATCGCGAGCGCTTCCCGGCGTATCTGGATGCGGATGATTTCGAGCTGCGCTGATTTGTGGAAGTAGTTATCAGAACTTGAGTACGACATAAAACCTGTGGGAGCGTGGCTTGCCCGCGATGGCATCACTGCGGTCTGCCGGCCAGACCGCGTCGCCTGAATCGCGGGCAAGCCCGCTCCCACAATAATCCCTGCAAGCATCAAGTTTGCGTGGGGTACAAATCTTGTGGGCTGGCTTGCCTGCGATGGCATCACCGCGGTTTGCCTGCCAGACCGCGTCGCCTGAATCGCGGGCAAGCCCGCTCCCACAATAATCCCTGCAAGCATCAAGTTTGCGTGCGACACAATTCTCGTGGGTGCGATGGCGTCACCGCGGTCTGCCTGCCAGACCGCGTCGCCTGAATCGCGGGCAAGCCCGCTCCCACAATAATCCCTGCAAGCATCAAATTTGCGTGGGGTACAAATCTTGTGGGCTGGCTTGCCAGCTATGGCGTCACCGCGGTTTGCCTGCCAGACCGCGTCGCTTGAATCGCGGGCAAGCCCGCTCCCACAATAATCCCCGCAAGCATCAAATTTGCGTGGGGTACAAATCTTGTGGGCTGGCTTGCCCGCGATGGCATCACTGCGGTCTGCCGGCCAGACCGCGTCGCCTGAATCGCGGGCAAGCCCGCTCCCACAATAATCCCTGCAAGCATCAAGTTTGCGTGGGGTACAAATCTTGTGGGCTGGCTTGCCTGCGATGGCATCACCGCGGTTTGCCTGCCAGACCGCGTCGCCTGAATCGCGGGCAAGCCCGCTCCCACAATAATCCCCGCAAGCATCAAATTTGCGTGGGACACAATTCTTGTGGGAGCGTGGCTTGCCTGCGATGGCATCACCGCGGTTTGCCTGCCAGACCGCGTCGCCTGAATCGCGGGCAAGCCCGCTCCCACAATAATCCCCGCAAGCATCAAA
>NZ_JBUZTQ010000037.1:0-45306 GCF_055408445.1 Pseudomonas sp. B414 | reverse complement strand
GGGATTTACCAGGCGACCGACACACTGGACCCGGTAGACGCGGCCATCGCAGTCAGCAACAAGGGCTGGACGCCTGAAGACACCCGTCATGCCAAGCACCAACTGATGGGCGAAGCCGCAGCCTTCAAATATGGGCGCACGCCTGCCAACGTTGAACAAGCCCTCAATGAAGGCAAGGAACAGGCACAGATGACTCATGTGTTCAGCGCCCGCGCAAAAGGGGATGGGCAGGTTCTGGTCACGCGCTCGGAAACGCCATACGAAGCGCGGCTGCGCTTGCAAAAGGATTACATCGAGCCGCTGTCGTTTCACTCAGCCATCCCCAACAACCCCGAGCATAGCCGTCAGGTGCTGGCTTATGACGTGGCAATTGGTGCGGGAGAGAGCGTGGATGATGTGACGTTTTATGCGTATTTGTGCCGGGTGGCAGATTGGCGGTTGGATTGGGAGGCCATAGATGACGATGGCCGGAGCCAGGCTGATACTGGAATTGAAGCACCTGATGACGATGTACTGGAATTCTATCGCTCCGAGAATGCGAATAATCGAAAACTAATTGACTCCACTGTGGAGTACACAGTAACAGGCGCATTCCCAAGTGCCGTAGTGGACAAAATGCCTTCATTGGTGGCCTCCCAAACTTTAGCAGAACGAAAAGCTGGAAAAGCAATGTTTCTAGGAGGTTCCGCCTAATGCGCTACGTAGCGGTGTGCCTAGCTATTACTAGTTTATTGCTAGTTCCTCATTCAATTCAAGCGGCGGACTCATCGCCAAAGTCCACCCACTGCTTTGTTAACCCAACCATGCCTGTAATTACAAACTCTTCAGCCAATAAGGACACCGTCATGTCTGTTGACGCACGTTATCGTGCTCCTACTACATCGCCACGCTTGGAAACTTTAGATATCCTCAGTATTGGCTTGAGCCTTGATGTCTTTCGCCAAGGACAGACTTGGCAGGCGTTGGCGGAACAAAGTGAAAATCAGACTGAGGCCCTGCATGTAGCAAGCATCTTGCCAATGGATCCAAATAAGTACCCTGTGACCGCTGATGATAAGGACATGGCTTGGAAAAAACGGAAATCAGATGCTCTGGAGTTAGGTCTAAAAGATTTTTTGGAGAAGTGGCCTGTTCCTACAGTCGGTGTAGTTCGCGGCTGGAACCCCAACACCCCCAACCTAAGGCGAACTCCAACCGAAGTATCTAGGATGTTAGCATCCATGGTGAACGGCCTTCGGACAAAGGCAGGTTTACATTGGCATCGAATCAGAAATTTGCAAGACGACTTTATCTGCAACGATACCCCAGAGGGACTTATAGAAAGCTTATTCCAGCTGTTTGAACGCAATCCAGATTTGCCAGCTGTGCTGGTTTATAACGTTGAAGGTTTCAACATGGCCCTAGCCCTGACAACTAGGGGTAATAAGCCAATAGGTGTTGGCACAGGCCCGAGACAACCCGGAGAACTCACCGACACCATGGTCGCCCTGATCGTAGGCCGCCCCGAACGTGTCGAATGGCTGCGTTATTACGCGCAATACGCCAAGGTCAACGATAACAAGATCGACCCTGAATTCCATGGCTGGGGCTGGAGAAAACCACCCGTTGAATTCCAACCCTCCGAGTTCATCCCACAACCCTGGACGCAACGCGCCTTCGAGCAATGGGACGCAATGCAAGTGTTGGCCAAAATTCACCGACCCGTCACTGTCTCACTCACACGCCCCGATACCGGTGAACGCTTGAAGCACGAGGCCCTGACCGCACAACTGGCCGCCGGCTGGAAAACTGCCACTGCTTCACTCACCCCCCAACCCGGCCGACTGTTTTACGACGGCGGCTTGAACCGCAGACCCATCACCGAGTTGTCCCCGGCACTGCGCGTTGCTCAGAGCACTCTTGACCTGCTCGACTCCCGGGAAAGCTACGACCTGACCCAACGTTTGGGCGACACCGGCTCCGCCTCACCTTTTGTCGGTATCGCCCTGGCAACAATGGCCAGTTACCTGAACGCCGACACCAGCGTCGTCATGCCCATGCGCCGCCAGGATCAGGCAACGATCATCCCGATTACATCCGCCACACCGGGCAAAAAACCTGTCAGTAATCCGTTCGGCGTCAACCTGATGCCACAAACGGCCAGCAGCGACGCCCCGGCGATTACACAGCCGCCAAGCCCTGCCCTGCCACCCATGCCGACAGTGTCCAATGACTACGCAATTGAAAAATTCTTGCTCAGTTTGAAGAGCAATGACAACTGGATGGATGAACTTTAAGAACGGTGTAGATACTGGTCTGATCGGTGCTGCCCAAAGTTGATATTAATTGTGCAAGGATATGTTCACCCCATGAAAGACATCATCCGCCTAGGCGACGCTACCACCCACGGTGGCGTCGTACTCGAAGCTTTCCCCAATACCGACCTCAACGGCAAGCCCATTGCCGGGATCGGTCATAACGTCAGTTGCCCTTTATGCAAAGGCATTTTCCCGATTGCCGAGGGCAGCGCGACGTATTCAGTTGATGGCATCGCCGTGGCACTGGACGGTATGAAAACCGCCTGCGGGGCCAGTCTTATTGCCAGCGACCCAAAAGGAGCGGTGAGTGGGTAGGTGCACACTCTGCACAACCGAAACAAACACCCCCCAGGAGCTGAAAACCCCTCCAACGGCACGCGGGAAAATGAAGGTTTGAAGCCGACCACCCCGCTCAGTGGCACGGGAATACGGATATCCATGCCACTCACTTCACGAGCAAAAAGCTGGGGCATGTGTCTGCGTGTAAACGGTGGTACGACGCCTGTTCCAAAGGTATCGGATAATGTTTTTTGGCGATCTGTACAACCTCTGGGCAGCCCCGGCAGATTGCCAATCAATGCACTCAGAGTGCCCTTAAACGCTGTTGGTGGTTAATAGCAGGCCTTCCAGAAAAGCTTCGCTATCGTCCAGCATTTCAGGGATGGATACGCCCTCGCTTCAGCAAATGACTTTTGCCTTAAGCAGCGCCCTATTCAGCAGGGCCTTTGAGCTCAACCTGATTACCGTCAGGGTCGAAGCAGTAAATCGAGGGACCAACCCCTTCGGCCCCGTATCGGGTAACCGCCTTTTCAGCAACGACTCCAGAAGCTTGCAAGTGAGCAAGGATCGCCTGCTCATCGAAGGGTTCGACTCGAAGGCAGAAATGATCGACATTACGTCGCTCTTTGCTAGGAGCACCTCCGCCCATGGCACCCAAGGGGCCATGAATGTCCACCAGATCGATCAGTGACCTGCCAGCGGCGAGGTGGATCATGCCCAATTGCTCGTTGCGCTTTGTGATCGGACATCCCAGAACCCGAGTATAAAAATCGACACTGCGCGCCATGTCCTCCACTCGCAGGACAATGTGGTCAAGATGCTGGACTCTGAAAATAGACATTGGATCGGCTCCTGAATAGAAACCCCCCGCCATGACTCAGCGGCACATACGAAGAGTAGACCTGACTGGGAACAATCAGGGGGATGGGGTGCAACTTGAAGCTGATGCATGGTCCGATGGTTTGCCCGGCATCTGCGCTGATGGCAGTGGTAATCAGCTGTTATTAGAAGTTTTTTGTCATTTCACGCTAACATCGTCATATGTATTCACACACCAGGCAAAAACATGAACCGTCGCAAGAAAATCAACCAGATATTGAAGGCCAACGCCAAGAAGGCTAGCGCCAAACTGGCACCGAAAAACAAGGTCAAGTACATCTGCAAGGCTGACCGTCTGAAACTGGCTGCCGAGGCCGAACAGGGCACCATCACTACCCCCGAGAGCTGAGATATGAGCCCGACCCGATTCCGCCAGGCCGCTGCCGAGGACGCCGAGCGCTGCTATCAGATAGAGATCGGTGCCTATGAAGGCGACGAAGCCGCCACCCTGGAAAAAATCCGCACCCGGATTGGCCAATATCCCCAGGGGTTTCTTATCCTTGAGCAGGGTGACGAGATTGTCGGTTTTATCAATAGCGGCTGTGCCCATGACGTGGTCATGTCGGATGAAGCGTTCAAGGAGCTGGTCGGCCACGATCCATTGGCCGCCAATGTGGTGATCATGTCCGTGGTTGTAGCTCCTGAGCACCAGGGCAAGGGTTTTTCAAAGTTGCTGATGGGCCAGTTTGTCGAGCTGATGCAGGGCCAGGGCAAGAAGACCATCCACCTGATGTGCAAGGAGCAGCATGTGACGCTCTATGCACGGATGGGCTACCAGTATGTCCAGCCGTCACCCTCCGAGCACGGCGGCATGGCCTGGCATGAAATGGTTATGCAGATCTGACTGTATTGGCGTGGGTTGTTCACGCTGCCTGCCCAATAACTCGATTACTACCTGCAACAACCGATCATCCTCCCCGGCAGCACCAGTCACCTGCAGCCCCACCGGCATCCCCCTCACCTGCCCTGCTGGCAGGCTTATTGCCGGTAGCCCGGTGAGATTCCAGGGGCTGGTGTGGCTGAGCACGGCGGCGCGGACATCAATGTCCTGCTCGCCCACTCGCACCTCGCGAGCATCGACCGCAGTTGCGGTAATCGGCACGCTGGGCGACACCAGAAAATCATAGCGCTCGAACAACCCCGCCATTACCGCTTTAAGCTGCACCTGGCAGGCCTGGGCACGAATATATTGCCAGCCGCGCACTTCCCGCGACAGTTCAAGGCGCTCGCGCACCTCCTGTTCAAACTTGTGCGGGGCCTGCTGCATGCGTTCGGCGTGCACATCGTACGCTTCGGCCCGTTGCAGGGTCAGCAAGGTGTCTTTCATGATTGCTGCCAGTGGCGCCAGTTCGTCCGTTTCCTGTAGCGCTTCACCAAACAATTGCCGCGCTGTTTGGTACACCTGCCAATCCACCTCGGCATCAACCGGGCCAAAAGTGCCCGTTTGAATCCAGCCGACCCGCAGCAGTCGGGGCTCGGCCGCAGGCGCACAGACGCGCCCAGCCACCACTTCAAACAGCAAGCGTGCATCTTCAACATTGTTGGCGATCGGGCCTACATGATCGAGGCTCGACGCCAGCGGGAATACCCCCTCCACCGGCACGCTGGCAAACGAAGGTTTGAAGCCGACTACGCCGCACAGCGCCGCCGGAATACGGATCGAACCGCCCGTGTCAGTGCCCAGCGCCAATGGCACCATGCCGCTGGCGACGGCTGCCGCACTGCCAGCACTGGAGCCGCCGGTGATGCAACCCTCATCCCACGGATTACGCGCCGCGCCTTGCAGCGAGCGATCGCCGGTGGGGCCGTAGGCGAATTCATGGGTCAGGGTTTTGCCGATAATCACCGCGCCAGCTTCGCGTAAACGCTGCACGCACAGCGCATCGGTGTCCGGTCTGAAACCTTCGAAGTGCGCCGAACCGTAGGTGGTGACGTAATCAATCGTGTCGATATTGTCCTTCACCGCTATCGGAATGCCGTGCAGCGGCCCCAGATCCTGGCCTTGAGCGAACAGCTCGTCCGCAATACGGGCCTGTGCCAGGGCAATGGGTGCATCGACCTGAACAAAGGCGTTCAAGATGGGGTTCAGGCGCTCGATGCTGTCCAGGGCAGCCTGGGTCAGTTCGACGCTGGTCAGGCTGCCCGCGCGCAGGCGCTCGGCCAGCGCAACAACCGATTGGCCACAAAAATATCCCGCATGGGGAGGCTTCACCAGGCTCATTTAAACAACTCCATCAAGCAACGGCAGGGATAGGGGAAGGCACTGCCTTACGACCACCTGGGCGCACCATCAGCATGGCGCTCATGCCCAGCGCCGTAGCCACGGCGGCAGCCACAAACATCGACGAGTAACCGTAGCGAACGGTCAGGTAGCCGGTGAGCATCGGGGCGATAAACGAAGCGGTGTTGGCGATAAAGTGGGTCATGCCGCTGTAGGCCCCTACGCGGTTGGACGGCGCGGTGTCGATCACCACGGCCCAGTACACCGAGTTGGGCAGCGCGTTCAGGGCGTTGGCCAGGGTCATCAGGGCAATCACGCCCCACACGGTCTGGGCCTGGGACACCAGAATAAAACACAGGGTGGTCAACAGCAGGCAGGTCGCGGCCAGCCAGCTGCGCGCCACTTTCAGGTTGCCGGTACGGCGCAGCAGCAGGTCGGAGATCTTGCCACCCAGCAGTACGGTAAAGCAGGCACCCGTCCAGGGAATCATGCCCATGTACCACAGCGACGACAGGTTGTAGTGGAACTCGTCCTGCAGGTATTTGGGGGTCCAGGTCAGCAGCAGGAAGGTCACATACACAAACGCGAAGTAACCGACTGCATTAAGCAGTAGGTCCTTGTTCTTGAAGAAGTGCCACACCGGGGTAACGCTGGTGGTTGGCGTCGAGGCATTGACCGCTTCGGCGCGTTCCTTGCGCAGAAAATCCAGCTCGGCCTTGGACACACGGGGGTTTTCATCGGGGGTGTTGGTAAAGCGCGTCATAAAGAAAATCAGCAGCGCCAGACTCACCACACCAAGGATTACGAACATACTGCGCCAGTCACCGGTAAGCGTTTGCAGCCCGACAGCCACCGGCGCGGTGAGCAGTGCGCCCAGCGGCGTGCTGAGCAGGCCGACCGACACCACAAAACCGCGTTCCTTGGGCGTTGCCCAGTTGGCCACGCTCTTGTTGATAACCGAGTACGCCGGGCCTTCGGCAAAGCCGAACATGACGCGGATGGTGGCGAAACCGGCCATGGCCGAACCACCAAGAAACGCCAGCCCGAAGTCACCGGCGAACGCCGTGGCGATCTCAAAGATCGACCAGGTGCCACCGGCAATCAGCCAGATACGCTTGGCGCCAAAACGATCGGCCAGAATGCCGCCAACCAACGCACCGAGGATATAGCCGTAACCGAAGTAACCCAGCACATTGCCCCAGTCGGCCTTGTCGAAGCCGTACTCGGGAAGGATGCTCGCCGACGCATAGGCAATCGCGCCACGGTCGATGTAATTGAGCAAGGCCATCAGCATGATCAGGAAGAAAATCTGGTAGCGGAAGGACGGGATTGCGCAGTTATTCATGGGAATCTGACTCTTCAAATGATGGCAGAAGTCAAAAAGTCGGCCGCGTCCGGCGTATTTTTATTGTTTTACCCAAACGTTTGGGTTGGCAAAATGTAGATCGCCGAAAAAATTTAGTCAAACGTTTGGGTGATGTTTTATTTGCGGGTAGCTGCGCGCTATTCGGGTAAACTTTGCGCGCCGAATAACGGACTGCCGGAAGCTGCTCAACCATGCCCAATCCCTCTCGTCCCGCCACCCTGAAATCCATGGCCAGCGCCCTTGGCATTCACGTCTCCACGGTATCGCGGGTCCTCAATGGCGACCCGGCCGGGGTCGAGCGCGCGGCGTCGGCCGAGGTGGTCGAGCGTATTCGAGCATTGGCCAAAGAGCTGGATTATCGGCCGAACACGCAGGCATCTAACCTGAAGTTGCGTAAAAGTCAGGAAATCTGCGTACTGATGCCGCGCCTTACCGACCTGGTGATGGCAACCATTTACGACAGCATCGACAGCACGGCTGAACAGGCCGGCTACCTGACCTTTGTGGCCAATACCGACGACCAGCAATCGCGGCAGATGGCCCGTGCCGAGCATGCCTTACGCCGCTCGGTGGCCGGGTTGATCGTGGGTGACTCCCATGTCGGTGATAACCAGCCCCTGCTCGACCTGCTGACCCGCAAGCACATCCCTTACGTGCTTGTCAGCCGGCAAGTGGCCGGGCACCTGGCGGCGTGCACTGACGATGAACTGGGGGGCTGGCTGGCGGCCGAGCATCTGTACCAGCGAGGCTGTCGCGATGTAGCGATTCTGGCGGGTGAACGGCATGCCTCCACCGGCGCTGATCGCACCCGTGGCTTTACCCGCTTTTACCGTGAACAAGGCATCTGCCTGCGCCCGGAGTGGACCCTCAACGGGCCGTTCGACAGCCTGACCGGGCACCGCCAGGGCGAGTACTTGTTGGGGCTGAATCCGCGGCCGCAGGCGTTTTTTGCGGTCAACGACTTTCTCGCCATCGGCCTGATGGGCGCAGCGCGGGACAAGGGTTTGATGCCAGGCAAAGACATTGCCGTGGTCGGTTTCAACGACACGCCGCTGGCCAATGAACTGATGGTGCCGCTGACCAGCGTGCGCCTGCCGTTGGCAGAAATGGGGCAGCATGCCGTGGAGTTGCTGCTCAAGCGGATCAAGGGCGAAGCCTGCGAATCGATTATTTTGACTCCGCAGTTGCAGGTGCGAGCGAGTTCTTCACAGGTGCGTAGCGCTGACTGAGGGCTGGCCCTCAGCCCTCCCCGCCATCACACCCTACTCCACTCCCCGCTTGATTGGCCTCGACAGGCCAAGCCTGCCTGCAAGGCAAACGCAACGATCACGGTAGCCAATAAAGCGAAGTAGCGATTCTGTCCGACCTGGTACACAGCCTCTGGTCGCTTGAAGGTAAAACGCCTTTACCTTGCAGTCCATACATACAAATCACTCATGCTATATGCCAATGGACTACAAGCTGAACGGAACCCGGCGATAGACACCAGCACAGGCAACTCTTCTTACTAAATGACCGCCGCAAGGTGGAACCATAAAAACAAGAAGAGGTGTCAGTCATGAGCGAGTCTGTCGCTGTCAGCCCGGTACGCGTTGCAGTTATCCAGTTTGATCCGCAAGTAGGTACCCAAAATACCCAAACCAATTTGGAAAACAGTCTGGATCTGGCGCTACAAGCGGTCGAAAACGGAGCGAATCTGATTGTGCTGCCGGAGTTGGCCAACACCGGCTACCTGTTCGCCAATCGTAAGGATGCCTTTGACCACGCCGAAACTATTCCCGACGGCCCCAGCCTCCAGGTCTGGAGCGGATTTGCACAACACCATCAGGTTTATCTGGTAGCAGGCCTGGTCGAGCAGGACGATATGCAGCTGTTTGACACGGCGGTGTTGCTGGGGCCGGACGGGTATATCGGGAAGTACCGCAAAGCGCATTTGTGGAACCAGGAAAAGCTCTGGTTCACCCCTGGCGATATCGGCTTTCCAGTATTTGAAACCCCGATCGGACGTATCGGCCTGCTGATTTGCTGGGATATCTGGTTCCCCGAAGTACCCCGCCTGCTGGCGCAGCAAGGCGCGGACATTATTTGCAGCCTGAACAATTGGGTCTGGACGCCACCGCCACTGTTCGACGCCTCGGGTAAATGCATGGCTACGTATCTGACGATGACGGCTGCCCACGTCAACAACGTCTTTATTGCTGCGGCCAACCGTATTGGCCAGGAGCAGGATGCGCGTTATCTGGGCTGTTCGCTGATTGCCGGCACCAATGGTTGGCCCATCGGGGAAGTGGCTCCGGCAGACGAGCAGACCATTTTGTACGCCGACATCGACCTGTCCACCGCTCGCAGCGCGCCGATCTGGAACAACCTGAACGACCTGCTGCGTGACCGTCGCACCGATGTATATGACGAAATGCTTGGCTATGGCCATCACTTTCGTTTACCTCGTTGATCGGGGGCAGTCATGGAAAACATCTATAAAAAAGAGGCTTCAGGATCTGCTGCTCGTCTGCTGATTTTTTGGGTTGCCATAGTGTTGGTGATTGGCACAGTTACCGCTTGGGTGGCCGTAGGCCACTCCGCAACCAACACCGCTTACTGGCCTGCCTACAGCGATATGATGAACAGCATGCCATCCCCCTGGGCCTGGCTGCGCTGGGTGGTAGGCGATATCAGCGAGGTCGCGTTTTACAAACATGAACTCGCCTCACTGGGTTTGTTGCTCGGGGGCGCGCTGGGTTACTGGGCCAGTCGCTATGCGCAAGCGTGGCAAGGCTTCAGCATCAGTTATGGCAGCGGATTGTGGCCATGGCTGGTGACCAGCTCACTGCTGGGGCTGCTGTTGAGCAATGCCCTGTGGGGCTGGACCCTGACCGCTGATACCTGGCAACCCACCTTCGCTGCTTTTGTGTCACTACCCGCGGCGATGGTGCTGTTGTTTGGCGGTGGTTGGAAAGTCACCCTCAATGGAGCAATCCTTGGCGCGCTGCTGGTCACGCCGTCCTGTCTGCTAATCGTTAACTTTGTGTGCGTGCCCTTGGGTTTGCCGGTGGTCATTGGCAATGTGCTGGGCATGGCGCTGGGCAGCGTGGCGGCCTTTGTGCTGTGTCGGCGTTTTCCAGCGCTGGTGACACCCAAGCATGAGCAGACGCCAGAAAACCCACCTTCCAGCCCTGAGAAAAAACCGGACTATGGGGTGGTGTGGACATTGCGTCGCGTGCTGGCGGACTTCTCGGAAGCGCCGTTTTATGGCAATGAGTGGGCCAGTTTGGGGATGCTTGCGGGGGTGTTGCTGGCTTACACCTTGAACCCGTTAAGCCCTGCGTATGGTTCTGGCTTGCTGTTGCACATGGTCGCGGCTCAAACGTTGACCTCATTGGTGGGCGTCATTGTCTGGCGTCAGCAATGGCAAAAACGCGGCTGGTATCCCACGTATGTACCACTGGTTTCAGTCGTGCCTGCTGCGGTGTTGACCTATGGTGGCGGTTACACGGTCATGATTGCCAGCGCACTACTCGGCGCCTTGATCGCACCGCCACTGGCCTGCGCCATTGCTCAGCGATTACCCAAATACCTACACCCGTATATCGGCAATGTGCTGTCGATGGCGCTGAGTACCTTGCTGATCGTGCCTCTAATCGGTGTGATGGTCACACAGTAGCCCCTCATAACCCACTCGCCATAAAAGCCATTGTGTTATTTCGAAAACAAATGTTATGTTGCTAACACGCAATAAACAAATGACACACCAATAACAACCACAATGTCGGCGTACTCCTATGACCATGGAAAAGAACAGCTTTGTGCAATTGCTGGAACAGGAGTTCTCCAACCTGACCCCCACCGGCAAGCGTATCGCCAGCTATTTGCTGGGCAATCCACAACAGCTACCGTTCGAGTCCGCCGACAGCATTGCCCAGCAGGCCAGCACCACCGGCATTTCCGTCGGGCGCTTCCTGCGTTCTCTGGGTTACCAGAACCTCGATGAGGTCAAGCAAAGCCTGCGCGGTGAGGCTCCCACCTCCTGGCTGATCACCGACCGCATTGGTGCCTTTCGCGCCGAAAACAGCAGCGACGATGCCCTCGACCGCTCCCAGCATCGCGAGATCGAGGCCATCCAGCAGGTTTACAGCCTGGCCCGCAGCGATGCGTTTGCCCAGATCGTGCAGCGCCTCCACGAAGCCGACGCGGTGTTTATCCTCGGCATCCAGTCCACCCGCGGGATTCTCACGGCCTTTCATAGCCACCTCGAATACATTCGCCCCAAGGTCTACTACGTTGACGGTTTGTCGGGTATCTATGCCGAAACCCTGAACTCCGGTTTCGCCAACCCCTACGCAATCATTGCCGACTTCCGCGCCTATTCCAGCGTGACCCAGACCTTCTGCGACGCGGCCATCGAGCACAACTTGCCTCTGGCCCTGATCACCGACTTGCAATGCCCCTGGGCGCGGGATTACCCGACCCTGGACCTTCTGCAGATCAAAACCGATGTGGGCCAGTTCTGGGATTCCCCGGCGCCACTGGCATGCCTGTTGAACCTGATGGTGTCCGCCGTTGCGGAAAAATACGGCGAGCATCTGGATCAGCGTCTGGCGAAAAACCGTCAACTGCAAAAAGCCTTTGGCCAGTTCGAAGGCTGAGCCATTGCCTCAAACGCATTAACACTGGAGAGTTTGTGTGAATCAAAGCGTTGCCAACCCAAGCCCGCTCGTCGAGATCGATGCGCAGCAGTTTCAGGTGCAGATCGAAATGATCTACGCCACTGCCGACAATCTGGCCGGCAAAGTCATTTACCCGACCACCCGTTGCCTGTTGCACCGTGATGCCGCCGAGTGTTTGCGCAAGGCCGTCGAGCTGGCCAGCCTGGCGGGCTTTACCCTGCGAATCTATGACGCCTATCGGCCACCCTATGCGCAGTTCCTGTTATGGGAAGCCTTGCCCAATGGCGACTATGTGCGCGACCCGCATCTGGGCTCGCATCACAGTCGCGGGGTTGCCGTGGACCTGACGTTGGTAGACAGCGACGGCCAGCCACTGGACATGGGCACCGCCTTCGATGCGATGGAAGACAAGTCCCATCAGTTCTACCCCGATCTGGCGGTCAATGTGCAGCGCAATCGCTTGCTGCTGCTGGGCATCATGCTGATCGCCGGCTTCCATGCGATCGCCACGGAGTGGTGGCATTACGAATTACCAAACGCCGACGACTACCCCTTGCTGCACGAGTAAAGCGGCCCACGAAACCGCAGAGTTTCGCGCCAGATCACTGTTTAAAGACAACAACAAAAACGCTGCACGAATGCTTCACCTGCTACTGCCCGGTTATAGATTCCAAAAATAAACCACTTCCAGACATCGAATGTTGAAGGAAACCGGCATGACCCTTATCAAGACCGTGAACCGCAAGCCCTCTGTTCGCCTCGGCAAACTGCTGCCCGGCCTTCTGTGCGCAGCCCTCAGCCTTGGCGCCTGGCAGGCCGCAACAGCCGCCACCGCACAGGACACCCTGATCATCGGCAAGCCTGCCGACCCGCAGACCCTGGACCCGGCCGTAACCTTCGACAACAACGACTGGACCATCACCTATCCGTCCTATCAACGGCTGGTGGGCTACAAGATCGACGGTGAAAAGAGCAGCACCGAAGTCCAGGGCGATCTGGCCGACAGCTGGACCGTGTCGCCGGATAATCTGGTCTGGGAGTTCAAGCTCAAGCCCGGCAACAAATTCGATGACGGCACTGAAGTAGACGCTAACGCCGTGAAGTTTTCCTTTGACCGTCTGATGACCCTCAAGCAAGGGCCGTCCGGTGCATTCCCGGAAGATATGCAGGTCACCGTGGTTGATCCGCAAACCATCCGCTTTACCCTCAAGACCCCGTTCGCACCGTTCCTGTTTACCCTGGCCCACAACGGCGCCTCGATCGTCAACCCGCTGGTGGCCAACAAGGGTGCTGAGGCCAATGCCTGGCTCTCCAGCCATACCGCAGGCTCTGGCCCGTACCGTCTGGCCAGCTGGCAGAAAGGCCAGTCCCTGACCATGGAGCCCAATCCCCACTACGCCGGGGCCAAGCCTGCGCTGAAAACCGTAGTGCTGAAGATCATCGCCGAGCCTTCGGTGCGCCGCCTGCAACTGGAACGCGGTGACCTGGACATCATCGAAGACATGCCCGAAGACCAGTTGGGCTCACTGGCCAGCAAGCCCGGTGTAGTGGTCAAGGAGTACCCGTCGCTGCGGGTCACCTACCTGTACCTGAACAACAAGCAGGGCCCGCTGACCAATGTCGATGCACGCCGGGCAATCACCGAAGCGGTGGACTACAACGGCATCGTCAAGGGCATTCTCAAAGGCAAGGCCGAACTGCTCAACGGACCAATCCCGGACGGCATGTGGGCCTACGACAGCTCGCTGCCGCCGATGAAACAGGACATGCAGGCCGCTGCGGACAGCCTGGCCAAGGTGCCGAAAAAAATCACCCACCTGAGCTACATGTACTCGGACAAGGACGCCAACTGGGAGCCGATCGGCCTGACCCTGCAAGCGGCCCTGATGCCGCTGGGCATCAACCTCAAGCTGGAGAAGACCGCCAATGCCACCCTGCGTGAACGGGTTGGCCAGGCCGACTATGACATCGCCGTCGGCACCTGGAGCCCGGACTTCGCCGACCCGTACATGTTTATGAACTTCTGGTTCGACTCCAAGATGCAGGGCCTGCAAGGCAACCGCTCGTTCTACAGCAACCCGCAGGTCGATACCCTGATCCGCGAAGCGGCAACCACCAGCGACACGGGCAAGCGCACCGAGCTGTACCAGCAGGCGCAAAAACAGGTACTCGCCGACAGCGCTTACGTTTACCTCTTCCAGAAGAGCTACACCCTGCCAATGCGTGATTCGGTCAAGGGCTATGTGTTCAACCCCATGCTTGAGCAAGTGTTCAACCTGGGCAGCATGAGCAAGTAAAGCGGTTGCTGGGTGCGCGTCAGCAATGGCGCGCACGGTTGTGGATTTCTGTCGTTAGAGTGACTGAGGTGCCTATGGCCTTCCTGACGTTGTTGCGCAAGCGCCTGCTTGGCCTGTTGCTGGTCGTGTTCGGTGTTTCGCTGATTACCTTTACCATTTCCCACCTGATTCCTGGCGACCCCGCCCGGCTGATCGCCGGTGACCGGGCCAGCGATGCACTGGTGGCCGGCATCCGCCATCAACTGGGGCTGGATTTGCCGCTGTACCAGCAATACGGCCGTTACGTGCTGGACCTGGTGCAGGGCGACCTTGGTACTTCGATCCGCACCAATCGCCCGGTGCTGGAAGACTTGCAGGCGTTCTTCCCCGCCACCCTGGAACTGGCACTGGTGGCGCTGTTTCTGGCCATCCTTGTCGGCGTGCCGCTGGGCGTACTGTCGGCGGTCTACCACAACCGCGCCATCGATCAGATTGCCCGTACCCTGGCCGTCACGGGCATCTCGACCCCGGCGTTCTGGCTGGGCCTGGGCGCGATTGTGCTGTTCTACGGTCACCTTGGCTGGCTGCCCGGTGGCGGGCGTCTGTCCGAGGGGCTGACGCCACCCTCGACGATTACCGGCTTTTACCTGATCGACTCGTTGCTGGCGGGTAACTTCAGCCTGTTTGTCGATGTGCTCAAGCATTTGATCCTGCCCGCCGCCACGTTGGGTTTTGTGACCCTGGGGGTGATCTCGCGGCAGATCCGCTCGGCCATGCTCGACCAACTGGGCGAGGACTATATCCGCACCGCCCGCGCCTATGGCCTGTCGAAATGGACCGTGATCCTGCGCCATGCCTTGCCCAATGCGCTGATTCCTTCGGTGACCGTACTCGGCCTGACTCTGGGCGACCTGCTCTACGGCGCAGTGCTGACCGAAACCGTATTCGCCTGGCCGGGCATGGGTGCCTATGTGGTCAAGTCGATCCAGTCCCTGGATTTCCCGGCAGTGATGGGCTTCGCCATCCTGGTGTCGTTTATCTATGTACTGCTGAATATGGCCATCGATCTGCTGTACCGCGTGATCGACCCGCGTATCGGCGAGGTGAATTGAAATGTCCGTGCCCCTGACCACAGCGCTCAGCCCGCGCTGGAGTGAAAAGTTCACCTACCTGGCCTACCAGATCCGCCGCAGCCCGCTGACCATGGCCGGCCTGTTCATCACCCTGATGGTGCTGATATGCATGATCTTCGCCCCGTGGCTGGCCAGCCACGACCCCAATGCCCTGAACCTGGCCGAGCGCCTGGCGCCGCCGTCGAGCGAGCACTGGTTCGGCACCGACGAAGTGGGCCGCGACCTGTTCAGCCGGGTACTGTACGGCAGCCAGCAATCGGTGGGCGTCGGCCTGTTCGTGGCCTTTGCCTCGTGCTTTATCGGCGGCCTGCTGGGCTGTTTTTCCGGAGTGATCGGCGGGCGCTTTGATGCCCTGACCATGCGCCTGATGGACATCATGCTATCAGTGCCGTCGCTGGTACTGATCATGGCCCTGGCCGCTGCGCTGGGCGCCAGTCTGTTCAATGCCATGCTGGCAATTACTCTGGTACGGATTCCATCCTATGTGCGCCTGGCCCGCGGTCAGGCCCTGAGCATCCGCCAGATGGGCTATGTGAAAGCTGCAGAGACCTTCGGCGCCAAGCGCTGGCATATGGTGCACTGGCATGTGGCGCGTAACGCCATGCCGCCGCTGCTGGTGCAACTGAGCCTGGATATCGGCAGCGCCATCCTGATGGCTTCTGCCTTGGGCTTTATCGGCCTGGGGGCACAACAGCCCACCGCCGAATGGGGCGCGATGGTTGCCACTGGACGCAACTTTATCCTCGACAACTGGTGGTACTCCACCTTCCCGGGGCTGGCGATCCTGATCACTGCCACCGGTTTCAACTTGCTGGGCGATGGCGTGCGCGATCTGCTCGACCCACGGCAACAGGGGAAATGACCATGACTACTTGCAACCCAGTATTGGCCATCGACAACCTGAGCCTGGAATTTCCGGCCTACCAAAGCAGCGTCAAGGCCTTGAACGGCGTGTCACTGCACGTCAACCCCGGGGAGATTGTCGGCGTGGTTGGCGAGTCCGGCTCAGGCAAATCGGTGACGGCCATGTTGAGCATGCGCCTGCTGCCGGAGCGCAGTTATCGCATCACCTCCGGCAGCCTGAGCATGCTCGACCGGGATATGCTCAACGCCCCTGAAAAAGACCTGTTGAAGATTCGTGGTCGCGACGCTGCGATGATTTTCCAGGAGCCGATGACCGCCCTCAACCCGACGCGGCGCATCGGCCGGCAAATGCTCGACGTGATCATTCATCACCAGAAAATCAGTACCCGCGAGGCCCATGCCAAGGCCGTCGCCCTGCTGCGCGACATGCATATCGCCAGCCCCGAACAGGTGCTGGACAGCTATCCCTTCGAATTGTCGGGCGGCATGCGCCAGCGGGTGATGATTGCCCTGGCGTTCTCCTGCGAGCCGCAACTGCTGATTGCCGACGAACCCACCACCGCCCTCGACGTCACCGTGCAACGCCAGGTGTTGTTGCTGCTGCGCGAAAAGGCCCGGCAAAAAGGCACCGCCATCCTGCTGATCACCCACGACATGGCGCTGGTGTCGCAGTTCTGCGACCGGATTTATGTGATGTACACCGGCGCAGTGGTGGAACAGGGCCTCACCGATGATGTGATGAGCAACCCGCAGCATCCCTATACCCGGGGCTTGCTCAGCGGCCTGCCGGAGATGGTCGAACCGGGCCAGCCCTTGCTGACCATACCGGGGCAAGTGCCCAACCTGTCACGCCTGCCCGCCGGCTGCACCTTTGCCGAGCGCTGCGGCCATGCGATGCCGGTGTGTAGCGAGCGCCCGGTGCTGACCGCCATCAACCATGATCAACAACGTAAAAGCGCGTGCTGGTTGCCGCAACAGGAGCTTTCGTGATGAACAGTGCGTTGATCCATCCCGCCAGCAACACTGGCCGCGAGATTCTCAAACTCACCGATGTCCGTGTGCGCTTCCCTGTCAGCAATGACTGGCTGGGGCGCCCCCGTGGCTACGCCCATGCACTCAACGGCATCGACCTGCAGGTGCGCACTGGAGAAACCCTGGGCATCGTCGGCGAGTCCGGTTGCGGCAAAAGCACCCTGGCGCAGTTGCTGATGGGTCTGCTCAAGCCCAGCAGCGGGCAACTGAGCTGGGCCAATGGGCACAAGGGCGAAGGCAGCAGCAACGTGCAGATTGTGTTCCAGGACCCGCAATCGTCGCTCAATCCGCGCCTGCCGATCTGGCGCATCATCACCGAGCCGCTGTATGCCCGGGGCATGCGCTCAAGTGAGCAGATGCGCAGCATTGCCGCCAAAGTAGCGGCCCAAGTAGGTATCCGCCCCGAGTACCTGGACCGTTTCGCGCATCAGTTTTCCGGAGGCCAGCGCCAACGTATCGCGATTGCCCGGGCACTGTCATCGGATCCGGACATTATCGTGCTCGACGAACCGACTTCGGCACTGGATATCTCGGTGCAGGCGCAAATCCTCAACCTGCTGGCCGATTTGCAACGGGCACGCAACCTGACCTATATCCTGATCTCCCACAACGTCTCGGTAGTCCGCCATATGGCTGACCGCGTGGCGGTGATGTACCTGGGGCAGATCGTTGAGCTGGGCAGCGCCGCCCAGGTCCTCGATCAACCACGCCATCCTTACACTCGCCTGCTGTTCGAAGCCGTGCCAAGGCTCGGGGTGCCCTTGCATGCGGAACAGGTTGCTGCGCCTACCGAGTTGCCCGGCAACCGCCAGTTGCCGCAGGGATGTTTCTTTCTGGAGCGTTGCGCCTCGAGCAGGGACGGCTGCAAGCAACCGCAGGTGATGCGTGGCGGTGAACATCAGCGGGTCAGGTGTCATGTCATGGGCTGATGATTGCCGCCCACCCAGGTCAGCGCAGTAAATTGCGCTGACCTTTTGAGTTGGCACATGTGTACGACATGCTGTATTTAACGGTCTTGCAACAACCGCTCTTCAAGTACCTGAAGCCCGCTCAGCACCACTGCGATCTGTGCCTGACAGGCTTGCCCTGCCCCCTGCAAAGCCAGCGTTTGCAGTGTTTCACAGGCTTGCATCAACGCTCGCTCGTCTGCTAAAAGTGCCCCTCCGAGTAATCTGTGTGCCAGTCTGGCCAGCCCCTCAAAGTCGTTGCTCTGTACCCATTTCGCCAGCTTGACGGCATCTTCACGGTGGCTTTTAACCATTTTATCCACCAGTGGACCGTAAGCCTCAGGGCACAGCAGCCTGATTTTCTGCAATTCACCACCCGAGGTACTTGCTGCGGCCAGCAATCGGCGCTCGCGTTCCTGCGCCAGCGCATCAATCATCGGCATCAACACTGCAAAGCGGATCGGCTTGCACAGGCAAAACGTCATCCCTGCGCTCATACTCTGCTCAACACTGTGAGCCTGGACACTGCCCGTCAGGCCAAAGATCGGATGGTTGCGTTGTGCAAGTCCTCGCTCCCAATCACGCATCCTGCAGGTGAGTTCGTAACCACTCATAAGTGGCATCTTGCAATCAGTAATGGTCAGGTCGAATGCCAGAGCCGCTCCCTTCCAGACTTGCAGAGCACTTGCACCATCGTTGCAGATCACCACTTCATAGCCCGGGCGCTCCAGTTGAGTTTTCAACAAAAGCCGGTCCAGTGCACGGGCTGCGACCACAAGAATTTTTAACCGTTGGGCCGGTGGGACGTCAGGGGCTGTTACACACTTTCGCTCACTCACTACCTTGCAACCATTGAGCAAGCATGCCTGCACTGGCGTACTGACGCACAATGGCCTGATACCCATCGAAGCGATTGGTGATTTCACTGACCTGATTGCCGTGATGATCACTTTCGGCCATTAGCACATCGAGCAATGTACGCTTGCCCAAGTGGTACCACTGCTGGTGAAAAGCATCGCGGATGCGATCCGACTCAGCGGACAGCTCACGGTATAGCTCGGCACGCTCAAGCTGGGTACGGGCGTCCTTGTCTGCTGCAAGGATACGAAACTCCAGTTCTCGGCGTTGTTGCGCGATATCGAATCGCCCGGCATCGGCACGTTGCAAGGCTGCACGCTCCGATGCCCGTATCGAGCCGCCACGGAACACACTCCATCCCATGGCCAGACTGGCTTGCCAGGGTTGTTCTCGGCCCAATGCATCCGTGGCGGTGCTTTTACTGATGCCCAAATTCAACTGAGGCAACCCGGAGGCACGCACCGCCTCGGCCTGCAGCTCGGCAGACTCGACTTGCGCAATAGTCTGGCGAATGGCCGGATGGTTGCTAGCGGCGGTCAGTAACGGTTCGAGCTTGGCCAGACCGATATTCCATTCCTTGGTAAGCGGTATGGGAACCACCCGCTCACCCACCAACTTGCTCAAGGTCATCTCTGCAAAGCGCATCTTGGCCTCGGTTGCATCATGCAACGCCTGTGCTTGCAGCAGACGGGCCTTGGCCTGGGTCAGTTCACTGGTCCGCCCCGGGTCCACCGCTACAATGCCCGCGAGCATTTTGACCAGGTCCTGCATACGGCTGGAAAACTGCTGACCAAGGTCACTGATGATGCGCTGTTTACCGAGTTCAATGAGTGTCGAAAGCACTTCATGACTGGTGGTTTCGATCTGCGCTGCGAGTTTTTCATCAGCGGCGACTCCGAGTTTTTCGCGGCTGCCGATGGTTTTGCTGACACGGCCCCAGTCATATAACAGGGTGGTCACCGTCAGGTTGATGCTGGCGCTGTTACCCTGATTTTTTAAGCCCTTGCCAAACTGTACCGGCTGGCTTTTGCTGCCAATATCGACCTGCGGCCAGCGCTGCCCTTTTGCTTCGTCGATATCCCACACGGCAACCTGCTGCTCGGCTTGCGAGCGCGAAACCTCAGGACTGCGCTGGATTGCTGCGTCCACGGCACGCTGGAATATCCTGCGTAACTCTACCTCAGACGGTCCGATGACCGGCTGACCACTTCGGGCCCGGTTTGCCATTCGGGCTGGCAAACCCATAAATTCAAGGGCCGAAACGCTATGGGTTGGTTGCGCGGCAACAGACGGTGCATGGTGGGGAGTGCCCCCTGTTGCCGGCTTGGCGGTGTCGGCCTTTGCTGGCTTGATACACAGTTCCATGGCCAGACAAACCACCGCCACCTGGATAACGGGCGCCACTTGAACGCACTGGATAAAAGGTTTCATTTCTATCGTTCCCGGAACGCTTCGCGTGCCTTGAGCACGGGCTTGAGCAGGTAATCAAGAATGGTTTTTTCGCCCGTGCGGATTTCCACGGTCGCAACCATGCCGGGAATGATGGGCAAGGATTTGCTGCCCGCTTGCAGGTGGCTGTTATCCGTCAGGATCAGAACGCGATAATAGGAATCGTCAGAGCGACCGGACGCGGCCTTCTGATCATCCTTGAGCGTGTCCGGGCTGATATGCTCGACCACTCCCTTAAGCCCGCCGTAAATACTGAAGTCGTACGCGGTAATTTTCACCGTAGCGGCAAGGCCCGGACGCAAAAAAGCCACATCGGCCGGGCGAATTTTTCCTTCGACCAGCAGTTGCTCCTCCAGTGGAATGATTTCCAGAATCTGCTCACCAGGCCGTATAACGCCGCCGCGAGTGTTGACCCGTACATTTTTTACGGTGCCGTGTACCGGCGCATAAACTGTCGTGCGTTCGACAACGTCCGCACGCCCCACCAGGTTTTCAGAGGTTTGCGACAGTTCCATCTCGAACCTGGCCAGCTCTGCGTTGGCTTCGGCCTGGTAACGGTTCTTGCGCTCAACGATCTGCGATTTGATTTCGTTGGCCTGACGTTGCATCCGCAGGATTTCCACGTCGGACATCAGGCCCTTGGCTGCCAAAGGTTCAGACAGTTTGATTTCGCCCATGGACAATGCGTAGCTGCGCTCCAGAACCGAGAGGCTTTCAGTCAACGCTTGTTTGCGGGCGTTATAAGCCTGGGTTTCCTGTTGAACAACGGCCTTGTCGCCCTTCACCATCTCATCGAACTGCAGCGGTTGCTGGTAGGCCTCGGCACGCAGCCGGGCAATACTGGCCTTGAGACCAATGACTTTGGACAGGACCTCACGATAACTGGCCACGGCTCGGGTCGAATCAATCTTGAGCAAGACCTGGCCCTTCTCCACAACATCGCCTTCGCGCACCATCATTTCGGTGAGAATGCCGCCCTCAAGGCTCTGGATAAGTTGCTCTCGACTCTTGGAAATGACCTTCGCTTCGCCCAGGGTGACTTCTTCAACCCGGGCAAAATTGGCCCAGAACACCCCTGCGAACAGAACTGCGCCAATCAGGTACAGCACCCGTTTTGAACCGGGAGTGTTTTGCGCCAGTAACGACTCCTGGACATCGTTCATGTAGGCCGCATCACCTGGCTGCAAGTCAGCGGATGGATTTCGCCTGAATAATTTCCTGAGCATCAAACTTTCTCCACTGCAAGTGGAGCCGTATCAGGCGACTGTACGTCCTGGGCATGAGCAGGTTTGACTGTAGAAGTCGCATTGCTGCTCATCGCCGCAAGGATGGCGGCCTTGGGACCATCGGCGACTACCTTGCCATCGTCCACCACCAGAATGCGCTCAACCAGGCTCAGTAATGAGGAGCGGTGGGTAACCACTACCAGCGTTTGCCCTTCAGTTGCCCGCTGCAGGTGCTGTAGAAATACAGCTTCAGTCTGGGTGTCCATGGCGCTGGTCGGTTCGTCCAGCAACAGCAGTTTTGGCCTGGCCAGCAAGCTGCGCGCCAGAGAAACCAACTGACGCTGGCCACCCGACAATCCTTCGCCCATTTCACCAATGGGCAGGTTGATACCTGCGGGATGCCGCGCCGCAATATGGTCCAGACCACTGAGTTGCAACACGCGCAAAAACTCCCGCGCTGTGGCTTCAGGCCGGCCGATCATGACGTTCTCGCGCAAAGTGCCGTAGAACAGGCGTGCATCCTGACCGACGTAGCCGACAGCCTTGCGCCAGTCGGCGGGATCAATCTGGTTGACGTCCAGCCCGTCGGTGAACATTTGGCCACCGACGGGCGAATACAGCCGCGCCATTACCCGCAAGAGGGTCGACTTGCCGCTGCCAATTCGCCCGAGAATAGCGACTCGTTCTCCCGGTTTGATCGTCAGGTTGATACCTTTCAACACCGCAGGATTAGGTTGCATGGGCGGCGCAGGGTAAGAAAAATCTACGCTCTTGAGCGTGATCTGCCCACTGAGGGTTGGTTTGGCGAGGTACTCACGAGTGCAGTCACGATCAACCGGCATCGCCATCAAGCTATTGAGTGACGTCATGGCTGCCTTGGCCTGCTGGAATCGTACGGCCAGGCCAACAACCTGACTCAGCGGCGCAGTGGCACGAGCTGACAACATCACGGTCGCAATCAATGCCCCCATGGTCATATCGCCAGCACTGATCAGATAGACCCCGATCACGACCAATGCAACCGACTGAACCTGCTGCAAAAACGTCACCGCTCCGGTGGCCAGACTCGACAACTGCCGGGACTTCATCGATGTGGCCGCGGCCAAGGCACTGAAATTATT
Source organism: Pseudomonas sp. B414 (assembly GCF_055408445.1). NCBI lineage: Bacteria > Pseudomonadati > Pseudomonadota > Gammaproteobacteria > Pseudomonadales > Pseudomonadaceae > Pseudomonas > Pseudomonas sp. B414. The sequence continues at coordinate 22,694 of NZ_JBUZTQ010000037.1, read as the reverse complement.
CCAACGGCGCTGCATGTAGGCCTCACCACCCACCGCCTTCAGGGTTTCCAGGCCTTCAACAGACTCAATCAGTACGCCTTGCTTGAGAGAGGACTCGCGCAGGTTTTCTTTCATGACCCGGGCCAGCGGCCATTGAATAGCAATGCTGATGATGAGGATCAGCGGTATCAATAACAACGGCACCCAGCCTAAAGGACCACCTATGGCGAAGATCACACCAACAAACATCAGCACAAAGGGCAAATCGGAAATGGTTGCCAACGTTGCCGAGGTGGCGAAATCGCGAACTGATTCGAACTCGCGTAACTGATTGGCAAAGGACCCTGAAGACGCAGGCTTGTGTTCCATCTGAATCGACAGCGCCTGGCGGAATAAGAGGGCTCCCAACACCAGATCGGCCTTCTTGCCAGCCATGTCCAGCAAGTGCGCCCTGACGTAACGGGCAACGGCTTCGAAAACCATAGCAATCACCACGCCAATGGCCAACGACCAGAGGGTTATAAACGCCTGGTTGGGCACAACCCGGTCGTACACGTTCATGGTGAAAAAGATACTCGCCAGCGCCAGCACGTTGATCAATACGGCGCCGATAGCTGCACTGCGGTAGTAACTGCGATAGCGCCACAGGGTGCTCAATAACCAGTGGCCCGCCGGCTTCGCAACTTCTTCGCCCGCGCGCATGTCCACTTTCGCCCTGGGCTTGGCGAGAATGGCAAAGCCGGAATAGGACTCGTCAATAAACGACTGCGTGACCTCTACCGGTTCGTTGCTGACCTCCGGCAATATTACCTGGTACAGACAAGCACGCTTTTTTTCATCTTCCGGGTCCAGACGTCGCCCCAGGAGAATGCAGCCACCCTGCTCCTTGCGCAGCAGGATCATGGGTACCAATTGCTTGGGCAATGCGAGCGCAATGCGCTCTACCAATCCTGCGGACAAACCGGCGCTGGCAAGGCTTGCAAGTGCCAATGAAGGGGAAAGCAGCCCTTCTTTTGGCAGACCTGCTGTCAATGCTTGTATCGAGCGGCCTACGCCGTAGTGATCACAGAGCCATGCAACGCTTTGCAATAAAGTGTCCGGAATACTTGTTTGAGAGGCAGGCTGTTCCTGTGCGTCCCCCTGAGAATAAGAGGGCATACTTTTAGTTGGCATCAATGAGTCCTGAGCTTAACTCGTCTACGGCGAGCGTCATAAATAGTTTTTTTGCAAATGCTTTTTATTCCGTCAGAACGGATGAAACCTTTCACTCCCAATGAGAAGATTTTTACAAATGATGCAGCCCGGCTAAACAAGATTTGTCTTAAATTGAAGCTGCCATATAGTACGAATCAGATGTAAGAAAATTCTTAAACTAAAAAATATATCAATTCGAACCGATATACTCCCCGCCGTGACGCTTCACAAAGCAGAAGCCCCAAAGTTATTCCATTACAAATTTAAACAGGGCACCAACACCTAATGGAAAGACTGCTGAAGGATGTAAAGAAGACAGCACAAAAGGGTTTTCACATATAGGGGGGCGACGACGACAACGTAGGAAAAATCCCAAAAAATGCTTTAACAACAACCAAGAGTCTTTCAGACATGAGATGGTCAGTTATATCGCCGTTACGTATTGTCCTTCTGGATGATCATCCGCTCATCAGAGATTCGCTGAAAATTCGTCTGGATCTGGAAGCAGATTTCAAAGTACAAGCCGTGTATTCAACGAGCCGGGGGTTGCTTGACGGCCTGTCTGAGACAGCAGTTGACCTGGTGGTTCTTGACTACCAGTTGAGCGAGGGGGAAATTGATGGTTTACGTCTGATCCAGTCAGTGCGCAGGCACTATCCAGCGGTGAAAATCGTGATTTTCTCATCATCAGAAAAGGCCGCCACCGTCAATATAAGCCTTCGTGCGGGCGCCAATGGTTTCGTCGGAAAATCCCAGGAAACCGAAGAGCTGCTGCGCGCTATTCGAATGGCCGCTTTGGACCGATTTTATCTGGCCCCTGCGATGGCATTCGAGTTGGAAAAGCTTCCGGCAGCGCATTTGCCACTTGCAGGATCAAACATTGATAGCGATTTAACACTCGCGAACCACCCTGAACTTTCGCCCAAGGAAATCGAAGTGTTGCGCTGTTGCCTGGAGGGGATGTCGGTCTCTCAAATTGCCGCAAAATTCGTACGTAGCCCTAAAACAATCAGTGGTCAAAAACAGTCCGCACTCAGAAAACTTGGAGTCCGTACTGATACGGAACTGTTCAAGCTTCAGGCCCGTCTTTAAGATACCTGACTACATTATGGAGAGTTCCAACCTTCGATGTGTAAACCGGAATGGCCTGGTTACTTACCAACATGGAAGCGGCCATTTTCTCACGGTCCCTTTTATTGACCCAACCATGTGCCCCGCCAAGTAAACTCAAACCTGCCCGGGCTGCTGCATCAGGCGCAAACCGCTGGCCAACGCACCTGCCAGGGCAAAGGCGCAGCCCAGCCACAGTGCATAGTGCGGGCCGCTGACCGCTGACAAGTGAAAACACAGCGCCACCAGTGACGCTCCCAGCGTCTGCCCCATCAGCCGCGAGGTGGCCACTATGCCGCTGGCCCCACCACTGCGGGCGATTGGCGCACTGGTCATGATCGCCTTGAGATTGGGCGACTGGAAAAAGCCAAAACCGGCGCCGCACAAAGCCATGCGCCAACCGATATCAAAAGCCGATGCCCCTTCGCTCAACAACGCCAGGGAGGCCATGCCCGCGCCCAGCATCAACAGGCCGATACCGCACAGCAGCGCCAACGACACCCGGTCTGCCAGGCGCCCGGCAATCAGCGCCATGACCGCCACTACCGCCGGCCAGGGCGTCATCAGAAACCCGGTTGCCACCTGGCTGTGGCCCAATGCTGTCTGCAACAAGAATGGCAACGAGACAAACGCCAGCCCCTGGGCGCTGAATGCGCAAATCGCCGTGAGTGAAGACAAGGCAAACAGCGGCCGCTTGAACAGATCAATCGCCAGCATCGGCGCCGGATGACCGGCCTGGCGCCGCATCAGCCACACTCCGCACACCAGTGCCACAGCGATCAGGCCCAGGCTCAAATCGCCTTCAGCCCCATGTACCGCCGAACCCAGCCCCAGTACCAGCAAGGCGAACAGCCCCGCGCACAAGATCGCTGCCAACCGGTCGAAAGCATGCCCGCTGCGTGGGATCTGGGGCAGCGAGCGCAGCCCCAGTACAACCGCCAGCAGCCCCAGGGGCACATTGATCAGGTACAGCCAATGCCAGGTGGTCAGCGACAGGATCGCCGAGGCCGCAGTAGGCCCGAGGGTAAAGGCCAGCCCCACCACCAGCGAGTTATAACCCAGCCCCCGACCCAGAATTTTCGCCGGGTAGATATGCCGCAACAGGGCGATATTCACGCTCATGATCGCCGCCGCACCCAGCCCCTGCAGCACCCGCGCCGCCGTCAGGGTGGGCAGCGACCAGGCCAGCCCGCAGAACAACGAAGCCACGATAAACACCAGCAGGCCGCCGAGAAACACCCGCCGATGGCCCAGCACGTCACTGAGCGATGCAAACGGCAGCACCGCGGCGATGGTTGCCAACTGGTAAGCATTGACCACCCAGATTACCGAAGCTGAGTCAGTGCCAATGCCCTCGGCGAGGGTCGGCAGCGCCGTGTTGACGATGGCGGTATCCAGCGTCGCCATACCGATCCCCAGGGAGATCGCGATAACCGCAGGCAAGCGTTGGTGACCGGGCAAACCATCGGCATCTGAAGACATGAACCCTCCGCGCTCAAGGCAAAGATGTGCAGAGTACGTGCAGCCGAGCTTTTTTTCAGCGGGCAATTGCGCGGCTGACCCAGTTTTCATGTTGCCAGAGGCCTCGTGCTACTTGCCCTGTAATCACCACAGCTGAAACGTTTAAGCCGACAACATCACAGCCAAGTATTGTTACTGATTAACCAATATTGTTTCTCCGCACTGCGGATTTATCCAAAAAAACATCGGAATAAAATGCTCTTGTTTTTTAAACGGCCACTTTTGTATCAACTAACGGAGCAATAAAAAGTATGACGGATAACCAACACCCCCGAATGGGCAATATTGCGCGGGTGCTTTTTTCCTTGCTTGTATTTGTCGTAGCGCTGGCACTGATTTATGGCGGCTTCAAACTTGTGGCTCTGGATGGATCAAGCTACTACCTGATCGCCGGCCTGGCGTATTTACTGCTGGCCGTTGTGTTTTTACTGCGCAAGCGCGTGGGGGTTAGCCTTTCGGCTGTTATTTTCCTGGCAACTTGCGTTTGGGCCTTTTATGAAGTGGGCCAGTTCAGCTATTGGCAACTGCTGCCACGCCTGGTGGTACCGGCCATTATCCTGACCCTGAGCTTGTGGGTAGGCGCCACGTTCCCTGGCCTACCCTTGAGCACACGGCGCGCTGCCAACCGTTCAGGCTTTGCCGTGCTGCTGGCGTTGATCGCGACCTTTATTGCCGCGTTTTACCCGCACGGTGCCATCTCCAATCCGGTGGCTGCCACGAATACACCGCAGGCTTTACAACCCGCCGAGGCGCCGCAAGACTGGGAGTTTTTTGGCCGTAATGCATCCGGCACCCGTTTTGCTCCCTACACCCAGATCACCCCGCAAAACGTCAATGCCCTGCAAGTTGCCTGGATCTACCGCACTGGCCGCAGAACTACCGGCGCGGGCACTGGCGTCGACGAAAACACGCCGTTGCAGATCGGCAACGTTCTGTACTCCTGCACCCCGGAAAACCTGATTACCGCACTTGACGGTGATAGTGGCAAACCACTCTGGAAGTTCGACCCTCAGGCCAAAAGTGAAGAGCATGTTACTTGCCGTGGCGTGGGTTATTACGACATTGACAAAGACGATAGCCTGAGCGCTGCAGTTAAAGCGTCTTACAACGATCAACAACAATGCCGACAGCGGATTCTGGTGTCGTCTGTCGATGCCCGCCTGTTTGCCCTGGATGCCCATACCGGCACCCTGTGCCCGGGTTTTGGCGACAACGGTTACGTTGACCTTAAAAAAGGCATGGGCCCGACCGAACACAGCAAACGCTACCACCCCACTTCCCTGCCGGTGGTCATGGGCCATCTCACTGTAGTGGGTGGCTGGGTACGGGATATCGTGGCGGGCGAACCTTCCGGCGCCGTGCGCGCATTCGATGTACTGACCGGTTCACTGGTGTGGGCATGGGACGTTGGCGCACCCGAGGGCCAGGATGCCACAGGCGCGGATCACCAGTTCGCTCTGGAAACCCCCAATGTGTGGACCATTCCGACATACGATAAAGAGTTGAACCTGGTCTACCTGCCAACCGGCAATGGCCCGCCCGACTACTGGGGTGGTGATCGCAACCAGGCCAAGGAAAAGTACGGCTCGGCCGTGGTGGCCGTGGATGCCTCGACCGGCAAGGCCAAATGGGTATACCAGACCGTACACCACGATGTCTGGGATTATGACCTGCCCTCGCAGCCGGTGCTGTATGACATCAAAAATGCACAGGGCGTGAAAACCCCGGTATTGATCCAGACCACCAAGACCGGGCAGATTTTTGTCCTCGATCGCCGTACAGGCCAGCCGGTAACTGCCGTTGAAGAACGCGCCGTGCCTACTTCACCTGCAGCTGCAGGCGAGCACCTGTCGCCGACGCAACCTTTCTCCACCGGTATGCCGGTCATTGGCGCCGAGCCGCTGACCGAGAAATCCATGTGGGGTGTCAGCACATTCGACCAGCTGTACTGCCGCATCATGTTCAAGGATTCGGTCTACCTGGGACCATTTACGCCTCCGAGCGAAAAACCCTATATCGAATGGCCAGGCCTGCTGGGCGGGATGAACTGGGGCGGGATTTCCATCGACGAAAACACCGGCATGATGTTCGTCAATGATATGCGCATGCCATTACGCATGGCCCTGGTCACCAAGGAAAACACCAAAAAGTTCAAGGTCTCGACCGATGAAGTGCCCGGCTTTATGGGCACCATTCGCCCGCAAGTGGCCGGTATTTATGGCGGCGTAAAAATCGACATTCTCCAGTCGCCATTGGGTGTGCCGTGCAATACCCCGCCGTTCGGCAGCATGAGCGCGATTGACCTCAATACCCAGAAACTGGTGTGGCAGGTCCCCCTGGGCAGCGTCCAGGACACCGGGCCACTGGGGATCAAGACCCATATGCCGATCCCGCTTGGCATGCCGACCCTGGGTGGCCCGACCGCAACCGCGTCGGGGCTGGTGTTCTTTGCCGGTACCCAGGATTACTACCTGCGTGCACTGGACTCCAGGACAGGGGAAGAAGTTTGGAAGGCGCGTTTGCCGGTGGGTGCCGTTGCGGCCCCGCTGATCTACAAGTCGCCGGCCACGGGCAAGCAGTATGTGGTGATCTCTGCAGGGGGCATGAGCCATTCACCTGATGTGGGTGACTACATCATTGCTTATGCCTTGCCGGACTAAGACGTGTTTTGGTGGGAGCGGGCTTGCTCGCGATGCAAGCCACACAGTTTGTCAGGCAAACTGCGCTGATACCATCGCGGGCAAACCCGCTCCCACATGCTCTACGATCCCGCTGCGGCTGGTCGAGTGCTCTGGCAGTTCTTCGTCGACTGCGGCTCCAGCCTCTCAACCATAAAAGAGACAAAAGCAGTAAGCTTGGGCAGCGCTTTTTTGGATCGCGGATAGACGATTTGTACCGGCTTGGGTGCCGGTGCATAGGCATCCATGATCGTCACCAATTCGCCTTCGGCCAGGGCTGTAGCCACCAGAAAATCCGGTTGCATCAAAATCCCGTTGCCAGCGATAGCCGCCTGCAACAGCACCTGACCGTCATTGCTTTTGAGTACCGCCCCCTCAGGCCAGGGCATGGTTTTAGTGCCGTGCTGCAAGGGCCAGGCAAAGCGGTTGTTCCAGGAGGTGTGGGTTAAAATCCGGTGTTTGCAAAGCTCTTCCGGTGCCTGCGGCTCACCGCACATTTGCAGGTACGCAGGCGACGCGCAAATCACCATGCGATAAGGCGGTAGCGGCCTTGATTCAAGGTTGACCTCGATCAGCTCCGATATCCTGAAACCCAGATCAAAGGAGCTTTCGTGCAGGTCCACCACCTCGTTGGACAGGATCAGTTCCACCTGTATATCCGGGTAAAGCTGCATAAATTCGCTCACCAGCGGCCCCACCAGCGCCACCCCCAATGTCATGGGCGCGGTCATGCGCAGCAGCCCGCCCGGCTTGCCGGCAGAGGCTTCCACCCGGCTATAGGCGTACTTGACCTGCTCCAGGGCCTTTTTCGATTCTTCATAAAAAAGCCGCCCCTCGCCCGTCACCGATTGGCGTCGGGTAGTGCGTTGGATCAATTTGCTATTGAGCGCTGTTTCAAGGCTCTGCACATGGCGCCCCACCATGACCGCCGACATGCCCACCAGCACGGCAGCGTCGGCAAAACTGCCGGCCTCGACCACGGCGACAAAAACTTCCATCTGCCTGAGCTTGCTCATAAAAAATGCCTTGTGGCCCCGCTTGAATAAACCTTGAACGCGACTGCCCGGGCTCAAACCCGGGCAGTCAGATCATACCCTGAACGTTGTGCAGTTCAGCACGTCCATGGGCTGTTGCCATCAACCTGCAATGCATATCGCTCGATGGCCTGAGCACACAGAGCGCGCTCAATCCGCCCCTCATCCGCCAGTGCCGACAAGGCTGCCAGCACGATGTGATGACGGTCCACTTCGAAAAAGCTGCGCAGCGCAGCCCGGGTATCGCTGCGGCCAAAACCGTCGGTACCCAGTACCGTGTAGCGCGACTCGATATAGGAGCCGATCAGCTCGGGCAGCCCTCGCACGTAGTCGGTCACGGCAATCACCGGCGCGCCCTTGGGCAGGCACTCGCCCAAGTGGCTCAGCCTTGGCACTTGCCCCGGATGCAGGCGATTCCAGCGCTCCACCTCACGGGCATGCCGAGCCAACTCGCTGAAGCTGGTGACGCTCCATACCTCACTTTCAATCTGCCAGTCACTGGCCAACAATTCGGCGGCGGCCAGGGCTTCGCGCAAGATCGTCCCCGAACCGGCCAGGCGCACGCGCCCTTGCGCTGCCTGCACGACATGCCCGGCAAAGCGGTACATGCCGCGGATGATCGACTGCTCGACGCCCTCTGGCAGTGTGGGCTGGGCATAGTTCTCGTTCATCAGGGTGACGTAGTAGAACTCATCGGCATCCTGCTCCAGCATCTGGCGCATGCCATGATCGAGGATCACCGCAAACTCACCGGCAAATGCAGGATCGTAGGCACGGCAGTTGGGGATAGTGGCGGCAATCAGATGGCTGGAACCGTCCTGATGCTGCAAACCTTCGCCGCCCAGGGTGGTGCGCCCGGCCGTCGCCCCCAGCAGGAAACCCCGGGCGCGCTGGTCGGCGGCGGCCCAGATCAGATCACCGATACGCTGGAAACCGAACATCGAGTAGTAGATATAAAACGGCAACATGCGCAGGCCGTGGACCGAGTAGCTGGTTGCCGCCGCCACCCAGGAGCTGACGGCGCTGGCCTCGCTGATACCTTCTTCGAGTATTTGCCCGTCGGTGGCTTCGCGGTAACTGAGGATCGAGCCAATATCTTCCGGCTCATAGCGCTGGCCGACACTGGAATAGATGCCGATTTGGCGAAACAGATTGGCCATGCCGAAGGTGCGTGCCTCGTCGGCGACGATGGGGACAATGCGCGGCCCCAGCTGTTTGTCTTTGAGCAGATTGCTGAGCATGCGTACAAAGGCCATGGTGGTGGACATTTCCTTGCCATTGGCCTGCGTTGCAAACCCACCGTAGCCGTCGATGGCGGGAACCGGCACCACCGATGCATCACGGTTGCGCACCGGCAGGCTGCCGCCCAGTTCCTGGCGACGCTCACGCAGATAGCGCATCTCGGCGCTGTCATCGGCCGGTTTGTAGAAACTCAACGCAGCAACCTGCTCATCCGACAACGGCAACTGGAAGCGGTTGCGAAAGGCGATCAGCGCTGCGGGGTCGAGTTTCTTTTGCTGGTGGGTGGTCATCTTGCCCTGCCCGGACTCCCCCATGCCGAAGCCTTTTTTGGTTTGCGCCAAAATCACCGTAGGCTTGCCTTCGTGCAGGCAGGCGGCGCGATAGGCCGCATAGATCTTGACCATGTCATGACCACCGCGCTTGAGACGGTCGATCTGCTCGTCACTGAGGTCGCGAACCAGCGCAGCCAGGGTTTCGTCCTGGCCGAAGAAATGCTCGCGGTTATAGCTACCATCTTTGGCGGCAAAGGTCTGGAACTGCCCATCGACCGTTTGCGACAGCGTTCGCACCAGCGAGCCGTCCTTGTCCCTGGCCAGCAGTACATCCCAGTCAGAGCCCCAGACCAGCTTGATCACGTTCCACCCGGCGCCGCCGAACAAGGCTTCGAGTTCATCAATGATCCGGCCGTTGCCGCGCACCGGCCCGTCCAGGCGTTGCAGGTTGCAGTTGACCACCCAGGTCAGGTTGTCGAGGCCCTCGCGGGCGGCCAGCGTCAGTGCCGACATGCTTTCCGGTTCGTCCATTTCACCGTCGCCGAACACGCCCCAGACATGACGGTCCGTGGTGTCCTGCAAGCCGCGATGTTGCAGATAACGCATAAAGCGGGCATGGAAAATCGAGCTGATCGGGCCAATGCCCATGGAGCCGGTAGGGAACTGCCAGAAATCCGGCATCAGCCACGGATGGGGGTAGCTGGACAAGCCCTGGGCGCCGGCCTTGCCTGCGGTTATTTCCTGACGGTAATGTTCAAGATCGACTTCGCTCAAACGCCCCTCAAGAAAGGCCCGGGCGTAGATCCCAGGCGCCGAGTGCGGCTGGTAGAACACCAGGTCGCCGTCGAAGCTGTCACTGCGGGCACGGAAGAAGTGATTGAAACCCACCTCGAACAGATCCGCCGCACTGGCGTAGCTGGCGATATGGCCACCCAGTTCGCCATAAGCCTGATTGGCCCGCACCACCATAGCCAGCGCATTCCAGCGCATGATCGAAGCCAGCCGTTCTTCAGTGGCGAGGTCGCCTGGAAAACGCGGTTGTTGCTCCACACCGATACTGTTGATGTAGGGCGTGTTGTGCTGCGGTTGCCAACCAATTGCCGGATCACGGCCCAGCTCTGCCAGCATGTCGAGCATGGTTCTGGCCATCTGCGGCCCATTATTGGCCACCAGTGACTCCAGTGCTTCGCGCCATTCCTGCAACTGCTGGCTATCGGCCTGGCAATCGTTAGCAGGTGACGCGGCACTGCAAATTGAATCAGAACGGTTCATTGGCACTCCCTCGCTTTTTTATTAGTTTAGGCCGCTAACCAGAAGAAATTAAATAGACTTTTTATATATAAAAGTTGGACCTGCAATTACAAACTTCAGGTTATACAAGAACTAACTTTTACTGCATTTATTGTGGGGGTTTTTATCCATACAGTGACGCCCCACTAAATTGAGCGACGAGACCTGACTATATGCAAACCGTACTGGACAAGGCGCTGAGTGCTTTCCCCCGGGCCGACCTGTTGCCGGGCAGCACCCCTGTGCAACGGGCCAGCCGCCTTGAGCAACATCTTGGCCTGCACAAGCAGGAGGTGAAGTTATTTATCAAACGCGATGACCATATGTTGATCGGTGGTGGCGGCAATAAACTGCGTAAACTGGAGTTTCACCTCGGCGCGGCCTTGCAGGACGGTGTCGATACACTCATCACGGTGGGCGGTATCCAGTCCAATCACGCGCGCCTGACGGCCGCCGTGTGCGCCCGCCTGGGCCTGGGCTGTGAATTGATCCTCAGTCGTGCCGTGGCCAAGAGCGACGCCGACTACGAACTCAACGGCAATATGCTCCTCGACCACCTGTTTGGCGCCCGGGTGCACGTGCTGGGCCAAGGTGAAGATTCGCTGGCCCAGGCCGAAATCAGGGCCGCTCAATTGCGCGCTGCAGGGCGTAAACCGCTGGTGATTCCTACCGGTGGCTCGACGCCGGTGGGCAGCCTGGGTTACGCCCGGTGCGCGGCGGAAATCCTGCGTCAGGAAGCAGAACTGGACGTACAGTTTACTGAGGTCATAGTTCCCAATGGCAGTGCCGGTACCCATGCCGGGCTTGCTGCCGGTTTTGAGCTGCTGGGCCGCAGCGCGGCGACGGTGAAGTCCTGGTCGGTCCTGGCGGACCGTGACACTTGTGCGGCCAGAACCCTGCAACTGACCCGCCAGGCCCTGGCCCTGCTGGGCAGCTCAGCAGCCCTGCGCACCGACGCAATCAATATCGATGGCAGCCAGTTGGGCGACGGTTATGGCTTGCCAACCCCGGCCATGCTTGAAGCCGTACGGCTAATGGCAAGTTGCGAAGGTTTGCTGGTCGACCCGGTGTATTCGGGAAAGGCCTTTGCCGGGCTACTGGCTGACTTGCGCCAGGGCCGCTATCACGCGGGCGATAGTGTGCTGTTTGTGATGACCGGGGGCACACCGGGGTTGTATGCCTATAGGGATACATTTGTCAGCCAGTGACACGCCAGTCGTTTCTGTGGGAGCGGGCTTGCTCGCGATGCAGGCGACTCGGTCTGTCAGGCCAAGAGCTTCGCGAGCAGGCTCGCTCCCACAAATGGGTCACACGGACCACAAGTGGTCTTACCTGTAAACAACACTGCGAGATGACACGTAAGCATTTATACCGGGCTATCCACCAACACCTGAAGGGTCTGCTGCGAACACCGCTCGACCCGGGCTTTGACCCCGTACACCCGGGCAAACAGTTGCGGCGTCAGCACCTGTTCTGCACTGCCGAAATCCATCACCGCGCCTTGGCGCAGTACCGCGATATGATCGGCATAGCGCGCCGCCAAACTGATGTCGTGCATCACGATCACGGCAATCAACCGGTGCTCACGCACCATCTCCCGCACACATTCCATCACCCGCAACTGGTAGCTCAAGTCCAGCGCGCTGGTGGGTTCATCCAGCAGCATGACCTTGGGCTGGCGGGCGATCAATTGTGCCAGGCTGACCAGTTGCCGTTGGCCGCCGGACAATGCATTGAGCATATTGTCGGCCAGTTGCTCGATACCGATACGCTGCAAGGCGCCATAGGCCTGCTCCAGATAATCGCCAGCGCCACCGCCCACACGCAAGGCCGCCATGATGCTTTCGGTCACGCTCAAGCCCAGCCCCGGCGGCAGATGCTGGGGCATATAGGTGATCAGCCGCGCACGCTGCGCCACCGACATGGGCGCCAGTGGCTGGCCTTGCAGGCTGATGGAGCCGGCCATTGGCTCAAGCCCGGCCAGACCACGCAACAGGGTCGACTTGCCAGCGCCATTGGGACCGATCAGGGCCGTCAACGTGCCGGGGCGCAGCTCTGGCAGCGAGGCATCGGCAATCACCACCCGGCGCCCGTATTTCACTTGCGCGTGACGGATCAACAACCCTTCACTGCTCATAATTGCCTGCCCCGCTTGAACACCAGCGCCACAAAAATCGGCACACCCACCAGAGCAGTGACGATACCCACCGGCACGATCACCCCCGGCATGATGATCTTGCTGACCACCGAAGACAGCGACAATAACAACGCCCCTACCAGCGCACTGGCCGGGAACAGGAAACGCTGGTCTTCACCGATCAGGATCCGTGCAATATGCGGCCCCACCAGGCCGATAAAACCAATGGTGCCGACAAAAGCTACGGCCGTGGCGGACAACAGGCTGATACGCAGCAACGAGAAAAACCGTAACCGGCGCACATCCACGCCAAAGCTCTGCGCCCGCTCCTCACCCATGCGCAGCAGGGTCATGCGTGAGGATGCGTGCAGTGAGAACGGCGCGCTCAGAGCTATCACGAAAGCAAGGATGCCCAGCTTGTCCCAGTTGGCCCGAGCCACACTGCCCAGGCTCCAGAACACCAGCTGTTGCAGCACGTCTTCGGTGGCCAGCAACTGCAACAGGGCCACCAGCGCATTGCAGCTGAACACCAGGGCGATGCCGAACAGCACCAGCGTCTCGACCCCTGCGCCTCTTAATCGCGACATACCGTGCAGCAGGAACATCGAAGCGCAGGCAAACACAAAGGCCGACAACGCCACCAGCGAATCCCGGCTCAACAAGGCGCTGCTCACCGGAAACACAATCACCAGCGAAGCCCCCAGCGCGGCCGCCGAAGACACCCCGAGGGTAAACGGACTGGCCAGCGGGTTATTGAGGATGGCCTGCATTTCCGCCCCCGCCAGCGACAGGGCCGCGCCCACCAGCACGGCCATCAGGGCATAGGGCAAGCGCACATTCCAGATGATCACGCGATCGGTCACGTCCAGGCTTTGCGGGTGCAGCAAGCCGTGCAGCAAATTGCCCAGGCCCATTCCCGATGAGCCGGTGGACAGGTCCAGCAGCACCGCCCCGACCAGTGCGCAGCCCATCACCAGCAGCAGGCCAAAGCGCCTCGCCAGCAGGCGTCGATAACCTTGGCTGGCGGCAAGCACCGCAGGGTTTGCGAACGAAGTCATTTCTGCTCACTGATCCAGTACTGGCCCGCCAATGGCGTGTCGAGGAACTGCCGGTTGATTTGCTCCAGGGTCAGGTGCGGATCGAGGTCGGCGAAGGTTTGCGGGTGAACCCACTTGGCCAGGGCCTCGATGGCCAGAATGTTGTACGGCGAGTTGTAAAAGTCATGCCACAGGGCATGCACATTGCCCTCGCGGATCGCCCGCAATTCGGCGAACTGCGGCCGGGCCAGCACCTGCTTGAGCGAAGCCTGCGCGGTTGCGCTGTCGATACCAGCGCCCAGCATCACACCGGGTTTTTGATTGCCGGTGAGGATGTACACATCGGGATCGGCCTTGAGCGCGTATTCCACGCTGATATCCCCCAGCGCACCAGGCACCACGCCCTCGGCGATATTGCGCCCACCGACCAGGCGAATCAGCTCGCCCATGCCACCCTTGCCGGTGGTGTGCCCGGGATTGGCCCAGACCCCGGCCAGCAGTTCGAGAAACACGCTGGGGCGTTTTTGCTCATCGATCACGCCCAGCGTTTGGGTAATACGCTCGACATGCTGGTTGTAGAAATCCAAAAAGGCGCTCGCTTGCTTTTCACGCCCCAGGGCCTGCCCCAGCGCAGTCATGCTGTCGCGGGTGCCTTGCAGCGGGTTGACCCGAAAATCGACAAACAACACCGCAATCCCGGCCTGCTCCAGCACATCGGCCACCGGGCTGTGCTCGGTCGGGCCATGCCCGGAAATGCTGAACACCGCCAGATCCGGCTTAAGCGCCAGGATCTGCTCGGCGCTGACGCTCTGTTCCGACGCCTGACCGATCAGGGGGATGTCCTTGACCTCGGGAAACTTGGCCACATAGGCGGCGTAGGTATTGGGGTCGAGTTTGCGCAAATCGTTCTGCCAGCCAACGATGCGTTTGAACGGCTGGTCGCGGTCGAGTAGCGCGAAGGCCGAGATCAACCGCCCTTCCCCCAGCACCACACGCTGCACATGGTCCGGCACCTTGACCACTCGCCCCAGGGCATCGGTCACATCCTTGGCCCAGGCCGTCGAAACGGCCAGCAGCATAAGCACAACAATGGCGCTCAAGCGCGCAAAGGACTGACGTAAAAACAAGTTGGACACGGCAAATCTCCCGCTAGGTGAAAGGCTCATACGTCGCTCCAGCGCCGCAAGAGGTTGTGGTAAACGCCGCTCAACTGCAGCAGCGATTCGTCATCGGCCTGTTGGGCGGTGAGACGTTGAATGGCAACGTCCATGTCCAGCAACAGGCTGCGCTGGCTGTCTTCGCGCACCAGGCTCTCTATCCAGAAAAATGCCGCCACCCGCTCGCCGCGCGTCACCGGGTTAACCTTGTGTACGCTGGTGCCCGGGTACAACAGCAGATGCCCGGCGGGCAACTTGACACTGCGCTCGCCGAAGGTGTCGCGGATCACCAGTTCTCCGCCGTCATAGCGGTCAGGTTCGGCCAGAAACAGGGTGGCGGACAGGTCTGTGCGCACCCGTTCACGGACACCCTTGATACCGCGAATGGCATTGTCGATATGAAAGCCGAACGCCTCGCCACCGCTGTAGCGGTTGAACAATGGCGGGTAGATGCGCTTGGGCAACGCAGCGGACATAAACAGGGCGTTATCGGACAGCCGCGCAAGAATGCGCTGGCCCAACTGAATGGCCACCTCGCTGTCCTCACTTAGCTGACGATTGCACTTCTCCAGTGCCGAGCGTTGCCCCGCTGTCTGCTTGCCGTCGACCCAGGGTTGTTCAAGCAGCACGCGGCGCATATCGGCCACTTCCTGCGGGCTGAACACATCGGCGATTTCGATCAGCATGGCGCGCTCCCGTGCCGGCGAAACTTAAAAGTCATAATCGATACTCGCCGTCAGGGTGCGACCGGCCCCCGGAACGCCATACAGCTGGAAGCCATCCAGTGAGGCGCCGATACGGCTGAAGTAAAAGGTGTTGAACAGGTTGTCGACATTGAGATTGACCGTGGTCTGCGGGTTGACCCGGTACTGCGCGGCCAGGTAGTGGACCCAGTAGCCCGGAGCTTTCTCTTTGTCTTCGGTATAGATCGCCAGCACCCCGGAAGGGCCGTCGGCATAGCTGCTGTTGTTGTTCAGGCCACCGACATATTGGTTGTCGGTATAGCGCCTGCGCCCGACATAGTTGGCGCCATAGCTCAGGCTCAGATCATCGGTAAAGGCATAGGTGGTCCACAGGTTGGCAGTCAGGTCGGGAACGTTCTTCGCCTCCTCGCCCTTGTTGATACCCTTGGTCTGTTCGCTTTTAAGGGCCGAGAACCCGCTGTAGGCGGTCCAGCGATCCGTCAGGTTGCCCTGCAGGCCCAGCTCTACGCCGTCGACCCGCTTGGCAGGCAGCGCGCGCACCGGTGAAATTTCGCCTTCGGCGTATTCCCAGGAGTTGACCAGTTCAGTGCGAAACACTGCGGCGGTCACACTGACACCCTTGTCCAGCAAGTCCCACTTGGTGCCCAGCTCGTAGGTTTTGGACTTGGCCGGGGTGTAGCTGCTGGTACTGGCGGCGCCGTAGATCTGGTTATTGGTCGAGGCACCAAGGGCCGAGGGCTGGGTCGACTCGCTGTAAGAGGCGTAGATAGTGCCGTTGGGTTGCGGCTTGAACACCACCCCGGCGCGCCCGCTCCAGGCCCCCGAAGTGTCTTTGACATCGTCGAAGCCGCGCTGGGTGGTTTCGGCACTCCAGTGGTCGTAACGCAGCGAGCCCATCACCTGCCACCACTGATTGAGGGTCAGGGTGTCACCGAAAAACAGCCCGGCATTGTCGATGCTCGAACGCGGTTCGCCGACGCCCTTGGTGGTGTAGACCGCATCAAAATCGTGCTGCGGGTCGCCCATGTCGAAGGTCATGTTCGGCGCCGGGACCTTGGCGTTGCGCTCCAGGCCACCGTAGGTTTCATGGTAGACATCCAGCCCGGCCACGGCCTTGTGGCCGATACTGCCCGTGTCGAACTGCCAGCTGAGATCGGTCTGGTTGTCGAGAATGGTGTAGCGCTTGGACAGGCCGAAATCAGAGCCGCGCAGAATGCCGTTGGCGGTGCTGCCGTTGTTGGTGTAATCGGTGTACACCTTGACCCCGTTGACCGTCGACACCGGGCCCACGCCAACATAACCGAGGGTGGCGCAGCGCGTGCCGGAGCAGGTTTTCGAGCCGTCGGCAGCCGCCGCAGTGAAACGCGCTGGCGACAGCACCGAGAAGTTGTCTGTGCGCTGCCAGCGCAGCTGGTTGGTCAGCAGTGCGCCATTGTCGAAGTCATGCTCCAGGCGCCCGGTCAGCGAGGTGGTTTCGGTCTGCTGGGTATACAGGCTGGAATCGCCGTACCAGTTACTGCGCTTGACCCCCGGCATGCGCTTGCCATCGGTGCCGCGCAAAATCGGCAGGCCGCCGTCCGGGGTGTTGTCATCCTTCTGGTAGAAAAAATCGACAAAGGCCCGGGTCGGTGTCGACAGCCCCAGCCCCAGAGAGGTGGCAATGCCCCAGCGGTCGTAATCAACTTCGTCGCGGTCGGCTACCTGGCTGTCGTGCTTCATCAGGTTGATACGCAGGGCACTGGTGTCGTTCAGCTCCTTGTTCAGATCAGCGGTCAGGCGTCGATAGCCATCGGTGCCGACCCCGGCCGATACCCGGTTGGCATCCCCCAGATGGGCTTCTTTACTCACCAGGTTGACGCTGCCACCCACCGCCGAAATGCCCGATTCAATGGCACCGGTGCCTTTGAACACTTCGGCCTGTTGCAAGTTGAAGGTGTCATTGCGACTGGACATACCCGCGTCGCGCACGCCATCCACCGTGAGGCTCTGCTCGGAAGAAAAACCGCGGATGGAAAACAGGTCGCCCCAGCCCAGATTGCCCTCCCCGGACATAAAGGTAATCCCCGGTACATTGCGCAGAATATCCTGCAGGCTCTGCGCGTTCTGCTCCTTGAGCACCTGCTGTGGCACGATGGTGATGCTCTGTGGTGCATCGAGCAGCGGGGTCATGACCTTGCGCGAAGACACCTCGTCGACCTTGAACGGCGAGTCATAGGTGCCCTGCACATTCGACGCGGGCAGGGTCAGCACATCCGCTGACGGCAGTGCGGCCTGAGCGCCGGTGCTGAAAACCCCAAGGGCCAGCCCGCTGAAAACCGGGGCAAGGGTGCCATTCAATGCATAAGGGGTATTGCGAACTACTGCCGCATCGGGTGACGATGGCATCGGGCCTTCCTTAATTACAATGACTCGCATTTAGATTCGCTATTCTAAAGAGCGTCATTGCGGGGGATGGCCCGACTTTGTATTGGCACTGCACGAAAACAGCGCCTACAACATTCCATTACATTTCGTTTGGCTCCACCCCGTGAAATCCGCTATTGCTGCGAGCCCCAAGGCGTACCCGAACCCCATGTCCAAGCAAGATCATGTGTTAATCGTCGATGACGACCCCGAAATCCGCCAGTTGCTGGCCGAGTACCTGCGCGACGCGGGCTATCAGACGTCCACCGCCTGTGACGGCAAGGACATGCGCCGCCGTCTGGAGTTGAACGTGATCGACCTGATCGTGCTCGACCTGATGCTCCCCGGCGAAGACGGCCTGAGCCTGTGCCGCACCCTGCGCGGTACCTCGAATATCCCGGTGATCATGCTCACGGCCCGCGCCAGCCTGATCGACCGCATTGTCGGGCTGGAAATCGGCGCCGACGATTACCTGCCCAAGCCCTTTGACCCCCGCGAGCTGCTGGTGCGGATCAAGGTGGTGTTGCGCCGCGCGCAGAGCTTTCCCGAGCGGGCCAGGGTCGATGAAGCGCCCTTTGTCCGGTTCGACGACTGGCGCCTCGATACCCGCGCCCGGCAGGTGCTGTCCGCCGCAGGGCTGGTGATCAGCCTGGGCAACTCCGACTACCGGGTATTGCGCTTGCTGTTGCAGCACCCCAATCGCCCGCTCAGCCGCGACTTCCTGCTTAACCATGTATTTGACAAGGACAGCACGCCTTTCGACCGTTCCATCGATGTATGCGTCAGCCGCTTGCGCCAGCAACTGGCGCCCGGCCTGATCAAAACCGTACGCAACGAGGGCTATATGCTGACCTGCGCCTGCGTGACGAGCGAATCATGACCCTGCTGCCGCGCACGCTCTACGGGCGGCTGGTGGTAATTCTGGTGACCGGCATGCTGGCCGCCCAGGTACTGACCAGCAGCATCTGGTATGACGTGCGCCACAGCCAGGTGCTGGAAATCCCTACGCGCCTGATTGCCAGCCGCCTGGCCGATATCGTGCGAGTGGCCAGGACTGACCCGCAGCGCACCGAACTGTTGCTGCAAAGCCTCAGCACCGCGGACTTCAAACTTGAACTGGGCAATGCCCCCAGCCCCGTGCAACCCTCGCTGACGCCCCAGGATCAGGCCACCGAATCGCTGTTGCGCAGCCTGATCGATGAAAAATCCGCGTCAAAAACGCCCCTGCGCCTGCTCAACCTGACCCTGCTCGACAATCAGGGGCACAAAGCCGGGATCGACACCCTGTTTGGCTCCAGCCCCGCCGCCGGTCAATTCACCCTTGAACTGCGCCTGGCCGATGGCCGCTGGCTGCATGTGCAGGCGCGGGAGGATCAAGGCTGGACCAGCCTCGCCCCCGCCGATGTCATGCTCGATTACTTTTTGCGCATTTATCTGCTGCGCATCATTGTGGTGGTGATTATCGTGTTGCTGGCGGTGCGCCTTGCCATCCGCCCACTTAACCAGCTGGCCCAGGCCGCGCAGGCGCTGGGGCAGGATATCCGTCGCTCACCGCTGACCGTCAAAGGGCCGGTGGAAGTGCAGCGCGCCGCCCGGGCCTTCAACCTGATGCAACAGCGCCTGCTGGCCAGTCTGGCCGAGCGCACGCGGTTTCTCGCGGCGGTGTCCCATGACCTGCGTTCACCTATCACCCGCCTGCGCCTGCGCACCGAAATGCTCGACGACGAACCACTCAAACAGCGCTTTCGCAAGGATCTGACGGATATGGAGGGGCTGGTGTCCACCACCCTGGAGTTTGTCAGCAGCGGTGAAATCAACGAACCACGCCAAAACATCGATATCAATGCACTGCTGCAAAGCCTGCAGGCCGACCTGGAGGATATCGGCGAGCACATCACCCTAAACGGTCATGCCAGCCGCCCCGTTTCAGGCTATGCCCACAGCCTGAAACGCTGCATGCAAAACCTGCTGGAAAATGCCGTGCGCTATGCCCGGGATGTACAGGTGATCGTCGACGAGCAGCCCGACACACTGACCATCACCGTCAGGGACAGCGGCCCGGGAATTGCACCCGAACTGCTCACCCAAGTGCTGGAGCCGTTTTACCGGGTAGAGTCATCACGCAACAGCAGCAGCGGCGGCTATGGCCTGGGGCTGAGCATCGCGCAGACAGTTGCGGCGGCCCACGGCGGCACACTGGAACTGCGCAACCGGCCCGAAGGTGGGCTGGATGTGGTGCTGCGGCTCTCCCCGCTTTCCTGATACTCCCGTTCACACAGCCATTTTTGAGACCAGTCTCATACCAACTCCTCTCGCCACCTGACAAATTCCCCCGCGCAACACCACACCTGAAACGCACATGAGCCTCACGGGCTCCTGAGTACAGGTTCTCTGTGAGCGCTAAACCTTTAAGCGAGAGATGTGAATGGATAACCGATTCGTAAACGAGAATGGCAATAACCAACAGAGTTTTCTGTCTCATCCTGAGCAGTTGCTCAACAGGCCTTCTCAGCCAAGAGAACCCTATCTGAGCAATGGCCCCGGCACGTTCATTCAGAATGGCTTTCCAACAGGAATCACAACCCCCATCTTATCTGGTGGGCTGGTGGGCCCCGGCGCCAAAGTCATCATCATGGTTAACGGCGAGCCCATCGGTGAGGCCATTGTCCACAAAAACGGCTATTGGTCATTCACCATTGACCAACCACTGTCTCAAGGCGAGCATATATTCACGGTCATTGCTGTCAGCGCAACGGGCGTAACCAGCACAGAGTCAGATCCCTTCATCATCTACGTTGAGACAGCACCAGCCCCGGTGATCACTGCGGTTTTTGACGATCAAAACAATCAGCAAACCCAACAAAACGGTACGTCTACTGACAAGACTCCCACGCTCAAAGGCACCGCAGAGCCCGGCAGGACTCTTGAGATCGTGGTCAATGGTATAAAGATCGGAGAGACACTCGTCGATGAAAATGGCAACTGGGCATTCACCCCGACTGAAGACTTGCAAAACGGTTTTAACGCCTTCAGCACCAGCTACGTCAATGCCGAAGGCTACCCAGGGCTAAAATCTGAACCTTATTCGTTGAATATTGAGAGGACTGGCACTGCTGCACCAGGTAAGCCAGGGGCTGGCAGCACCTGGGGCGTCATCCAGGTCGTCGATGACCATGGACAACCTATTGCAGATGGCGCACAGACCAGCGACACGACCCCTACCCTGCAAGGTAGCGGTATGGAGCCTGGCGGTAGAGTGGTGATCTATCTCAACGGCACGCCCAACGGCATGGTGCGCGTGGATGAGCACGGCAACTGGATATTCACCCCTCGGCAGCCACTGCCAGTAGGCCAGAACACATTCTCGGTGATTGCCATCAGCTCGATAGGCCTCCAGAGTGAAATGTCCGACCCTTTGAATGTGCTCGTGACACCGCCAGCGATCCGACCAACGATCTCTGAGGTACTTGACGATAACGGCACCCCGCAACACAACATATCTGCTGACAACACCCCGACCCTCAAGGGTACTGGCCAACCGGGCGTAACCCTTGAGATCTACGCCGATGGCAAAAAAATCGGTGAAACACTCGTCGATGAACGTGGCAACTGGGCATTCACTCCTGACGTACCCTTGAGCAACGGCCATCACCACTTTACCGCTCAACCCGCAGGTCAGCCCGCGCTCCAATCGTATTCTTATATGGTATTGATTCAGGCAATTGACACCACTGCACCGGCTAAGCCAGGGGCTGGCGGCACCGGGGGCGCCATCCAGATCGTCGATGACCATGGACAACCTATTGCAGATGGCGCACAGACCAGCGACACGACCCCTACCCTGCAAGGTAGCGGTATGGAGCCTGGCGGTAGAGTGGTGATCTATCTCAACGGCACGCCCAACGGCATGGTGCGCGTGGATGAGCACGGCAACTGGATATTCACCCCTCGGCAGCCACTGCCAGGAGGCCAGAACACATTCTCGGTGATTGCCATTAGCTCGACAGGCATCCAGAGTGAAATGTCCGACCCTTTGAATGTGCTCGTGACACCGCCAACGATCCGACCAACGATCTCTGAGGTACTTGACGATAACGGCACCCCGCAATACAGCATGTCTGCTGACAACACCCCGACCCTCAAGGGTACTGGCCAACCGGGCGTAATCCTTGAGATCTACACCAATGGCAAAATAATCGGTGAAACACTCGTCGATGAGCGTGGCAACTGGGCATTCACTCCTGTCGAACCCTTGAGCAACGGCCATCACCACTTTACCGCTCAATCCGCAGGTCAGCCCGCGCTCCAATCGTATTCTTATACGGTATTGATTCAGGCAATTGACACCACTCCACCGGGTAAGCCAGGGGCTGGCGGCACCGGGGGCGTCATCCAGATCGTCGATGACTATGGACAACCTATTGCAGATGGCACACAGACCAACGACACGACCCCTACCCTGCAAGGTAGCGGTATGGGGCCTGGCGGTAGAGTGATAATCTATCTCAACGGCATGCCCATCGGCATGGCGCCCGTGGATAATTACGGCAACTGGAAATTCACCCCTTTCCAGCCACTGCCAGTAGGCCAGAACACATTCTCGGTGATTGCCGTCAGCTCGACAGGCATCAAGAGTGAAATGTCCGACCCTTTGAATGTGCTCGTGAAGCCGCCAGCGATCAGACCAACGATCTCTGAGGTACTTGACGATAACGGCACCCCGCAATACAGCATGTCTGCTGACAACACCCCGACCCTCAAGGGTACTGGCCAACCGGGCGTAACCCTTGGTATCTACACCAATGGCAAAAAAATCGGTGAAACACTCGTCGATGAACGTGGCAACTGGGCATTCACTCCTGTCGAACCCTTGAGCAACGGCCATCACCACTTTACCGCTCAATCCGCAGGTCAGCCCGCGCTCCAATCGTATTCT
>NZ_JBUZTQ010000036.1:0-47354 GCF_055408445.1 Pseudomonas sp. B414 | reverse complement strand
AAGTCAGCGGTGGCAGCCCCAGCCAGTTGCGCGGCTACACCGAAGTAGCGGGGCAATCGGCCAAGGTAATCGTGGCCAACCCCTACGGCATTACCTGTAGTGGCTGCGGTTTTATCAATACTCCGAGCGTCACGTTGACCACCGGCAAACCCATCCTCGATAACGGCCGTCTGGATCGTTATCAGGTCGATGGCGGTACCGTGACCATCGACGGTCAGGGCTTGAACGCCAGCAACGCTGACCGCTTCGACATCATCACCCGCTCGGCGAAGATCAACGCCCAGATCAATGCGCGCAATTTGACGGTGATTGCCGGTCGTAACGACGTCAATGCCCGGACCCTGCAGGCCACTGCGCGTGCAGATGACGGCAGCGCCAAGCCGCAGCTGGCAATTGACTCCAGCGCCTTGGGCGGAATGTACGCTGGTGCGATCAGGCTGGTGGGTACTGAAGCCGGTGTCGGGGTCAAGTTGGACGGTACCTTGGCGGCCAGTGGCGGGGATATTCAGCTTGATGCCAATGGGCATTTGAGCATGGCTCAGGTCACGGCTGGCGGGGCGATCAAGGTCAAGGCTGCGAGCCTGGACGCGCAAGGGGCGGTTTATGCGGGGGCCGCACTGGATATGCAGGCTCAAGGCGACCTCACCAGTCGTAAAAATCTTGCTGCCCGCGACAGTATCAAACTCTCCAGCGGCGCGCAGTTGACCAACCACGGCGTTATCGAAGCCGGGGTCAATTCAGACAACACGCGCAACATGGCCGGTGATGTGCAAATCAACGCACAGGCACTGATCAACACAGAGGCTAGCATTGTCGCCAGCCGCACACTGACGGTTAACGCGCAAACCCTTAGCAATCAGGGCGGCACACTGAGTGCCAAACAGATCGCCAGCATCCGCGCAGGCACTCTGGATAACCAGAACAAGGGGCGGGTGCTGAGTAGCGGCAATCTCGACCTCAAAATCGATCGGTTGCTTAACAGCAAGGGGCTGGTTTCAGCCAACAGCATCGATGCCCGTATCGGCAGCCTGGATAACCGCGCTGGCATGCTCAATAGCCTGGGTGAAATGGGCTTGAGCGTTGACGGTGAAATGCAAAACCAGAGTGGTGTGGTGGTGGCTGACGGGAGTGCCCTTGTCACCGCCGCCAGCCTCGACAACAGCAGCGGCCAGATTTCCAGCAAGCAAAACCTCAAGGTTCAGGTACAGGATCTCAACAACCAGAACGGTAAATTGATCGGCCAAGGGGCTGTTCACCTGGTCGGCAATACCTTGGATAACCGCTTGAGCGGTCTGGTCGGCGGCACTCAAGGGGTGCAGTTGGATGTGGCAGATGTCGATAACCGCGGTGGCGAAGTCACCAGTCAGGCGGACGTGACTCTGACCGGTAATCATCTGGACAACAGGGGTGGCAGGCTCTCCAGTCTAAAAGACAGCAGGCTTGCCTTCAGTGAAGGTGTAGAAAACAGTCAGGGCTTGATCAGCACTGAAGGCTTGTTGAATATTTCGGCTGCGACTCTGGTTAACAGCCTGGGCAGACTGTCCAGTGGCGGCAAACTCAGTGTGAGCACCAGCGGCGCCCTGGATAATCGAGGGGGAGGCCTGGTAACCAATGCCGGTCTGGACGTGCGCAGCGCCAGCCTCGACAACAGCCAGAAGGGCACCCTGAGTGCCCGGCAAGCGCTACAGATCAACACCGGTGCGCTGGATAACCAGAGCGGCGGTAGCATCAACACCGCTGACGACCTCGTTATCACGACGGGGCAGTTGGACAACCGTGACGGTAGCATCGTTAGCGCCAAAGCCCTGAATGCCAGCGTCACAGGTCTGAACCAACAGGGTGGGCAACTGACCAGCAAAACCGCACTCACTCTGGACCTCAATCACGGCCAGTTAAACAACCAGGGCGGTCTGATCAACGGACCGCTGTTGGTGTTGAAAAATCTCAAGGGCGTCAACAACCAGGGTGGCGAAATTTCCAGTCGCCAAGGCTTTAGCTTAGCGGCGGATCACCTTGACAACAGCAGTGGCCAGCTCTTGAGTGATGGCGCGTTGTCCCTGCATATTGCTCAGGCCCTGACCAATATCAAGGGCCGGATCGCCGCTGCGACGGTGGATGGGCAAGCAGCAGACCTCGATAACAGCTCCGGCTCCCTGACCAGCCTTGGCGATCTGCAGCTGGATGTTCAGGGTCTGCTGAACAACCGCCAGGGCCTTATCGAAGCGGGAAACACCCTGACGGCCAACAGTGGGGAGTTGAACAACCAGAAGGGTTCGTTGCTGGGCAAGGCCATCACACTGGACTTCGGTACAGCAACGGGCGATCTGAACAACGCGGGCGGGCTGATCACCACCAAAGGTCCCCTGACCCTCAAGCATCTGCGTGACCTGAACAACCGTGGCGGCGAGATTTCCACCACCCAAACCTTCAGCCTGAGTGGCCGCAACCTTGATAACAGTACCGGCAAGCTGATCAGCAATAATCTGTTGGCCATCAATGGTCACGGCCTGCTCAATCAGGGCGGGCTGATCTCTGGCTGGCAGGGTTTGAGTGTCACCGGCACAACGCTCGACAACCGCAACAGCGGCAAGCTGTCCAGCCTTTATGGCAACCTTGACGCACACCTCAGCTCCAGCCTTCTTAACAGCGGCACAGGTGTTCTGGTCAGCCAAAAAAACCTGACCGTAACAGCGGCTGATCTGGACAACAGTGCCAAGGGCAATATAACCAGTGCTGGCGCCCAAACTCTTCATGTCAGCGGTTTACTGAACAACGCCCTAGGCGGTGTAATCGATAGTGGCGCGACTCTGGATCTGAGCGCGCATGACCTCGACAACAGTGCCGGCAGCATCGCGGGGGCTACCGCCACAACCCTCGACCTGCTCGGCACCTTGGCCAACACCCGCGGCAAGCTGTCCAGCGGCGGCCCGATACTGATCCAGCGGGCGACGCAGATCGACAACCAGGGCGGTGAACTGGTCAGCCGTAGCTTGCTGACTCTGTTGACTGCTGGCCTGGACAACCGTAACCGCGGCACAGTCGCGGCAGATGGCAGGTTGGACATCAGCGCTAGTGGCCTGGTGCAAAACAGCAATGACGGCCTGATCTACAGTCAGGACGCCGACCTGAAACTCACTGCTAACCGCCTGGGCAACGTCAAGGGCAAGGTGCAAAGCAAGACCAGTCTGCATCTGGATATTGCTGACGATCTCGATAATCAGGGCGGCAAATTGATTGCCCAGAACGGCGACCTGAAGCTTAAGGCCGCCAACCTGGACAACCGCGCAGGCGAACTCGCCAGCCTTAAGGGAGCCCTCGATGCTGGCGTAGTCGGCGTACTGCGCAACGGTTTGGCAGGTGTTATCCAGGGACAGCGTTTGAACCTGAACGCGGACAGTATCGATAACGTCGGCGGCCGCATCTCCGCACAAACGGGCGATACCTTTATTGCCACCGGGGTTTTAGATAATCGCGACGGTAGCCTCTTCGCCAAAGGTTTGTTGAAAGTTACCGGCGCCTCCTTTGATAACAGCGGCGAGGCAGGCGGGCGTGTGGCTGCGCAGCAAGTCAGCTTTGATCTGAGCGGCGCCCTGAATAACCAAAAAGGCATTATCGAAAGTGCCAGCACCCTCAATGTCAGTGCCGCCAGTGTGGATAACCGGGCAGGGCAACTGCGTACCTTGGGTAATAGCGGCAACACCCTGTTCCAGATTGGCGGGCAGCTGGACAACCGCAACGGCACCCTTGAAAGCGCCAACACTGACTTGACGTTACTCGCGGGCAGCTTCCAGAACGCTGGCGGTAAGGTACTGCATTCAGGTAACGGCACCTTCGCCATTGATCCGTCGCTCCTCGACAATGTCGGTGGCAGCTTGGTGAGCCGAGGTGGCATAGCCATCAACCAGGACACCTGGACCAACAGCAGTGTGATTCAGGCTGCGCGCCTGACGGTTAACGTCAACAGTCTCAATCAAACCGCCAGCGGCCAGTTGCTCGCCTCCGAACATTTTTCCGGCACTGGCGGGAATTGGTCCAACGACGGTTTGCTCGCCAGTGACGGCAATCTGCGCCTGAACCTCGATGGTACCTACTCGGCCAGCGGCCGAGTCAGCAGCCTTGGAACCCTGGACCTTGGCGCCGCGCACATGAACCTCAACGAAACCGCCAGCCTGGCCGGTGGCGGTGATACCCGGATCACTGTGGCAGGGCAGTTGCACAACGCGGGGCGCCTGACCTCCGCGACTGACCTGAGCCTGATTGCCGGTGATGTGATCAACACCGGCACGCTGGGCGCCGGGACCAAGCTGACACTCGATACCGACACACTGCTCAACCGCGATGGCCTGATTTTCAGCGGCTCTGACATGCAGTTGCTAGCTTCCAGCTTCACCAACGCCTATGCACAGGTCTATGCCTTGGGCGATGTACTGATCGCCAGAGACGCGGACCAGAGCAAAGCCGACTTGCTGGACAACCGCTCGGGCAATATCGAGAGCGCGAAGAATCTCACCATCAGCGCCATGACCGTCAACAATGTCAGGGATGTGCTGGAGTACTCGGCCCATGAAAAAAGCTCGGTGACTGTTACCGAACTCGACTGCAATGCAATCCCCATCGCTGGCTGCGATTTCCGCAGCGGTGGTCGTCGAAACGGGCTGTGGCGAATTGATGAAACCGACAGCCTGAAAATTATCCGCAGCACCCTTGCATCCATGTTGAGCAGTGGTGCGGATCTTCAGATCAACGCCGGGACACTGAATAACCACAGCAGCACCATCGCTGCCACAGGCAACCTGAGCGCTAACGCGCACACCATCAGCAACCAGGGCGTGCAAGGACAGGAGATCAAGACCACCCGCACTTACTGGAACTTTGTCACACAGATATTCGCTGCCGTTCCGGCGGCGGCAAACTTCAATGCCAAGAATAGCCCCGCACCTTCGGCCACAGTCGAAGCAGACCTGAGCTATTTTATTGGCCTGTTGGGCGGCGGCAAACTCTCGCACACCACCAGTACCCGCAATATTGAGGGGCAGTCCTACGATGCCATTATCCAGGCCGGTGGCAGCGTTAACCTCAACGCCGAGCAGAACATCAATAACAGTGTTGTACGGCCTTACTACGCCTACGTTGCAGCGGGCCATACCCCAACCGAAACGGGCGCGGGGAGTGGCTACTCAACGCCGATTCAGATCAACTCCCAATTGCCGCCTGATATGGCGCAACAGCAAGTCAATCCGGTAGGGCTACCCGGTTTCAGCTTACCTGAAGGGCAGAATGGTCTGTTCCGTCTGAGTGCACAAGACAGCACTACTCCGGCAACCAGCGGCCCGCAGAGCTGGGAACTGGGTGGCTCCAACGTCACCACGGCAGATCGCTCGCCAATCGCGCCGATTGATCTCGGGGCCATAGCAGGCTCCTCAACCCCGGTCGACGGCCAAACCATCAACCGCGTACAAGGCCTGCCTGACGCAAACACTGCATCGCGCCCGCACAAGTACCTGATTGAAACCAATCCGGCACTGACCAACCTCAAGCAATTTATGGGCTCGGACTACCTGCTGTCGAAGTTGGGTTACGACCCTGACCAAAGCCAGAAACGCCTGGGCGACGGCTTTTATGAACAACGCTTGATCCAGCAAGCCGTCACCGCCCGCACTGGCCAGCGCTTTATCGACGGCCAAACCAGCGATGCGGCGACCTTCAAGTACCTGATGGACAACGCCGTCGCCAGCAAACAGGCGCTCAACCTGTCCGTGGGTATCACCCTCACAAGCGAACAGGTCGCAGCCCTGACCCACGATATTGTCTGGCTCGAAAACACCACGATCAACGACGAACAAGTACTGGTTCCGGTCCTGTACCTGGCCCAGGCCAACAACCGGCTCGCTCCCAACGGTGCATTGATTGCCGGTAACGACGTCAAGTTGATCGCAGGCAAAGACCTCAACAACCTGGGCACCCTGCGAGCCAGCGAAAACCTCGTGGCCAGCGCGGGCAACAACTTGGTAAACAGCGGCCTGATCGACGCGGGCAACCGCCTCGACCTGCTAGCGGGTAACAACCTGACCAACAAGGCCGGCGGCATTATTGCCGGGCGCGACGTCAGTTTGACGGCCATCAGCGGTGATCTGCTCAATGAGCGCACCGTCACCAGCCATAACAGCAGCAACGGCTACCGCACCGAACGCACTGACTTCGTGGACAACGCCGCGCGCATCGAAGCGGCGAACAACCTGTCCCTGCAAGCCGGGCGCGACGTCAACAGCATCGGAAGCCTGATCAAAAGCGGCGCAGACACCACCCTCAAGGCGGGTCGTGACGTCAACCTTGCCGCCTCAGAACAGCGCAGCAGCCAGGTTGCTGGCACTCTGTCTCGTGGCGACAGCACCACTCAATACGGCTCTGTCATCGAGGCGGGCCGCGACTTCCAGATCGTTGCTGCACGAGATATCAGCGCCATTGCCAGCCAGATCGATGCTGCCCGCGACATCGCCATGGCTGCTACCGGCGACCTGACCCTGGCCTCGGCGGCGAACGAACAACACAGTTCGCTCAATACCAAAAAAGTCAAAACCCGCGACGACCATGTCAGCCAAGTATCGACCACGGTCAAGGCAGGAGGGGATGTGACCTTGAGCGCCGGGCAGGATTTGGCATTGGTTGCCAGTCGGGTCGAGGCGGGGGGGGAGGCTTATTTGGTGGCGGGTGGGAATCTTGAACTTAAGTCCGCAGAGGAACAGGACTACAGCTTCTACAGCAAGACCAAAAAAAGCTCATCCGGTAAATCTTTTCGCCTTAACGAAACCGAAACCCTCACCAACATAGGCAGTCTGGTTACCTCGGGTGGGAACAGTACATTGATGGCCGGCGACGACTTGCTGCTGCAAGGCAGCGCTGTGAATGCCGAAAAAGGTGCTGCCAAATTGATTGCGGGCAACGATGTCCAGATCCTTGCCGTCAGCGACTCCAGCAGTGCACGCCACGAGAGCAGTAAAAGTAAAAACAGTTGGGGTGGTCTGAATTCAAGCAAGGTCAAGGACAAGATCAGTGAAACCAGCACCACAGCAGTAGGAAGCATGGTTTCGGGTGACACGGTGAGCGTGGCTGCCGGGCAAGACGTCAAAGTAACAGGCTCTGCGCTGGTCAGTACCGATGATCTTGTTGTTCAAGCCGGGCGTGATCTTAGCGTTGATGCAGCCGTAAATACGTTCTCTAGAACCGAGATGCACAAGGAGAAAAATCGCGACCTGACAGGCGTGCTGACCGGAAACAACCTTGGGCTGGATGACATTACCGGTAACCAGCACCTGTCCATCAGCAGTCAAAAGCACAACGGTTCAGCTCAGGAGACGACCCTGACTGGCAGCACCATTGGCTCCAGCACTGGCAACGTAGCATTAGTCGCCGGGCGAGAGCTGACGGTGATAGCCAGCGATGTGGTTAGCACCCAAGACATGAGCCTGAGCGGTTCCAACGTGACCATCGCCGCGGGTACCGAAACTGCGCACCAGACCACCAAAGACAGCTCAAGGAGCATGGCCGTTGGCCGGGTGGTGGGTGGTATGGCGGTCGATACGGTCAACAGTATTCGTAACGACATAAGGGCTTCGCAGGAGGCTGACGACAGTCGTCTCAAGGCGGTCAAGGGCGCGCAAGCGTTGCTCTCGGCTTACAACGCCGTCGACAACAAGGATGCCAGTGCGGCCAGCGTGTCGGAAGGCAAGCCTGCCAACAGTGGCGGCTCGGTAATTAAAATCGGCACCGAACTGGCCTCAACAAACAAGAAAAGCAGCAGCGAGTACAACGCCGAAACGGTTAAGCAATCTACCCTCAACAGCGGTGGCAGTCTGGCAATTGTTGCAACAGGCAATGCGCCAGATACCAAGGGCGATATTCACGTCATTGGCAGCAGTATCAAGGCCACTGACACCCTGTTAATGGCGGAGAATGACATCACCCTGGAAAGCGCCCAGGAGCGGAAAAATTGGGCCAACCAGAGTAAAAGCGACAAAACCAGTATTGGCGCCAGCTTTAACATCGGTGAGCAATTTGGTTTCACCCTCGACCTCGGTGCGCAAGTGGCCAAGGGCATGGGTAAAGGCCATGCAGTCAGCCAGGTGAACAGTACGGTCGATACTGGGCTTCTGGTGCTCAAAAGCGGTCAGGATACTACGCTGGCTGGTGCTCAAGTGCGGGCGGATGCCATCAAGGCTGATATCGCTGGCAATTTGAACATGGCCTCGCGTCAGGACGAAGCCAGCCAGAAGAACAAGCAAGCCAGCGGTGGCATGGGCGCGAGCATCTGTGTTCCACCGTTCTGTGTAGGCGCCACTGTTTCGGGCTCCGCCAATATCGCTGGTAGCAAAATGAACAGCGATTATCAGGCCGTGATCGATCAAACGGGCTTGTCGGCGGGCCAAGGCGGCTATGACATCAATGTGGGACAAACCACCACGCTTCAAGGCGCTGTAATTGCCAGCGATGCAACGGCAGACAAAAACCATCTCAGCACTGATCGCCTGTTGGTCAGTGACATCAAAAACAAAAGCGAAATAACAAGCCAGGCCGGGAGTTTGAGCTATTCCGGGGCCATGGAAGGAGATGGGGTTGATGCCCGCTCGGGCGCTGGCGGCGCAATGCCGGTGCTGCTCAAAGACTCCGACAAGAGCAAAACCCAAAGCGCTATCAGTGAAGGCACCATCACTGTACGCAACCCTGATGGCGCCAATGATCTGGTAGGGCTAAACCGCGACACCGCCAACGCTAATCAGCATCTGGATCGGCCTGACGAAAAGGCCATGCAAGAACGCATCGACCTGATCCAAAGCTCGGCGCAGCTGTCTAGCAGCGTGATTAATACCGTGGCGAAAGCCAAGGCCGACGCGGCCACCAAACTGGCCAGGGAGGCGACTACCCCGGAGCAAAAGCAAGCGGCTGCAATTGCCCAGGATGATGCCAAGAGCTGGCTGGTCGGCGGCGATAAACGGCTGATGGCCGATATTGCATCGGGCCTGATAGCGGCAGGTCTGGGTGGGGCGACGGGTGGCACCGCTGTTGGGGTTGTTGCGAACGCGTCATCCAGTGAGATTTTCAAAAAAATCGGTGATTTCGCTACCGCGCAAAGAGATAAATCCACCGACAGTGCAATCAAGGCAGCTTGGGACGAAGGCGGAGCAGCGCGCATTTTGCTGCATGCCATGGCGGGTGCGGCAATCGGCTTGTCGAGCGGTAGTGCACAAAGCGGCGCATTGGGAGCCGGAGCGTCAGCAGCGTTGATGCCGTCCATTGACCAAGCACTGGCCGGCAGCGGCATGTCGAAGTCAGAACGAGATGCGGTTGCCTCGTTGATTGCGAGTGGCATTGGAGCTGCGGCTGGATCGGGTAATGGTGCTGGTGGGGCGGTTGTGGCTGGCGGGGCTGGATTTGGTGTTGAGGCCTTTAATCGACAATTGCATAAGCAACAAGAAATTCCAGTCCTGGAGAAAAAAGCTGACGAGCTGGATAACACTTTAGGTAAGCCAGGTTCCAGTGCGCGTTGGATAGATCTATTGATGATCGCCGCAGGAGGTTCTGTTGATGCTGCTGACGAAGCACGTTTAAACGGGCTGGTCTTGCAGTCCCAAGGGAATGACCCTGAGTCCCAACGTTTTATGGAGGACCTGGACGTCGCCAAAGGCATTATTGATCAGCTGGCGGCACAGAAAATTCCTCTGAAATGGAACGATGGAAGTCAGATTGTAGCGAATGGCGATAAGGTCTTTGCGTTTAATGCAACAGAAAAGCAGTTCAATGACTCAACGTTATTCAGTTCATCGGTTTCACTTGGTCAAGGAACGGTTTATGAACAATGGCGTCAGTACGGGCAGGAACAAACCAGCGAGCATTCGAAAGAAATTGGCCAGTTGTCCAGTGCTGTGTCTAATGTAAGGGCTGCTGCTCAGCGATTGTCTGATTTAGCCAGTAAAGGAGTTTTGACGGTTTCACCCGAACTCGATGCTGCTATGCTACTGATGCCAGCAGGTAAGGGCGCAAAGGCTGTTGTTGAGACGGTTCTGGAGAAAATAGCCGCAGGGAAGGCTGCTGCGGTTGTTGGTGCAAAAGCAACTGGTTCGGTAGATAAGCTTCCACCTCTACGGCAAGCATATGTCGATGAAGTTAATAGTTTGTCAGAGATTAGTCTCAGAATGCGCGCAGCAGGTGCAACGCCAGAGCAAGTCGCTCGTCAACTCCATCAGATACGCCGTGAGTTAGGCGTTCAATATAAGGATCTAACACCACCTGATAAGCTTGCAGGGATTTATGAGCGAAACTTGCGAGTATATGGGGACAAGCTTGGGCCATCTATTGATTGGCTGAGAGCTAAAGGCAAAAGCTGGGAGCAGATAACTGAGTCTGCAAGTCGTTCAGGCGGGAAGGATTTAGGTTTTTAAATATGACTAATGAATTTGCATCAATAGTACTGGGTGATGAATACGATGCGGTGTTGCGTAACGCCCTGCACATTGTTTTAGTCAGGCTTGGCGCTGTAGGGCTTGATAAGTCCTGGGCGGTTGGGGGCTCTCAAGAAATTGAGGTCGCAGAGGTTGAATTGATGGGCGAGAAAGTTAAAATTGAGTCAGAAACATTCGTGGGTCTTACTATATTTGGACCTGGGTTTATTATTGATGAGGTAGCCGAGAAAGTTCGTCAGGAACTTGCTCTCTAAGCGTTTAATTGTAGAAATCTCGACTTGATCTGACTCTCTCGACACCGGCCTTGTGCCGGTGTTGTTTTACAGGAGATGGAGTTGATGCCCGCTCGGGCGCTGGCGGCGCAATGCCGGTGCTGCTCAAAGACTCCGACAAGAGCAAAACCCAAAGCGCTATCAGTGAAGGCACCATCACTGTACGCAACCCTGATGGCGCCAATGATCTGGTAGGGCTAAACCGCGACACCGCCAACGCTAATCAGCATCTGGATCGGCCTGACGAAAAGGCCATGCAAGAACGCATCGACCTGATCCAAAGCTCGGCGCAGCTGTCCAGCAGCGTGATTAATACCGTGGCGAAAGCCAAGGCCGACGCGGCCACCAAACTGGCCAGGGAGGCGACTACCCCGGAGCAAAAGCAAGCGGCTGCAATTGCCCTGGATGATGCCAAGAGCTGGCTGGTCGGCGGCGATAAAAGGCTGATGGCTGATATTGCATCAGGCCTGCTTGCGGCAGGTCTGGGTGGGGCGACGGGTGGCACCGCTGTTGGGGTTGTTGCGAACGCGTCATCCAGTGAAATTTTCAAAAAAATCGGTGATTTCGCTACCGCGCAAAGAGATAAATCCACCGACAGTGCAATCAGGGCAGCTTGGGACGAAGGCGGAGCAGCGCGCATTTTGCTGCATGCCATGGCGGGTGCGGCAATCGGCTTGTCGAGCGGTAGTGCACAAAGCGGCGCATTGGGAGCCGGAGCGTCAGCAGCGTTGATGCCGTCCATTGACCAAGCACTGGCCGGCAGCGGCATGTCGAAGTCAGAACGAGATGCGGTTGCCTCGTTGATTGCGAGTGGCATTGGAGCTGCGGCTGGATCGGGTAATGGTGCTGGTGGGGCGGTTGTGGGTGGAGGGGCTGGGTTTGGTGTCGATAAGTACAACCGACAGTTACATCCGGATGAGAAGCTGCTTGCTCAAGAGTTAGCGAAGAAAAGTAAAGGTAAATACACAGTGGAGCAAATTGAAGCACAAATGCGCTTGTCGTCGATTAACGGCACTGATATCAACGCTGGTACAGATGTGGTGGCTTCAGGAACAGGTATTTATGACCCCGATGGAAATTGGCTCCCGTTGGGAGATGGTAGGACGTTTGTACAAGGTTTTGCGCCTGCGGACAGGGATGTGATTGCTTATATAAAAGATAATGTTGGCGTGTATTCATGGACCCCCGAAGCAGAAACAGGTTATTCACGTTACCTCACTGGGGATTCGTCCAGTTATCCACCCGGTGGCGCGGGAAAAAGAGATCGTTTAACAGGCTATGCATTGGATGAAAAAGGCGGGTATGTAGTGCCTGTGGCTATTGAGGGTGTTGTTTACACACCTAGGTTCAATTCTTGTGCGAGTGCTGAGTGTGTTGCTAATGGAGCTAATATTGACTTGGCTGATATTAATACCCTTAAGTGGCTCAGGGCCGCGGAAGCCAAAGTCATTGCGGACGTAAGTAGTGCTATGGCCGTAGGATCGATATTTGCTTCTGGTGGGTCTGCAGGATTGTTATCTAACGGTTCATCTATAGCTTCAGTTCTGTCAGGGTACTTGAAGGATGAGACACCAAAGGCAATGGCAAGTTACGCTCTGAGTGAAGGGTTTGAACGATATGCTATTAGTAAAGGGCTTTCTGCTGGTGAAGCATTGAAGGTGTCGAATGCATTGAGTGTAATGGGAGTTTGGGGGGGAATAGTTGATCAGGCTGGTGAGGTTTTTAAGGAGGATTAATATGAGCTCGATTTTATATATGTATAGATATTTGTTTGGTGGGCTTATGCTCGTTGCTGCTCTGGTTAACTGTTTTGTGCGTTTTTTTGGTGAGTGGCATCCGTTTTTTAGTGCATTGATGCTTCAACTTTGGTTTGGGCAGGCAGTGTTTGCATACCTTGGGGGAGGTAGGGTGTCGATAGGCCCCGGGGGGCTAGGTAAGGACGCTAACCCCATAGGGCGAGCGGCGCTGGCAGGTGTGTCATTTTTTGTATATTTATTAGGTTTTTTTTTGGCGTTTGGATCTGAATAGAATCAGAGGATTTCAAAGTCGAAAAGGAGATGGTTTTATTTTGCTGACAGAAAAAGCAGAAAAAACGGACGGATTTGAATGGCACTTACTTAACGGCTAACTAGCTGATACGCCTGTAAAAAATGAAAAAAGGCTGGCCTTGGTCTACGGTGATAGTTGCGAACACACACCGATCAAGCAAGGACACAGCCCGAGTGAATCGTAGATGCCAAATCGTCCGACATCCCCTGGTGTCAGGATAGTTGTCGCCTCTCCGAATTGTAGAAGTTCAGACTTGATCTGACTCTCTCGACACCGGCCTTGTGCCGGTGTTGTTTTACAGGAGACGGGGTTAATGCCCGCTCGGGCGCTGGCGGCGCGATGCCGGTGCTGCTCAAAGACTCCGACAAGAGCAAAACCCAAAGCGCCATCAGCGAAGGCACCATCACCATTCGCAACCCTGATGGCGCCAATGATCTGGCAGGGCTGAATCGCGACACCGCCAACGCTAATCAGCATCTGGATCGGCCTGACGAAAAGGCCATGCAAGAACGCATCGACCTGATCCAAAGCTCGGCGCAGCTGTCCAGCAGCGTGATTAGGCTCTGTACGAAAAGTAATGTCGTAAACATCGCATGGCACAGGCCAGAGAGACCATTGCTGCATAACTTTTCGCGAGTTTGTCGAAGCGTGTAAACATGCGGCGGTTCTCCTTCAGCCAACCAAACATAGGCTCGATGATTTTGCGCTGTCGGTACTTGGGACGATCAAACAGTTTCGGTAACCCCGGCTTGGGTTTGCGCTCCATGCTGCGCAGTGGAATCACCGGTTGCATCCGATACTGGTCACAGTAGCTACGCAACGCTTCGGCGTCATAGCCTTTGTCCGCCAGCTACCATCGGCAGCGTTTGCGGGGGCGACCGCGCAAGCTGGGTATGTACGCCTCATCGAGCAACGGTTGGGCGTAAGCGGTGTCGCTGGCCTGTCTGCCCGACAATATAAACTTCAGCGGGACGCCGTTGGCATCGCACAGCATATGGATCTTGGTGGTCAGGCCACCCCGGCTGCGCCCGAGCGCATGGTCTTGCGGTTCTTCAGGCCCCCTTTTTTCCCAGCACCAGAAGAGGCCCGGGTTGCTCGTACTGCGGTGGAGTCAATCATCCAGGTTTCCAGATCAATTAACCCATGCTCGTTGAGCTTGATGTGAAGCCGCTTGAGCATCTGGTCAAACGCTCTGCGATTGCACCAGTCACGAAAGCGCTGATAAACCGTCGACCATGGGCCAAAGCGCTCAGGCATATCGCGCCAGGCGGCGCCAGAACAGAGCACCCAAAGGACGCCGTTGAGCATCAAGCGATCATCTGTTCGTGGCCGCCCGCTACGGCGTGATTCATTGAAGATGTCTGCAACCAAATCCCAGGCTGCGTTGGGGAGTTCGTACCCTTTGGCCATCGTGGGCTCTTGCCTTTGATGGTTGCCGACTTTACTGAATCTCAACGCCCGTGGAATTCAAATGGGTTTCAGCTGATTTCGTACAGAGCCTAGGCCAAAAAAATGTGCCCGCTTTCTGGTTTGCAGTTTTTTGTGCGGCGGGCCTCTCAGTTAAGTGCAGCAATGATTCGAGTGTTGCAGGTGATAAATATTGATCATTATTAGTTGGTAAAAAAAGGGGGCATTAGTCTGGCAGAGTCCATATACGTATGAAAAGTCAGGATGTTTACTTGTTCTTGCACACATCAATGAGAAAGCCCATCTCTGATAAGGATTTTTCTTGGTTGTTTTCGGAAATATCCTAAAGCATTTTTTCCAAAAAAGCCTAAGATTTATATCCGAGTGATGGATTTTAGGATGCTCTTGCTTATGAGTTATTCGATAACAAAACTATTAATTCATCGGTGAAGATGAGTGTGTCGGTGTCAAGATAGTTGCCTGTATTTTTTACTCGGCTCATGGCAGGGTTGGCCTCGGTCATGGTGGAGCAGTGAAGCCTCTGAGTCAGTCACGAACTTGCAGTGAAATTACTGGCTATAAAAATGGCGAGACGAGGGGGGCGCTTCTTCTGTTTGGTTTTCTATTTCATGCCTGCATCACTTAGTGGTGTGGCTAGTTGAATGATTTATAACAATAAATGTCGCCCGAAAAATCATGTGGGAATGGTTCTGTGAACTACACGTTAACGTTATCAAGTGATAGCGCCTTGGAGGAACACGTCTTCACAACTGTTGAGGCGGCCATCAACTTCTATGAAGAAGTTCTTAACTCATCTCTGGGTTGGGGCGGTGCGGCGAAACTCGCGAATAATGCTGTCGCCAAATGCACGTGGATTTTTCTTTGTTCGGATGATGACCGTTTAAAGGTGCGCCCTTATCTCAAAGAACGGTATTTGAAGACATGATGGAGTGCTCAAGTGGGTCCGCCATCAGCACCAATCAACTGCTCTATTTAATGTACGGCGACAAAGCTGTTTATCGGCATGAAGCGAAGTTCAGTATTTTGTCGGCGTTGCGCCGTAGAAAGAATCCGGCTGACTTTACGATCACGCTGATGACTGACCAGCCAGAGGCATTTGATGGCTGGCCGATCACCGTATTGCCTCTGAGTGCTGAAACACTGGGTGCCTGGCAAGGAGCAGGTGGTTATTGTCATCGACGTAAGGCTTGTGCGATCCAGGCAGGAGCCGAGCTTGCCGGTAAAACCATTTTCGTTGATACCGATACGGTTTTTCTCAAGGACCCTGCCCAGTTGTTCAAGCGCGTTAGTGATGATCAGTTTCTGATGGATGAGTTTGAGTTGAGTTGGGCGCAAGCTTCCCGACGTTCGTGGTATAGCTCCCTCGTTACGCACCTTGATGCTGAAAATAAAGCTCCCGCCCCTGCGTTGAAGCTGTTCAATAGCGGAGTTTGCGGGATGACCAAGGCCAACGGGCATATCCTCGAGGGCGCTATTAGTTTGATTGATCAATGGGCTCCTCATGGAGCAACAATCCTTACTATTGAGCAAATCGCTATATCGTTCATGCTTTATGGTCGAAAAGTCGTTGAGGCCAATGACTGTCTCAATCACTACTATTCGGTTAAGCGCTACCACCATGCAATGTACCGGGTATTTTTCGATAAGCATGGCGAGAGCTACTGTGATGACTTGCCTGAGGCTTCATTTGCTGTGCCCGATCGTCTTCCAAAGAACCCGTTATTCGATCGGTTACGGTTAAAGTGGACGTTTATGGGCCACTGCTCTACTTCACGAAAAGTGGCAAAATTCTATCTGTTGGGTAAGCGGGATAATAATTCTCCCTATCTTGAAGCGTGCAAGTTTCTGTGGTGGGCAGTGGCTGTTGAAGAAATGAAAAATCTGGAGCCTGCTGAAAAGTCGCTCAAGAAACTGGCTGGACTATGGCAGGAGGATTCCGGGTTTTTGAGTTTTATAAAGGGAAAATGAAAACGCGCACAAAAAAAAGGGCCAACACTGTTGGCCCTTTTTTACTTTCTACGTGTGGCTTGAATCAAGCCCTGCGTATCAATCCCAGCTCAACGCACCGCCGGTCTGGTACTCAATCACCCGCGTTTCGAAGAAGTTTTTCTCTTTCTTCAAGTCCATGATTTCACTCATCCATGGGAACGGGTTGGTGGTGCCCGGGTATTCTTCTTTCAGGCCGATTTGCGACAGGCGACGGTTGGCGATGAATTTGAGGTAGTCCTCCATCATCGCGGCGTTCATGCCCAGTACGCCGCGCGGCATGGTGTCGCGTGCGTATTCGATTTCCAGCTGGGTGCCTTGCAGGATCATCTGCGAAGCTTCTTCCTTCATTTCAGCGTCCCACAGGTGCGGGTTTTCGATTTTGATCTGGTTGATCACGTCGATGCCGAAGTTCAGGTGCATGGATTCGTCGCGCAGGATGTACTGGAACTGCTCAGCAACACCGGTCATTTTGTTGCGGCGACCCATCGACAGGATCTGGGTGAAGCCGCAGTAGAAGAAGATGCCTTCCAGAACGCAGTAGTAGGCGATCAGGTTGCGCAGCAGTTCCTTGTCGGTTTCGACGGTGCCGGTTTCGAACTTCGGATCGGAGATCGAACGGGTGTACTTCAGGCCCCAGGTGGCTTTTTTCGCGACCGAAGGGATCTCGTGGTACATGTTGAAGATTTCGCCTTCATCCATGGCCAGCGATTCGATGCAGTACTGGTAGGCGTGGGTGTGGATCGCCTCTTCGAAGGCCTGGCGCAGGATGTACTGGCGGCACTCGGGGTTGGTGATCAGGCGGTACACGGCCAGTACCAGGTTGTTGGCAACCAGGGAGTCGGCAGTGGAGAAGAAGCCCAGGTTGCGCATCACGATGCGGCGCTCGTCGTCGGTCAGGCCTTCCGGGTTTTTCCAGAGGGCAATGTCGGCGGTCATGTTGACTTCTTGCGGCATCCAGTGGTTCGCGCAACCGTCCAGATACTTCTGCCACGCCCAGTCATACTTGAACGGTACGAGCTGGTTAAGGTCGGCGCGGCAGTTGATCATCATCTTTTCGTCAACCGCTACACGGGCGGATGCGCCTTCGAGTTCGGCCAGACCTTCCGCGATGTCGAGGTTGTCCAGCGCCGCTTTGGCGCGAATGATCGCGGCCGAGTCAGTGGCGGTCACTGCACGGGCTTCCTGGGCTGCAACGCCGCCGGCGGCGTCGAGGCGGTCCATGTTGGCTTCGGTTGCGTGGCCTGCGTTGGCGCCTTTAACAGCGACTTCGCCTTCGTCTTCTTTGTCGAATTCGTCCCAGCTCAGCATGACGTGTCGTCTCCTGCGTGAGGGCCAGATGGTTGTGTGAAAACACTTATGGTGTGGTTTTTACACGGCCATAGGCCACTTGGATCTAAGAAATGTTGCTTGCAGTAGCTTTGTGCTCACGCAAAAACATGAATGTATTCGTAGGCTTGCCCCGCTGTCGCTCAGGGGAGAAGGTTTTACCTGCTCTCGCTCTGGACCTTGAGGTCGTAGCAGCGTGGGTTTATAGCCCGCCAAGGGGATATACCAGCCTTTTTGATGGCGGCAGTATACGGCTTTTGCACAGGGTATTTCAGCCAGTTTTTTTTCAGGGGATGCGACGAAACGCCCTAAATTTGTCCTAGACTTGGGCGGGGCTGCGGTTGGGCGGGGGTTTGTTGCAGGATAAGTTTTTTTGCCCTGGGCCGAAGAGGTCAAATGACCTGTGGCTTGAGCTGGAATCAGGCGGGTTTTGCCGGGGCAGGGGGCAGACCACGCCCGGCCGGGGCCGGGCGTCAGATCGAAGCAGTATCAGCCGAGCCGACGACCGTTGGTGCGGTCGTAACCGTCCTCGGCGAAGCTGGCCGAGCGGGTGCTGTCGTAACCGTCTTCGGCGAAGCTGGCCGAGCGGGTGCTGTCGTAACCGTCTTCGGCGAAGCTGGCCGAGCGGGTGCTGTCGTAACCGTCTTCGGTAAAGGTGGCGGCGTGGGTGCGGTCATAACCGTCAGCGGCAAATGCGCTGCTGGCCAGAACGGACAAACTTAAAGCCATTATCAAGGCGCGTTTCATTTAATAATTCCCGGGCGATACAGGCGCAGGCAGGCAACTGTTCAAGGGCGATAAAGTTGCGTTGAAAGTTGCAATCAAGTGCTGCGTTGAGTCGCTTAAATAAGTAAGTGATTAATGCTGGAATAAACCGGATGCAATTAATCAGCCGTTGGAGCAGCCGTTACCCATGACGCGGTATTCAAGGGTGTGCTGTTTGCCTTGGGAGTCTTCGTAGACCATCTGGGCCGGCACCACTTCGCAAACGCTGGGGATTTCGCTCATGGAAATCACTTTGGCGATATCCAGTTCGGAAGAGTAGGAATACTGTTCAACGGCCGGTTGTGACTGCGCAGCTTGTGTGTTCACTTCATCAGCCATGGCGGTCAGACACACACTGCTCAGGGCCAGAACTAACAACGCTTTCATTTCAAGATTACCTGTTTTAGGTCGAGTGGGGTCACACAGCCCTTGTGAGGCCGTGTGTGAAACTTCAGTTGTGAAGAGCGACTAAACTTGCCTTCGTGGGGGCTGCAACTTGAGTTAATCGCGGTGCCTTGGTTGGCGAGGTGAATTTTAGGCCTGCACCGCACGGGCATATAGAGGGGGTTTTGATAAAGACTGTTGACAGTTTCTACAACAATCGTCGAAAAAGGGTTCTTTTTTGACGTTTGCAAGGCCTGCACCGAGCAGTAAATCGCTGTAAGCCTTGTGCTTGAGCCTTGCGCAGCAAAGCCATGGTTTTTCTGCGTGTTTCTTACTACCAACGTCGAATGGATCTCATGAGCTGGCCCGGCTAAAACAGGGTCATAAAACAACAACTACAAGCATTGAGGTATGAAACATGAGTGCCGCTTCCCTGTATCCCGTACGCCCTGAAGTCGCTGCCAATACGCTGACTGACGAGGCGACCTACAAGGCGATGTACCAGCAGTCCGTCGTCAATCCGGATGGCTTCTGGCGCGAACAAGCAAAGCGTCTCGACTGGATCAAGCCTTTTACCACCGTCAAGCAGACCTCCTTCGACGACCACCATGTCGATATCAAGTGGTTCGCGGACGGCACCCTCAACGTTTCCTATAACTGCCTGGACCGCCACCTTGCCGAGCGCGGCGATCAGGTAGCCATTATCTGGGAGGGCGACGACCCTTCCGAGCAGCGCAACATTACCTACCGTGAACTGCACGAAGAAGTGTGCAAGCTGGCCAACGCCTTGCGCGGTCAGGACGTGCACCGTGGTGATGTTGTCACTATCTATATGCCAATGGTGCCCGAAGCAGTGGTGGCCATGCTGGCCTGTACCCGTATCGGCGCCATTCACTCGGTGGTCTTCGGCGGGTTCTCCCCGGAAGCACTGGCCGGGCGGATCATCGACTGCAAGTCCAAGGTGGTGATCACCGCCGACGAAGGCCTGCGTGGCGGCAAGCGCACGGCACTCAAGGCCAATGTTGATGTGGCACTGACCAACCCTGACACCTCAAGTGTGCAGAAGATCATCGTGTTCAAGCGTACCGGTGGTGATATCGCCTGGTACAAGCATCGCGATATCTGGTACCACGATTTGATGGCCGTGGCATCTAAACACTGCGCACCCAAAGAAATGGGCGCTGAAGAAGCCCTGTTTATCCTTTATACCTCCGGTTCCACCGGCAAGCCCAAGGGTGTTCAGCACACTACGGGTGGCTACCTGCTGTATGCGGCACTGACCCACGAGCGTGTGTTCGATTACCGTCCGGGTGAGGTTTACTGGTGCACGGCGGACGTGGGTTGGGTAACTGGTCACACCTATATCGTTTACGGGCCATTGGCCAATGGCGCGACCACGGTGCTGTTTGAAGGTGTGCCGAACTACCCGGATATCACTCGCGTGTCGAAAATCGTCGACAAGCACAAGGTCAATATTCTCTACACCGCGCCAACCGCCATTCGCGCCATGATGGCGGAAGGGCAGGCTGCAGTTAAGGATGCTGACGGCTCCAGCTTGCGTTTACTGGGGTCGGTGGGCGAGCCGATCAACCCTGAGGCGTGGAACTGGTACTACAAAACGGTCGGCAAAGAGCGTTGCCCAATTGTGGATACCTGGTGGCAGACCGAGACCGGGGCTTGCATGATGAGCCCGCTGCCGGGTGCTCATGCGCTCAAGCCGGGTTCTGCGGCGCGTCCTTTCTTCGGCGTGGTGCCGGGGCTGGTGGATAACCTGGGCAACCTTATAGAGGGAGCTGCCGAGGGCAACCTGGTGATTCTCGATTCATGGCCGGGCCAGGCGCGAACCTTGTATGGTGATCACGATCGTTTCGTTGATACGTACTTCAAGACCTTTCGTGGCATGTACTTCACCGGTGATGGCGCGCGTCGCGACGAGGACGGTTACTACTGGATCACCGGCCGTGTGGATGACGTGCTCAACGTATCCGGCCACCGGATGG
The DNA here is from genome assembly GCF_055408445.1 of Pseudomonas sp. B414. Lineage (NCBI taxonomy): Bacteria > Pseudomonadati > Pseudomonadota > Gammaproteobacteria > Pseudomonadales > Pseudomonadaceae > Pseudomonas > Pseudomonas sp. B414. The sequence continues at coordinate 26,687 of NZ_JBUZTQ010000036.1, read as the reverse complement.
GTACGGCAGAAATCGAAAGCGCGATGGTGGCGCACCCTAAAGTTGCCGAGGCGGCAGTGGTTGGCGTGCCGCATGACATCAAAGGGCAGGGCATCTATGTCTATGTCACCCTCAATGGCGGCGAAGAGCCAAGTGAAGCGCTGCGCCTTGAATTGAAAAACTGGGTGCGCAAGGAGATCGGTCCGATCGCTTCGCCGGATGTTATCCAGTGGGCCCCGGGGCTACCGAAAACCCGCTCGGGCAAAATCATGCGGCGTATCCTGCGCAAGATCGCGACCGGCGAGTACGACGGTCTGGGGGATATCTCGACCCTGGCCGACCCGGGTGTAGTGCAGCATCTGATTGAGACGCACAAGAGCATGAAGGTGGCGTAACGCGCCTTCGTTGTCTTCGAACCCCGCCCGGCGCTGCCTGGCGGGGTTTTTTATGACTGCCTCAAATCCCCTGTGGGAGCGGTGTTGTGCGAGAGTGTTACCGCATTTGTAACCCATCGCGCCAAAGTGGGGCTTTGCGACACTCAAAGCACCGTTTTAGAGCCCTTTTATACCTGCTGAAAAATTAGATTAAACGCTGCACTTGCCGGAATAGAAGGGTTTGCGAATAATAGGCCCGCTATTTGCAGCTTCTATTGGTTCTATGTCTTTTTCCCTTGCATTTATTTGAAGGGTTGTCAATGACTAGGGTCGTATTTTTCGATGCATCTGTAATTAGTTGTCGCATTGGAGAAATAACGGCTTGAAGCCTGTCGTTAGAATGCCGATCACTCGCTCGTCGTTGTTGTGCTGATTTCGGCACGACGCCAGTAGGACGTGGCGCCGCATTCCCGGTTTAACCTCCGCATATTGGGCTCAGGCTCACTCTGCTTTTATTGCCCTTACCGATGGAGTCCTAAGATGAAGAAACTCGTGCTTCTTGGCGCCCTGGCACTGTCCGTGCTGTCCCTGCAGGCTTTTGCTGCTGACAAACCTCTGAAAATTGGTATTGAAGCGGCTTACCCTCCGTTCGCCTCCAAGGCGCCGGATGGCAGTATCGTAGGTTTTGACTACGACATCGGTAATGCACTGTGTGAGCAGATGCAGGTCAAATGTGTGTGGGTCGAGCAAGAATTCGATGGTCTGATTCCTGCGCTTAAAGTGCGCAAGATCGACGCGATCCTGTCTTCGATGTCCATCACCGAAGACCGTAAGAAGTCGGTTGATTTCACCAACAAGTACTACCTGACCCCGGCTCGTCTGGTAATGAAGGAAGGTGCAGTGGTCAGCGACAGCCTTGATGAACTCAAAGGCAAGAAAATCGGCGTGCAGCGCGGTTCGATCCACGACCGTTTCGCCAAGGAAGTCCTGGCGCCTAAAGGTGCAGTGGTTGTGCCTTACGGTTCGCAGAACGAAATCTACCTGGACGTGGAAGCAGGTCGCCTTGATGGCACCGTTGCCGACGCCACCTTGCTGGAAGATGGTTTCCTGAAAACCCCGGCTGGCAAAGGTTATGCCTTCGCAGGTCCGGCCTTTACCGACGCCAAGTACTTTGGTGATGGCATTGGTATCGCCGTGCGCAAGGGCGACGCCCTGAAAGACAAGATCAATACTGCTATCACGGCTATCCGTGAAAACGGCAAGTACAAGCAAATCCAGGACAAGTACTTCAACTTCGATATTTACGGCCAGTAATACATCGCAGCTGTACGTCCGAAATGGCGCAAGCGACAGGATCTCTGAAGTTTGCGCCATTTTTTATTCCCCATTTTCGAGCTATTTTTTAGAGGGCCGGAATCATGTTGAAAGGCTACGGGGCTGTCATCCTCGATGGCGCTTGGCTGACGCTTCAGCTCGCCTTGTCGTCCATGGCCCTGGCCATTGTTCTAGGTCTGATCGGTGTTTCGCTGCGCTTGTCGCCGGTACGTTGGCTGGCTTGGATGGGCGATCTGTATTCAACGGTAATCCGCGGGATTCCCGACCTTGTGCTGATTCTGCTGATTTTCTACGGCGGTCAGGATTTGCTTAACCGCGTAGCGCCGATGCTGGGCTACGACGACTATATTGATTTGAACCCGCTGGCGGCCGGTATCGGCACCCTGGGCTTTATTTTTGGTGCCTATTTGTCCGAGACCTTTCGTGGTGCCTTTATGGCCATCCCCAAAGGGCAGGCGGAAGCCGGCATGGCGTACGGCATGAGTTCGTTCCAGGTGTTCTTCCGGGTACTGGTACCGCAGATGATTCGCCTGGCGATCCCTGGCTTTACCAATAACTGGCTGGTGTTGACCAAGGCCACGGCGCTGATTTCGGTGGTCGGCCTGCAAGACATGATGTTCAAGGCCAAGCAGGCAGCGGATGCCACCCGCGAGCCGTTCACCTTCTTCCTGGCCGTTGCGGCGATGTACCTGGTGTTGACCAGTGTTTCGCTGCTGGCATTGCGACAACTTGAGAAGCGCTACTCGGTAGGCGTAAGGGCGGCTGACCTATGATCTTTGACTACAACGTCATTTGGGCGAGCATGCCGCTGTACCTGAACGGGTTGCTGGAAACCGTGAAGCTGCTGGGTATCTCGCTGTTTTTCGGCTTGCTGGCGGCGGTGCCGCTGGGGCTGATGCGGGTCTCCAAGCAGGCTTGGGTCAACTTCCCGGCCTGGCTGTTTACCTACGTGATTCGCGGCACGCCGATGCTGGTGCAGCTGTTTTTGATCTACTACGGTCTGGCCCAGTTCGAAGTCATTCGTGACAGCTTTATGTGGCCGCTGCTGTCCAGTGCCACCTTCTGCGCATGCCTGGCGTTTGCCATCAACACCAGTGCCTACACTGCCGAGATCATTGCAGGTAGCCTCAAGGCCACGCCTAATGGTGAGATCGAAGCGGCCAAGGCAATGGGCATGTCGCGCTCGAAAATGTATCGCCGTATTTTGCTGCCGTCGGCCATGCGCCGGGCGTTGCCGCAGTACAGCAACGAAGTGATCATGATGTTGCAGACTACCAGTCTGGCCTCCATCGTGACCCTGATCGACATTACCGGCGCTGCGCGTACCGTCAATGCCCAGTACTACTTGCCGTTTGAGGCCTACATTACAGCTGGTGCTTTCTACCTGTGCCTGACTTTCATTCTGGTGCGCCTGTTCAAACTGGCCGAGCGCCGCTGGCTGGGCTACATGGCCCCGCGCAAGGCCTGACATATGGAACGCATTGATCACCTGCTGCCCTGGAGCAGCCTGGGTTCTGAGCACCACCTGACGGTATTTCGTTTCGGTACGGGTGAGCGCAAGGCCTATATTCAGGCAAGCCTGCATGCCGATGAGCTGCCGGGCATGCGCTGCGCCTGGGAGCTGAAAAAACGCCTGACCGAACTTGAAGCCCAGGGCGCCCTGAACGGTGTCATCGAACTGGTGCCCGTGGCCAATCCGCTTGGGCTTGGCCAATTGCTGCAGGGCAGCCATCAGGGACGTTTTGAGTTTGGTAGCGGCAAGAACTTCAACCGCGATTTCGTTGAGTTGAGTGAGCCGGTAGCGCAGCGGCTGGCAGGGTGTCTGGGGGATGATCCCCACGCCAATACCCGACTGATCCGTCAGACAATGCTTGATATATTGTCCGACTTGCCACCTGCAGCCAGTCAGTTGCAAGGTATGCAGCGTGTCTTGCTGAGTCATGCCTGCAACGCAGACATTGTGCTGGACCTGCACTGTGAGACCGATGCCGCGCTGCATATGTACGCCTTGCCGCAGCATTGGCCGCAGTGGCGTTCACTGGCCGCCCACCTGGATGTGCGTGTGGGCCTGCTGGCTGAAGATTCGGGCGGCAGCTCCTTCGATGAAGCCTGTTCAGTACCCTGGCTGCGTTTGCAGCGCCAGTTTGGCGATGCGCAGATTCCTTTGGCCTGCATGTCGACCACGCTGGAGTTGGGAGGGCAGGCGGATACCGGGCGCCCGCAGGCTGAGGCCTATGCTGAAGGTATTCTGGCGTTCCTGGCCGAGCAAGGTCTGATCAATGGTGATTGGCCTGCTGCGCAGTATGAAGCGTGCGAAGGCATGCCGTTTGAAGGCACCGAATTGTTGTTTGCACCGCACCCCGGTGTGGTGAGTTTTTTACGCCCGGTGGGCGCCTGGGTTGAAGCAGGTGAGCCGCTGTTTGAAGTGATTGATCCTTTATCTGACCGGGTCAGTACGGTATGCGCAGGAACATCCGGCGTGTTATTTGCCGTTGAGCGACTGCGCTATGCCCAACCCGGTTTCTGGCTGGCTAAAGTGGCGGGGCGCAAGCCTTTGCGTCACGGGCGCTTGCTCAACGACTGACTGTTTTTGTGAGAACCGACAGCATGTACAAACTTGAAGTCCAAGACCTGCATAAACGCTATGGCAGTCATGAAGTGCTCAAAGGCGTTTCACTGGCCGCCAAGGCAGGCGATGTGATCAGCATCATCGGTTCCAGTGGTTCCGGCAAAAGTACCTTTTTGCGTTGCATCAATCTGCTGGAGCAGCCCCATGCAGGCAAGATCCTGCTCAACGGCGAAGAGCTCAAGCTGATTGCCAACAAGGACGGCGCGCTCAAGGCCGCTGATCCCAAGCAGTTGCAACGCATGCGTTCGCGCCTGTCGATGGTGTTCCAGCATTTCAACCTGTGGTCGCACATGACTGCGCTGGAAAACATCATGGAAGCCCCGGTGCATGTGCTGGGCATGTCCAAGGCCGATGCCCGTGAGAAGGCCGAGCACTACCTTAACAAGGTTGGCGTGTCCCATCGTAAAGACGCCTATCCGGGGCATATGTCCGGTGGTGAGCAGCAGCGTGTGGCGATCGCCCGTGCGCTGGCGATGGAGCCTGAAGTCATGCTGTTCGATGAGCCGACTTCAGCCCTCGACCCGGAGCTGGTGGGTGATGTACTGAAGGTGATGCAGGATCTGGCGCAAGAAGGCCGGACCATGGTGGTGGTGACCCACGAAATGGGCTTTGCCCGTGAAGTGTCGAACCAGTTGGTGTTTCTGCACAAAGGGATCGTTGAAGAAAGCGGTGACCCGCGCGAAGTGCTGGTCAATCCACAGTGCGAGCGGTTGCAGCAGTTTCTGTCAGGCAGCTTGAAGTAACTGCAATTTTAAGACTGCCGCTGTGCACCAAAATAGGTCATGCTCCGCATCCCGCGCAGCTGGCCTAGGCTAGGTGTATTGGTTTATTCCCGTTTCCGTTCCGGATAGCACGCTATGACCGCCCATCGAATTGGTTTCCTCATTTGGCCCAGCACCAAAGCCTTGACCCTGGCGCTGGCCGAGGAAGCGTTGCGTGTTGCTCAGCGCGTGCATCCTGAAGTCGTTTACGAGTTGCTGTTCCTGCAGGCCGAGCCACAGCCCGAAGGGGCCTGGCAATTGCCCGGCGAGCCCTGGAACGGCAAGCTTGAAGGCTGCCAGAAATTGTTCCTGCTGGCCGATGAGCCGCCGACCACGCTGGCGCCAGCCCTGAGCAGCGCACTCAAGCAACTGGTGCGGGCAGGCTGCGTGATTGGCGGGTTGTCGGCCGGGGTCTACCCGCTGGCGCAATTGGGTCTGCTTGATGGCTATCGTGCTGCCGTGCATTGGCGCTGGCAGGATGATTTTGCCGAACGCTTTCCCAAGGTGATCGCCACCAGCCACTTGTTTGATTGGGACCGTGATCGCCTGAGCGCTTGCGGCGGGTTGTCGGTGCTCGATCTGTTGCTGGCCGTGCTGGCCCGTGATCACGGCGCCGAACTGGCCGGGGCGGTGTCCGAAGAATTGGTGGTAGAGCGCATCCGCGAAGGCGGCGAGCGTCAGCGCATTCCGTTGCAAAATCGCCTGGGTTCCAGCCATCCCAAGCTGACCCAGGCCGTATTGCTGATGGAAGCCAATATTGAAGAGCCGCTGACCACCGATGAAATCGCCCAGCATGTGTGCGTATCCCGTCGGCAGTTGGAGCGCATCTTCAAGCAGTACCTCAACCGTGTACCCAGCCAGTATTACCTGGAACTGCGCCTGAACAAGGCTCGGCAAATGCTGATGCAGACCAGCAAGTCGATCATTCAGATCGGCTTGTCCTGCGGTTTCTCGTCGGGGCCGCATTTCTCCAGCGCCTACCGCAACTTCTTCGGCGCAACACCGCGAGAAGATCGTAACCAGCGCCGTAGCAGCAGCCCGTTCGAGTTGTCTTCAGCCCCCGCCGAGCGCGGCTGATTCAGGCCAGGTTGGCTTTGGTGAGTGCTGTGCGAGTCAACTGGCGGCTTAGTTCCTTGCGTTGATCAGCGAGCTGGCTGTAAATCCGGTAATAAAGGCTGTCATCCATCGGTTCTTGGGTGAGAATATCTGCTTCAGAAACGGCAAGTTTCTCAGCCATTTCAACCAACTCTGTTTTTTGCTCAGGGCTTCGGTCTTCAAGGCGCACAGCGGAACGGACCCAGTTTTCCTGAAGCTCCCTGAGTTGATCCAGCCATTGCGCTTTTTCTTCGAAAACCCCGACATTGGCCTCCAGTTCAGTGGAATAAGCCTTCTCCAGATAGGCCTCCCAAAAGGGTACCTCAAGCAGTTGATTGGCCAGGCCATCGCCCTGTTCAGCCTCTTGAATCAATGTATATGCCCTGCGAAACTCCTCGTTGCCAACCCCGGCAGTCAGGCGGTAGACCATGTAATTGGGCACCCAGGGCAACTCCAGGCTGCTGCTCAAACGGACTTGATAGCCGGTATGGACTTCAACTTCATCAACTGTTCCCGGCTCTCCGTTGATGACTTCAGAGGTGAACCTCAGGCCCAGGCCTCCTTGCTCAAGGGGTTTTACGCGCTGCGCGACATCGGCCCTGGCGATGTCATGGATTTTCACCAGTCGTGCCTTGCCGCGGGCCAGTTTGAGTAAATCCCTTTCGAGTTCCAGGGGGCTGCTGCCTGCTTCGTTGATCTCGTAAGCCATGACCTCCAGCCCCATGGCATTGAAAATCTGGGCGCCAGCATCAGCACAGTTGGTCGGTGAAGTGGCCATGGTGAATAGCTTGTTGCGCATGTTTGTGTCGCTGCTGGCGGCATCGATCAATCGCCAGACTTTCAAGGCGAGGTCTTCCCAGCCTTCCTGATATTCAATCCTGTCAGATTCTGTTTCAAAGGTGCTTGCAGGTATTTCCATGCGTTCGATGACTTCAAAAAATCCTTGGGAACCGTGCTCTTTTTCCAGATCATCCCAACTGGCTTGAAACTCGGCGCGTTGCTCAGCAGTGCCATCAAGCCAAAATCCACTGGCAGCCTCTCCTCGGGGCGGATAGGTCCGGTAGGGATCAAGCCCGTGGGTGCGGCGGTACTGGCTTACGCGGTCCTGATTTTCCAGGTCGAGTTTCTGTCGCTCAAGGCGTGTGTTGGCCACCAGCCAGGCCTGGTCGGACGAGTCAGGATACTGGGGGACTGAAGTGATCTCGTTACCCAGCAGGCGCAGGTCGAAATCCTTGGGTCTGGGGTGTGAAAAGAGGCCTTCGGGCCACTGCGTGATCTGTATGCGATTCAGAATCAGGGATCTGAGCTCTGGCATATGACCGACTGCCGGGGGCATTCCCAGTGGGTTGTTGCTCAGATCAAGATGTTGAAGCTGGGTCAGGCCTTTGAGTTGTTCCACAGCTTCTGGATTCATGACCAGCTTGTTTGCGGGCAATGTCAGTTGCTTGAGGCGCGGCAGGTCTTTGAGGGCTGCAGGAAACTGCTCCAGTTCGTTGGCGGCCATGGACAGCACTCGCAGGTTTGGAAAGTTTTTCAGGAAGTCATGATGGGCGGATGAGAGTTTGCAGTTGTCCAGCATCAGTACGGCAACTTGATCCACGGGACTGCTCAGCTTCAGGCTGTCTGCTCCGATAAGTCCCAATGGGCTATTGCTGAGGTCCAGTACGGCACTGATTTCTATTCTGCCGGCCTTGTTGATGTGGGCTTTGTCGGATGAGAGCCAGGCGTCCATGATCATGCGGCTAAGCCGGGATCGCGCAAGATAGATGCGTCCGATATCCAGTCCTTCGACGCGATGCAGGTCAGGTTCTGTGGCCCATTCCTCCAGTTCGCGGAACAATTGTTTTTGTTCTTCCTCGGTGGACTTCAGATGCTCCAGTGCTTGCTCGCTATCAATGCGCAGCGCAATCAGTTCGATCTCCTGGTTATCACGATAGGGATAAAGCTCCTTGATTCTTTGTCTCAGTGAGGGGGTTTGTGGTGCTGGGGCGACTCGACTGTTGCCTGCGCCTCGAAGCAGAATTTCGCTTTCCCGTGCAACCGAGGAACTCACCGATGGCAGGTCGAGGGCGATACGGATTTGTGCAGTTTCGTCGTATTTCCCGGCGAGCCATTGTTTGAGGGTTTTCCCTGGGGAAAGGTGGGACTTTAAATGAGTGAGGCTCCTTTCGGGCAGTGCCTTGAGCAAGGCGCTGTAGAAGTTCGAAGCGGGCTTGAGCAATACATTATGCTCATCGTAAACCTCGTATTTGCCTGGCTCCAGACGTACCAGTACCCGCCTGGAGGTGGCACCTGGCGGGGTATGTGCACAGCGCAAAGTACCGTTAGTGACCCGTTCCCGGACCTCTATATTCAGATCACTCAGGGTGTCGGTGTAAATTTTCAGGGTGTTGAGGGCGATTTTCTCACCCTCCGGGCTGAGCAGATCGTCTTCGAGCAGGCCTTCCCGGGCGTGAGCGATCCTGGTTTGGCTTTGCAGTTCGGTGGCCAGTTTTTCAAGTCGTAACGGGACTCTGTGCTCTTGCAGGATGTCCTGGGTCTCAAGGGGGCTGGCTGTTTCAAGCAGCTTGCGGGTAACAGGGGCGGGCAGTTCAGGGAAGGTACTTTCAATCAGGTGGGCTTGCGCGAGTCTGGTTTTATTTGCCCTGAAGCAGGCGTCTTTGAAGAGGCTTTCTCTGTGCTTATGGGCATGGTCGGCAACTTTGCCCCGCAGCTTTTTCACCACCTCTGCCTGAGGTGTATCGGCGCCTACCAATCCTGCAAGTTCTGTCTGGTTGAAACGCTCGGCAACAAGGGGCCAGAGTTGTCCTTGATTAATGGCTGCCTGAGATATTTCCAGCGTGTCCTCAGGCAGTGCTTCAGGGTTGCCGAAGGTATGGGGAGGCCCGCTGAAGGTGTGGTCCGAGAAAACTTTCAGTGCCTTGCTTTCTGGCCAGCCAGTCAGCTCGGTGGGTAATGCCTCCAGCCACTCCACTCGATCAGCAATGGCTTGGCCCTCTCGAATACGGGCGATGTCCTGGATATTTTGTTTTTGTATTTTCAGGCGCGTCAGGCTGTCTTTAAGTAATGGCGGGATGGGTTCGTTGTGCATGTGAACCCTGCGCAAAATATCTTCGCCGGTGCCGCTGATGGTGCGCAACTGTTCAAGTTCAGCGTCGCTCAAACCGTCAGTGATATGCCCCAGCCGGCGCATCAGGATCGAGCCTTCCCATGTTTGAGGGCGTTCGCCTTCCATCAGCCATCCCCCCTCGCTGTTATGTTTTATCGAGGGCGCATAGCTTTCAGCGCGTGACGGATGTTGCAGAGTGTATTGCTGCGGGTGTTGTCCCTGATCAAGCACCAACGTGTGCTCGGCTTGCGCGCTGTGGTTGAGCTTGAGCACGATTTTGTCGTCGTGACGGCGCAAGCCCAGGCTATCGGGTTGTAACGCTTCGGGTAGATTCAGGTCGTGGCTGTAGACACTGATATCCGGGTTCCATAATCGCGTGCTGCCGTCGCTGCTCATGACCGGGCGCATGCCTTCCACGAAGACGGATGGCTTGGGAAGAAGGTCGCCGACTATTTTCCCGCCAGCAGCAAACAACCCGGCCTGAACCACGCTTTCGAGTACCGAAAATAAATGTTCGAACGCCTCAAGGGTTTTGCCTTCGACCCAGTCATGTACCCCTTCGTACACGTCATCAACAAGCTGATAGGCCATCTGTAAAAGCATCAACTCACCCACGACGGGTACGAAGGGGGCGATCACCAGCGTGGCTGCATTCAACAGTGCCAGGCCAATGCTCTTGAGGCGCTCCCAGCGCTCCTGCCGTGTTTTGCGGTCTTCGGCATCGGTAGAGACGGCAATGCTTTTTGCATCATTGAAAACCCTGGCCAGCTTTCGGCTGTACAGGGTTTCCCAGAGATCATCGGTAATGGCCAGGGTCGAATAGTCAAGTTCCGGATTTTGCAGAGGGATAAGGGTTTCAGTTACGCCAAAGTCGCGCGAGGCATCTTCCGGCGCGTTGGGGGTGTCTATGATGATTCTGAAATAGGCTTTTTTTAACCCCCCGAAAAAGGCGGCCAAGTGATCGTGCGCGATAAAGCGGCTGAAGAAATGCTGGTAGGCGGGGCTTTTCAGGCGTTCGGTCAGGTGCTCGATAAAACGGCCAAGGGAGGAGTACTCCTTGATGGGGTAAAGAGGGTCATGGGGTATGTACACCACAACCGAGCGCTGACCTTCGGGTGTAAAGAGGATCGGGCCTTCGACGTCCAGTGAAAACAGGGTCAAACGGTAGTTCTGCCAGCTATTGCCCATGCCTGAGAGATAAGTGGCCAGTGATTCGTAAGTAGCAAGATGCATCTGTCGGGTCAACGAGGCATGGGTCATCTCGGCCTGCAGGTCGGCGTGATGGCTTTCCCGTATTTTTGTCTTGAGCCTCAGCTGTTTGCCTCGGTCATCAAGCCCCAGGTGAAGCCTGAGATGAGCGTTGTAGCGGGCGCCAAGGTTCAGTGCCCTGCATAAGGCGGTGAACCCCAGGACAGGCATCGCACGGGTAATATCGTCCCTTGGCTGGTAATGGCCCTGTTGGTTCGGTCGGCTGATATAGCCCGAGTCGCTCAGATAGGCATAGGGTAAGGTTTCATGCAGTTCGAAATTGTGCAGGGCGGCGTCAAGAAGCGAGACGCGCCAGGTTGTTGAGCTGCTGTCACGCAGGCCGGTAATGGGCAAGTATTTTGGGATGTAAAGGTTGATGTAGATGTTGTTTACATCCAGATCAAGCTTGTATCGGGTTTTGATTGCCTGCTTGAGCAGTGGCCCGGCAAATGCCGGGATATCGACCAGGTGACTCAATAACTGATCCACTTCATTGCGTGCATGCCAGCGTGCAGTGAGTGCTTTTTTGAATGTGCTGTTTTGCGCCGGGGTAATGTTTTTTAAGGTGCGGTGAAGCGTTGGGTTGGTTGTTTTTAACGGGATAAATGTTTTTGCAGGCAGTTCAAATGCCCAGGGGGGGAGTGATTCTTTTATCGGGTTGAAATTGCGGCTGTGGCGAAACAGTATTTCGGGCGTCAATGTAGTTGCAAGAGAGCTGCTCATGGGGTCGTTACCTGTGAGTAGACGAAAATGATACGTCTTGTTGCGAGGCTGCTTATTGGGGGATATCCCGGTTTTAGGGGGCAGGGCGGTACTCGGAAAATCGCCCTCAATGGCTGCGTAACAGGTAATCAAGATCGGCCAGACCCGGATTGAAAAAAAGCGCAAATATCTGCTGGTAGTTACGCTGTTTGCATCAACAATCAGGGTTCACAGCCTAGATATGTAGCACCCCGAAGGGGCGCTGATAAGGTGTGCATACAAAGCCCGAGTCTCTGGCGCAAATCAAAACGCCAGGGTGCTGCCGTAAATGCTGCCCAGCGTTTAAACTGCGCCTTTGTGACGCAATATGTCGCATTGTCGAAAGCCTTGGAAAATCGTGGTTTAGCGCTGTAAGAAGTTGTCGCTTGGCGGCAAGGCTTGACCCCCATCTGTCCTTACAATCCCCCATCGCTCGCCAGTTTAGGCAGGCGTTCCTCTTCAGGAGACTCCGATGTCCGTTGAGCAAGCCCCGGTGCAACGCGCCGATTTCGATCAGGTCATGGTTCCCAACTACGCACCTGCGGCCTTTATTCCTGTGCGCGGCGCCGGTTCCCGAGTGTGGGACCAGGCCGGTCGAGAGCTGATCGACTTCGCGGGCGGCATTGCCGTTAACGTACTCGGCCATGCCCATCCGGCACTGGTTGGCGCGCTGACTGAGCAGGCGAACAACCTCTGGCATGTGTCCAACGTGTTCACCAACGAGCCGGCCCTGCGCCTGGCGAAAAAGCTGGTGGATTCGACCTTTGCCGAGCGCGTGTTTTTCTGCAACTCGGGTGCTGAAGCCAACGAGGCCGCCTTCAAGCTGGCCCGTCGTGTAGCCCATGACCGTTTTGGTGCCGAGAAATACGAGATCATCGCTGCACTTAACAGCTTCCACGGGCGCACGCTGTTCACCGTGAACGTAGGCGGGCAGTCGAAGTACTCCGACGGTTTCGGTCCGAAAATCACCGGCATCACCCATGTCCCGTTCAACGATCTTGACGCGCTGAAAGCGGCGATCTCGGACAAGACCTGTGCCGTGGTGCTGGAACCGATTCAGGGCGAAGGTGGTGTACTGCCAGCCGAGCAGGCTTACCTGCAAGGCGCCCGCGAACTGTGCGACCAGCACAGTGCGCTGTTGGTGTTTGACGAGGTGCAAACCGGCATGGGCCGCACCGGCGAGCTGTTTGCCTATATGCATTACGGTGTGACCCCGGACATCCTGACCAGCGCCAAGAGCCTGGGCGGCGGTTTTCCGATCGCAGCCATGCTGACTACCGAAGCGCTGGCCAAGCACCTGGTGGTCGGCACCCACGGCACCACTTACGGCGGTAACCCGTTGGCGTGCGCGGTGGGCAATGCGGTGATCGATGTGATCAACACCCCTGAGGTGCTGCAAGGCGTTAAGGCCAAGCATGACCTGTTCAAAACCCGTCTTGAGCAGATCGGCGAGCAATACGGCCTGTTTACTCAAGTGCGTGGCATGGGCCTGTTGCTCGGTTGTGTGTTGAGCGATGCCTGGAAAGGCAAGGCCAAAGACATCTTCAATGCCGCTGAAAAAGAAAATCTGATGATTTTGCAGGCTGGCCCCGATGTGGTGCGTTTCGCCCCAAGTCTGGTGGTTGAAGAGGCCGATATCGAAGAAGGTCTGAACCGCTTCGAACGTGCCGTGCAAAAGCTGACGCAAGCCTGAGTGTGACCTCGACGCCCGGGTTGCCGGGCGTCGAACCGATTTTTTCTGTGCCGGGCCAGGCTCAATGCACACGGGGTTTTAAATGTGGGGGCGGGCTTGCTCGCGATACAGGCAGCGCGGTATGTCAGTCATATCCGAGTGATGCCATCGCGAGCAAGCCCGCTCCCACAGTTGAAATTGTGTGGTTTGAGACGAGGCCCGGCATGTTCCCCTCTATGTTGTTCAAGGATTAAGGAGTGACACCATGCTGGTGATGCGCCCCGCGCAAATGGCTGATCTGGGCGAGGTACAGCGTCTGGCTGCGGATAGCCCGATTGGTGTCACTTCATTGCCGGACGATATCGAGCGCCTGCGCGACAAGATCGCCGCGTCCGAAACCTCGTTTGCCGCCGAAGTCAGCTTCAACGGCGAAGAGAGCTACTTCTTCGTGCTTGAAGACACGGTCGCTGGCAAGCTGGTGGGCTGTTCCGCGATTGTGGCCTCGGCCGGTTACTCGGAGCCGTTTTACAGCTTCCGTAACGAGACTTTCGTCCACGCTTCCCGCGAGCTGAAGATCCACAACAAGATTCACGTGTTGTCGCAGTGCCATGACCTGACCGGTAACAGCCTGCTGACCAGTTTTTATGTGGTTCCGGAACTGGTGGGGTCGGCCTGGTCCGAGCTCAACTCCCGTGGCCGCCTGCTGTTTGTGGCCAATCACCCGGAGCGCTTTGCCGATTCCGTGGTCACCGAGATCGTGGGCTACAGCGATGAAAATGGCGACTCGCCGTTTTGGGACGCGATTGGCCGCAACTTCTTCGACTTGAACTACGCCGCCGCCGAGCGTCTGTGCGGGCTGAAAAGCCGCACCTTCCTCGCCGAGCTGATGCCGCATTACCCGATTTACGTGCCGTTGCTGCCTGACACTGCCCAAGAGGCGATGGGGCAAGTCCACCCGCGTGCGCAAATCACTTTCGACATCCTGATGCGCGAAGGCTTCGAGACTGATCATTACATCGATATTTTCGACGGTGGCCCGACCCTGCATGCACGGGTTTCCGGTATCCGCTCGATCGCCCAAAGCCGCGTGGTGCCGGTCAAGATCGGCGAACTGAGCAAGGGCGGCGGTCGTCAGTATCTGGTGGCCAATGCTCAGTTGCAGGACTACCGCGCGGTATTGCTGGAGCTTGACTGGGCGCCGGGCAAGCCGGTCACGCTGGATCTGGAAGCGGCCGAAGCACTCGGCGTTGGCGAAGGTGCCAGCGTACGGGTTGTGGCGGTTTAACGCGTTTGAGCGAGTTTCGCAGGGTTCGTCAGCGAGCCCTGTCTAAGGAGATAGCATGATCGTTCGTCCTGTACGCAACAGCGATTTACCGGCCCTGATTGAGCTGGCACGCAGCACCGGAACCGGCCTGACCACCTTGCCGGCCAACGAAGAGCGCTTGCTGCATCGGGTGACCTGGGCTGAAAAAACTTTCCGTGGCGAAGCCGAGCGCGGCGATGCGGACTACCTGTTTGTGCTCGAAAACGACGACGGCAAGGTGGTGGGTATTTCCGCCATTGCTGGCGCCGTAGGCTTGCGTGAGCCGTGGTACAACTTCCGGGTGGGCCTGACTGTCAGCGCTTCCCAGGAGTTGAATATTTACCGCGAAATCCCGACCCTGTTTCTGGCCAACGATCTGACTGGCAACTCCGAGCTGTGCTCGTTGTTCCTGAGTGCCGATTACCGCACCGGTCTCAATGGCCGCATGCTGGCCAAGGCGCGGATGCTGTTTATCGCCGAGTTCCCTGAGCTGTTCGGTAACAAGATCATTGCCGAAATGCGCGGCATGTCCGATGAAGCCGGGCGTTCGCCGTTCTGGGAAAGCCTGGGTCGGCACTTCTTCAAAATGGAATTCAGCCAGGCGGACTACCTGACTGGTGTAGGCAACAAGGCGTTTATTGCCGAATTGATGCCCAAGTTTCCGGTGTACACCTGCTTCCTGTCTGAAGATGCCCGGGCGGTGATTGGCAAGGTGCATACCCACACCGAACCCGCCCTGAACATGCTGAAAAGCGAAGGCTTCAGCTATCAGGGTTATGTCGATATTTTCGACGCAGGCCCGGCGGTGGAATGCGAGACCAGTAAAATCCGCGCCGTACGCGACAGCGAAGCGTTGGTGCTGGCCATCGGCACGCCGGGTGATGATGCCACGCCTTACCTGATGCACAACCGCAAACGCGAGGATTGCCGTATCACTGCTGCTCCTGCGCGTCTGGCGGCAGGTACTTTGGTGGTCGACCCGCTGACCGCCAAACGCCTGCAACTGACTGCCGGTGATCAAGTACGCGCAGTTGCCTTGTCTGCCCAGCCAGTAGCCTCACGGGAGTCGAAATAATGAGCACGTTGTATATCGCAGGCGCCTGGCAGGACGGGCAGGGCGAAGCTTTTGAGTCGCTGAACCCGGTTACCCAGCAGGTGCTGTGGACAGGTAATGGTGCCAGCGCCGGGCAAGTCGATGCTGCGGTCAAGGCTGCGCGTCAGGCGTTCCCGGACTGGGCCAGGCGCACCTTCGAGCAGCGCCTGAGCGTACTTGAAGCCTTTGCCGCAAGCCTGAAAAATCACGCGGATGAACTGGCGCGCTGTATCGGTGAAGAAACCGGCAAGCCACTCTGGGAGTCGGCGACCGAAGTCACCAGTATGATCAACAAGGTGGCGATCTCGGTGCAAAGCTACCGTGAGCGCACAGGCGAAAAAAGCGGCCCGCTGGGTGATGCCACCGCCGTATTGCGCCACAAGCCCCACGGTGTGGTCGCCGTCTTTGGCCCGTACAACTTCCCGGGCCATTTGCCCAACGGCCATATTGTTCCGGCGTTGCTGGCCGGTAACAGCGTGGTGTTCAAGCCGAGTGAGCTGACTCCCAAGGTCGCCGAGCTGACGGTCAAGTGCTGGATCGAAGCCGGGCTGCCGGCCGGTGTACTGAACTTGCTGCAAGGTGCCCGTGAAACCGGCATCGCGCTGGCGGCGCACAGCGGTATCGATGGCCTGTTCTTCACCGGTTCCAGCCGCACCGGCAATGCCTTGCACCAACAGTTTGCCGGGCGCCCGGACAAGATCCTGGCCCTGGAAATGGGTGGCAACAACCCGCTGGTGGTTGATCAGGTCGAAGATCTGGATGCTGCGGTGTACACCATCATTCAGTCGGCCTTTATCTCTGCCGGGCAGCGTTGTACCTGTGCCCGCCGCTTGCTGGTGCCGCAAGGCGCTTGGGGCGATAGCCTGTTGACGCGTCTGGTTGAAGTCAGCCAGAGCATCGAAGTGGGTGCTTTCGATCAGCAGCCAGCGCCGTTTATGGGTTCGGTGATTTCTCTGGGTGCTGCGCGCGCCCTGATGGATGCCCAGGAAGTGCTGTTGGGTTCGGGCGCTGTGGCCTTACTGGAAATGCACCAGCCAGACAGCAATGCGGCCCTGCTGACGCCGGGTATTATCGATGTGACAGAGGTCAGCGATCGTTCGGATGAAGAGCTGTTCGGGCCATTGCTGCAAGTGATTCGCTACGCTGACTTTGATGCGGCGATTGCCGAGGCCAACAACACTGCGTTTGGACTGGCGGCGGGCTTGCTGTCGGACTCCGAGGCGCGCTATCAGCAGTTCTGGCTGCAGAGCCGCGCCGGTATCGTCAACTGGAACAAGCAACTGACGGGCGCCGCGAGCAGTGCGCCGTTTGGCGGGATTGGAGCATCGGGCAATCATCGCGCCAGTGCCTATTACGCGGCGGATTATTGCGCGTACCCGGTGGCATCTCTGGAAGCGCCGAGCCTGACCTTGCCAGCGACACTGACCCCGGGCGTACGCCTGTCGTAACGCTTATCTCATCCCTGTGGGAGCGGGCTTGCTCGCGATTGCATCAACGCGGTCTGGCAGTAAAACCGCGTTGTTCGCATCGCGAGCAAGCCCGCTCCCACAGGGGATACCTTTAGCCATCGCTTTGCGGAGCCTCGCTGATGAAGTCCTTTGAAGTCAATTTTGACGGTTTAGTGGGGCCGACCCATAACTATGGCGGTTTGTCGTTTGGCAACGTCGCCTCCCAGAGCAACAGCCAGCAGGCTTCCAATCCCAAGGAAGCGGCGCTGCAAGGTCTGGAAAAAATGAAAGCGCTGATGGACATGGGGTTTGTCCAGGGCGTATTGGCCCCGCAAGAGCGCCCGGACGTTGCGGCCTTGCGCAGCCTGGGTTTTGCCGGTACTGATGCTCAGGTCATCGAGCGCGCCGCCAAGGAAGCCATGCCATTGCTGGTCGCCAGTTGCTCGGCCTCGAGCATGTGGGTGGCCAACGCGGCCACGGTCAGCCCAAGCGCGGACACCGCAGACGGGCGTGTACATTTCACCGCCGCCAATCTCAACTGCAAATACCACCGCAGCATCGAGCACCCGACCACCAGCCGCGTGCTGGGTGCCATGTTTGCCGATCAACAGCACTTTGCCCACCACGCGGCGTTGCCTGCCGTCGCTCAGTTCGGCGACGAAGGTGCGGCCAACCACACGCGTTTTTGCCGTGAATATGGTGAGGCAGGCGTCGAGTTTTTCGTGTTCGGCCGCAGTGCCTTCGATAGCCGCTACCCGGCGCCGCAAAAATACCCGGCCCGTCAGACTCTCGAAGCTTCGCAGGCTGTAGCCCGTCTGCACGGTCTGAGCGAAGAGGGCGTGGTGTTTGCCCAGCAAAACCCGTCGGTTATCGATCAGGGGGTGTTCCATAACGACGTGATCGCCGTGGGTAATGGTGAACTGCTGTTCCATCACCAGGATGCGTTCCTCAATACCGAACAGATGCTGGCCGAGTTGCATGGCAAGCTGGCAGCCCGTGGCGGCAATTTCCAGTCGATCAGCGTGCCCCGCGATCAGGTGGCGGTTGAAGATGCAGTGCGCTCGTACCTGTTCAACAGCCAGCTGTTGAGCCGCGCCGATGGCTCGATGCTGTTGATCGTGCCGGAAGAATGCCGCGCCAACCCGCGTGTATGGCAGTACCTGCAAGGGCTGCTGGCTGCTGGCGGGCCGATTCGCGAGGTCAAAGTATTCGACCTCAAGCAGAGCATGCAGAACGGCGGTGGCCCGGCCTGCCTGCGGTTACGCGTCGCACTCAACGAAACCGAGCTGGCGGCGGTCAATCCGGGGGTTATTATGACCGCGCCGTTGTATGACACCCTGACCCAGTGGGTCAACAAGCACTACCGCGACGCCCTGCGCGAAAGCGACCTGGCCGACCCGCAATTATTACTTGAATGTCGTACGGCATTGGATGAACTGACGCAAATCCTTAAACTGGGCTCGGTTTACCCATTCCAGATCAATTGAACGGCCGCGTGCCTGAGCGATCGTGATGCCAGGCACGCACCTTCACCCCCTATGAGAGCGACAAAATGACCGATACCCTGAAGCTGATCCTTGAAGACACAGACGGCACCCAGCTGGAAACCAGCTGCACCCGCGTTGCCGTGATGTGGCAGGGCAAAGAGCTGTGGATCCAGCAGGACGGCCGTGGCCAGTTGTTGATCGGTGTTGACGTTGAAGAAGGCGATGCCGAATACGCCAACCTGCTGCTGCGTCCATTAGCGACTAACCTTGTCAGCCTGCAACTGGAAATGGAACCGGCTGATATGAGCGACGACGAAGACGGTCACGTGCACGGTCCAGACTGCAACCACTGATTAAGGATGCTCTATGCTCGCTCTCGGCAAACTGCTTGAACTGACCCTGGCCGGACGTGAACCGGCCGAGAAAACTCAACTGACTGTCGACGGCGTGCGGATGCGCTGGCTGACCGAAGGCGCGCTGGAAGTACGCCCGCCCGAGGCACGTGACAACGGTATGGATCTGTTGTTGTCCGCCGGCATCCATGGCAATGAAACCGCGCCGATCGAGTTGCTCGATCGCCTGTTGCATGCCATTGCCCGGGGAGAAATCAAACCCCGGGCACGAATTCTGTTCTTGTTCGGCAACCCCGGAGCCATGCGCACCGGTGCACGATTTGTCGAAGAAGACCTCAACCGGCTGTTCAACGGTCGTCACGAGAGCAGCAGCGGCCCCGAGGCCCTGCGTGCGTGCGAGCTTGAACATCTGGCTGAAACCTTTTTCAGCCCTCCCGAGCGTACCCGTCTGCATTATGACCTGCACACGGCCATTCGCGGTTCGAAGATCGAGCAGTTTGCGCTGTATCCCTATAAAGAAGGGCGTGCGCATTCGCGCGACGAACTGGCCCGCCTGCGCGCTGCCGGTATGGAAGCAGTACTGCTGCAAAACAAGCCGTCAATTGTGTTCAGTGCCTACACCTACGACAAGCTGGGTGCCGAGGCATTCACCCTTGAACTGGGCAAGGCCCGGCCTTTCGGGCAAAACGCCGGGGTCAATGTCGAGCGCCTGGAGTCGCGCCTGCAACAGATTATCGAGGGCAGCGAGTCACCGCTGGCCGATGCTTCGATCGATGGCTTGCAGCTGTTTAGTGTGGCTCGGGAAGTGATCAAGCACAGCGATGCCTTTATCCTGCACTTGCCTGCGGATGTCGAAAATTTCTGCGAATTGCCCAAGGGCTATTTGCTGGCACAAGACACCAGCAAGACTCGCTGGATCATCGAAGAAGACGGCGCGCGGATTATCTTCCCCAACCCCAAGGTCAAGAATGGCCTGCGGGCCGGGATGATCATCGAGCCGGCCAGCGCTTCGGCGCTGGCTTGATGCGAAACAAAACAGGCCCTGAAAAGGGCCTGTTTTGTGTGCGGGGGGTAATTACACCGCGCGTTTTTGCTGGGTGTCGATGCGTTTGATGTCGCGGATTTTCTGCAGGGTATCAACGCAGGTTTTTGCCGCTTCCTGGCCTTTGTGCACAAAGTGCTCGAAGAAGAATTTGTGGTGCTCTTCGCCAGCGTGGAAGTGGTGCGGGGTCAGGCTGACCGAGAACACCGGTACTTCGGTTTCCAGCTGCACTTGCATCAGGGCGCTGACCACGGACTGGGCCACGAAGTCGTGACGGTAGATGCCACCATCCACTACCAGTGCCGCGCCGACGATACCGGCATAACGGCCGGTCTTGGCCAGCAGTTTGGCATGCAGCGGGATTTCAAAGGCGCCGCCGACTTCAAAGAAGTCGATATCGCTTTCCTGATAGCCCTGTACCAGCATCTCGGCCAGAAAGCCTTTACGGCTCTGGTCGACAATATCTTTGTGCCAGCAGGCCTGGATAAAAGCGACGCGTTCGTTGTGATGGCTTTTGCTTTTGCTGTCGATTGCGGTGGGTTGCATGTTCAGATTCCTGTTTGTGTGAAAAACAGGGCATATGAATCGAATGGGATTAAAGGGTACGTTCAGACGGGCTGCGCACGGCCATACGGCATCGTCACATTCCCGCCCGGTTTACGGCCCTTTGGCGCCAATCCCGTTCTCTCTTCATCCGGACTATGACCGTCGGCCCCGGGATCACACCGGGTCTGCTGACCTTGGCTGGCCTGCGCCGAAGCGGGGGCCAGTCAAGCGCTCGCGGGCTATGCGCTTTGCGCGCAATTACCGCCGGTGGGGAGTCGCACCCCGCCCTGAGAACGTTGCCACCAGCCTTTCTGGCGGCGGGCATTTTGTATCACATATTTTTCGTCGATGCATCGCTGCTTTTTGCTGATAGCTATCAATTTTTCTGTTTGTTTATCAGTCGAATCCTACGAGACCGGCTGAAAATACAGGGGCACACTGCAATACTCATTGTTTGAATGAAAGTTTCCCTATTAGCATCCAGTGCTGACCACTTATTACCGAGGCCGCTCCAATGACCGTTATCGATCTTCGTAGTGACACCGTGACCCAACCCACCACAGGTATGCGCGAGGCCATGGCGAATGCGCCGATGGGCGACGATGTGTATGGCGAAGATCCTTCGGTGAACAAGCTGGAGTCCGAGTTGGCCTTGCGTCTGGGGTTTGCCAAGGCGCTGTTTGTGCCCACCGGGACCATGAGCAACCTGCTGGCCCTGATGGCCCATTGTGCGCGCGGTGATGAATATATCGTTGGCCAGCAGGCCCATACCTATAAGTATGAGGGCGGCGGGGCAGCGGTATTGGGCTCCATTCAGCCCCAGCCGCTGGAGGTTCAGGCCGATGGCTCGCTGGACCTGGATCAGGTGGCGGCGGCGATCAAGCCGGACGATTTTCACTTTGCCCGCACCCGCCTGCTGGCGCTGGAAAACACCATGCAGGGCAAAGTGCTGCCACTGGAGTATCTGGCTGCAGCCAGTCGTCTGACTCGAGAGCATGGCCTGGCCCTGCACCTGGATGGCGCGCGGTTGTACAACGCGGCGGTCAAGCTGGGCGTGGACGCCGGTGATATCACCCGGCATTTCGATTCGGTGTCGGTGTGCCTGTCCAAGGGCCTGGGCGCGCCGGTAGGCTCAGTGTTGTGCGGCACAGCGGACTTGATTGGCAAGGCCCGGCGCTTGCGCAAGATGGTCGGTGGCGGCATGCGTCAGGCCGGCCAACTGGCCGCTGCCGGGCTGTATGCGCTGGACCATCAGGTTGCGCGGCTGGCCGATGACCATGCTAACGCCCAGTTCCTCGCTGAAGGCCTGCGCGCGGCTGGTTATGACGTCGAACCGGTGCAAACCAATATGGTGTACGTTCAGGTCGGCGAGCGGGCCCAGGCCCTCAAGGCCTTTGCTGCCGAGGAGGGGATCCTCCTCAGCGCGGCCCCACGCTTGCGAATGGTGACGCATATGGATGTCAGTCACAGTCAGATGGAGCAGGTAATCGCTGTTTTTACCGAGTTTTCCCGCCAATAAACTTGCGATCCGTCCAATTGCTTGTCGCTATCGTATAAACACGCTGTACCCGAGGCGAAGGGCCGATATAATGCGGCCCTTTGCGAGTCGCACTGTCGATTGACGTGATTTACTTGCTTCTGGCCGCAGCCTCCGTGGAAGAACCTATGAAAAGCGCAGAAATCCGTGAAGCCTTCCTTCGCTTCTTCGAGGAGCAAGGTCACACCCGTGTCCCTTCCAGCTCCTTGGTCCCTAATAACGACCCAACCCTGCTGTTCACCAACGCGGGGATGAACCAGTTCAAGGACTGTTTCCTGGGTCAAGAAAAACGTGCCTACACCCGAGCGACCAGCAGCCAGAAGTGCGTGCGAGCCGGTGGCAAGAACAGCGACCTGGAAAACGTCGGTTACACCGCACGTCACCACACCTTCTTTGAAATGCTTGGCAACTTCAGCTTTGGCGATTACTTCAAGAAAGACGCGATCAACTTCGCCTGGACCTTCCTGACCGGCGTCTTGCAGTTGCCGAAAGACAAGCTGTGGGTGACCGTCTACGCCAGCGATGACGAAGCCTACGACATCTGGACCAAAGACGTCGGCGTACCTGCCGAGCGCATGATCCGCATTGGCGACAACAAAGGCGCGCCCTACGCATCGGACAACTTCTGGACCATGGGCGATACCGGCCCGTGCGGCCCGTGTACCGAAATTTTCTACGATCACGGCCCGGAAATCTGGGGCGGCCCACCGGGCTCGCCAGATGAAGACGGTGACCGTTACATCGAAATCTGGAACAACGTGTTCATGCAGTTCAACCGCACCGCCGATGGCGTGTTGCATCCGTTGCCAGCGCCGTCGGTAGATACCGGCATGGGCCTGGAGCGGATCAGTGCGGTGATGCAGCACGTTAACTCCAACTACGATATCGACCTGTTCCAGAGCCTGCTGACCGCAGCGGCCGACGCGATCGGTTGCGCCAACGAAGGCCAGGCATCACTCAAGGTTGTGGCTGACCATATCCGTTCGTGCAGCTTCCTGATCGCTGACGGTGTACTGCCGTCGAACGAAGGTCGTGGCTATGTTCTGCGCCGCATCATTCGTCGCGCCTGCCGTCACGGCAACAAGCTGGGCGCAACCGGCAATTTCTTCTACAAGATCGTCGCGGCACTGGTTGCCGAAATGGGCGAAAGCTTCCCGGAACTGGTACGCGAGCAGGCCAATATCGAGCGCGTACTCAAGGCCGAGGAAGAACAGTTCTCCAAGACCCTGGAACAGGGCCTGAAAATCCTTGAGCTGGACCTGGCTGAACTGAAAGGCTCCGTGGTGCCGGGCGACGTAGTGTTCAAGCTCTACGACACCTACGGCTTCCCGATGGACCTGACGGCCGACATCGCCCGTGAGCGCAACCTGACCGTGGACGAAGAAGGCTTCGAACGCGAAATGGAAGCCCAGCGTGTGCGTGCGCGTTCGGCCAGCTCTTTCGGTCTGGACTACAACACCCTGGTTAAAGTCGATGTGCCAACCGAGTTTGTCGGTTACAGCGCCACCCAGGCCTCGGCGAAAGTTGTTGCTCTGTATAAAGACGGGCAGTCGGTTGCCAGCCTGAATGAAGGCGACGAGGGCGTGGTGATTCTCGACCAGACCCCGTTCTACGCCGAGTCTGGCGGCCAGGTCGGCGATTGCGGTTATCTGCAGGCTGGCGCAGCGCGCTTTGACGTGCGTGACACCACCAAGACCGGCGGCGCCTTCCTGCACCACGGTGTCGTGGCAACTGGTGGCCTGAAAGTGGGCGAGACCGTTGAGGCTCAGGTTGATGCTGATGTGCGTCATGCCACGGCGTTGAATCACTCTGCGACTCACTTGCTGCACGCGGCCTTGCGCCAGGTGCTGGGCGAGCACGTTCAGCAGAAGGGTTCGCTGGTCGACAGTCAGCGCATGCGCTTTGACTTCAGCCACTTCGAATCGATCAAGCCAGAGCAGATCAAGGCCCTGGAAGATATCGTCAACGCCGAAATTCGCAAGAACACCGCGGTAGAGACAGAAGAAACCGACATCGAGACGGCCAAGCAAAAAGGCGCCATGGCGCTGTTTGGTGAAAAGTACGGCGACAATGTGCGCGTACTAAGCATGGGCGGTGATTTCTCGGTTGAGCTGTGTGGCGGTATCCACGCCAAGCGTACCGGTGATATCGGCCTGATGAAAATCATCAGCGAAGGTGGTGTCGCTTCCGGTATCCGTCGTATTGAAGCGGTGACCGGCGCAGCCGCACTGGCTTACCTGAATGCTGCCGAAGAGCAGCTCAAGGAAGCTGCCAGCCTGGTCAAGGGCTCGCGCGAGAATCTGGTCGACAAATTGTCGGCAGTGCTTGAGCGTAACCGCCAGCTGGAAAAACAGCTTGAGCAATTGCAGGCAAAAGCTGCAAGCGCAGCGGGCGATGATCTGTCATCGTCGGCAGTGGACGTAAAAGGTGTGAAAGTGTTGACCGCTCGCCTGGACGGTCAAGATGGCAAGGCGCTACTGGCGCTGGTAGATCAGCTGAAGAACAAGCTCGGTCGTGCAGTGATCCTGCTCGGCAGTGTCCACGAAGACAAGGTTGTACTGGTTGCAGGCGTAACCAAAGACCTGACTGGCCAACTCAAAGCCGGTGATTTGATGAAGCAGGCTGCTGCGGCAGTGGGCGGGAAGGGCGGTGGTCGTCCGGACATGGCGCAAGGTGGCGGTGTTGATGCTGCAGCCCTGGACGCCGCGCTGGCCCTGACTGTGCCATTTGTCGAGCAAGGTATCTGAGGTCCAGAACGCGCCATCGTCTAGTGATGGCGCGTCGTTTGAATGATAAATGGGCGCCCTTAATGGGCTGAGGCTGCTTTGAAATGGCTTTGATCGTACAGAAATTCGGAGGCACCTCGGTCGGCACTGTCGAGAGAATCGAGCAGGTCGCCGATAAAGTTAAGAAGTTCCGCGAAGCCGGCAATGACCTGGTGATCGTGCTCTCTGCCATGAGTGGCGAGACCAATCGCCTGATCGACCTGGCCAAGCAGATCAGCGATCACCCGTTGCCTCGTGAGCTGGACATGATTGTGTCCACCGGTGAGCAGGTGACCATCGGTCTGCTGTCCATGGCGCTGAACAAACGCGGTGTACCCGCGGTGTCCTACACCGGCAGCCAGGTGCGCATCCTCACGGACAGTTCGCACACCAAGGCCCGTATCCTGAAAATTGACGACCAGAAGATTCGCGCCGACCTCAAGGCCGGGCGTGTGGTTGTGGTTGCAGGTTTCCAGGGCGTTGATGAACTCGGCAATATCACCACGCTGGGCCGTGGCGGTTCCGACACTACCGGTGTGGCGCTGGCGGCGGCCCTGAAGGCTGACGAATGCCAGATCTACACCGATGTCGATGGCGTCTACACCACTGACCCGCGGGTTGTGGCCAAGGCGCAGCGTCTGGAAAAGATCACCTTCGAAGAAATGCTGGAAATGGCCAGCCTGGGCTCCAAGGTGTTGCAGATCCGCGCAGTCGAGTTCGCCGGCAAGTACAACGTTCCGCTGCGCGTTTTGCACAGCTTCAAGGAGGGTCCAGGCACCCTCATTACTATTGATGAAGAGGAATCCATGGAACAGCCGATCATTTCTGGTATCGCGTTCAATCGCGACGAAGCCAAGCTGACCATCCGTGGCGTGCCAGACACCCCGGGCGTGGCGTTCAAGATTCTGGGCCCGATCAGTGCGGCCAATATCGAAGTCGACATGATCGTGCAGAACGTTGCGCACGATAACACCACCGACTTCACCTTCACCGTGCACCGCAACGACTACACTGCGGCGCAAAGCGTGCTGGAAAACACGGCCCGCGAAATCGGTGCCCGTGAAGTGGTGGGCGACACCAACATTGCCAAGGTTTCGATCGTGGGTGTGGGCATGCGCTCTCACGCCGGTGTTGCCAGCCGCATGTTTGAGTCGCTGGCCAAAGAGAACATCAACATCCTGATGATCTCGACCTCCGAGATCAAAGTGTCTGTTGTGATCGAAGAGAAGTACCTGGAGCTGGCCGTGCGTTCCCTGCACACCGCTTTTGATCTGGATGCACCAGACCGACAGGGCGAGTAAGGCCTTGCCAGAAGGGCGCGGTTGATCCGCGCCCTTTGTTTTTTGGCTGGCATGCACAAAGCTCCCCGCTTTGTCATGTTAGTCAATACTAAGGAGCACAGGGTGCTATAGCTGATTGGCTAGTAGGCCCGGGCTCTTTTTTTTTGCAGACTGTTGTCCCTGAAATGAAAGTGTGAGGAGAAACGTATGCTGATTCTGACTCGCCGTTGTGCGGAAAGCCTGATCATAGGCGATGGCGAAATTACCGTGACTGTACTCGGCGTTAAAGGCAACCAGGTGCGCATTGGCGTGAACGCGCCAAAAGAAGTGGCTGTGCACCGTGAAGAGATCTACCTGCGGATCAAGAATGAAAAGGGCGAAGAACCAAGTCTTTAATTTTATTTAAGTTTTTAGTTGCATGCGGGGAAAAGGCTGGTTATTATACGCCCCGTGTTGCGGAGAGGTGGCCGAGTGGCCGAAGGCGCTCCCCTGCTAAGGGAGTACATCTCAAAAGGGTGTCGGGGGTTCGAATCCCCCCTTCTCCGCCATTATTCATGTAGCACGTTGGGTCTGGCAGGTTTCGGTAAGTTGTTGAAATTACTGAAAAAAATCTTGCCAGAGAGATTCAACGGTCTATAATACGCCGCTTCAAATGCACTCGTAGCTCAGCTGGATAGAGTACTCGGCTACGAACCGAGCGGTCACAGGTTCGAATCCTGTCGAGTGCACCATTTTAGAGTTGATTGCCAAGGCAGTCAGCTTTGTTACAACCAGCGGTGGTCTGGTCTATCAAACACAACTTGCACTCGTAGCTCAGCTGGATAGAGTACTCGGCTACGAACCGAGCGGTCACAGGTTCGAATCCTGTCGAGTGCACCATTTAAGAGTCA
>NZ_JBUZTQ010000035.1:0-47725 GCF_055408445.1 Pseudomonas sp. B414 | reverse complement strand
GGATGCTGCCATCGGCACCCTGAGTGATAACGCCGCCCCGATTACCGGCACTATCATCGACGGCAGTACCACCAATGACACCACCCCGATCTTCAGCGGCACCGCTGAAGCCGGAAGCACAGTGATCATTTATGACGGCAGCACCGAGCTGGTCCGTAAAACAGTCGATGGTTCCGGCACCTGGACCTACACCGCCACCGCCACCGCTCTGACCGACGGACTGCATAGCTTTACCACCATCGTCGAAGACATAGCCGGTAACCAAAGCCCGGCCAGCACCGCGATCAATTTCACCGTCGACACCAACCTACCAGACGCTGCCATCGGCACCCTGAGCGACGACGCCGCCCCGATTACCGGCTCTATCATCGACGGCAGTACCACCAATGACACCACCCCGATCTTCAGCGGCACCGCTGAAGCTGGAAGCACAGTGATCATTTATGACGGCAGCACCGAGCTGGTCCGTAAAACCGTCGATGGCACCGGCACCTGGACCTACACCGCCACCGCCACCGCTCTGACCGACGGACTGCATAGCTTTACCACCATTGTCGAAGACCAAGCCGGTAACCAAAGCCTGGCCAGTACCGCGATCAATTTCACCGTCGACACCAACCTACCAGACGCTGCCATCGGCACCCTGAGCGACGACGACGCCCCGATTACCGGCTCTATCATCGACGGCAGTACCACCAATGACACCACCCCGATCTTCAGCGGCACCGCTGAAGCTGGAAGCACAGTGATCATTTATGACGGCAGCACCGAGCTGGTCCGTAAAACAGTCGATGGTTCCGGCACCTGGACCTACACCGCCACCGCCACCGCTCTGACCGACGGACTGCATAGCTTTACCACCATCGTCGAAGACATAGCCGGTAACCAAAGCCCGGCCAGCACCGCGATCAATTTCACCGTCGACACCAACCTACCAGACGCTGCCATCGGCACCCTGAGCGACGACGCCGCCCCGATTACCGGCTCTATCATCGACGGCAGTACCACCAATGACACCACCCCGATCTTCAGCGGTACCGCTGAAGCCGGAAGCACAGTGATCATTTACGACGGCAGCACCGTGCTGGTCCGTAAAACCGTCGATGGTTCCGGCACCTGGACCTATACCGCCACCGCTCTGACCGATGGACTGCATAGCTTTACCACCGTCGTCGAAGACATAGCCGGTAACCAAAGCCCGGCCAGCACCGCGATTAATTTCACCGTCGATACGGTTTCACCGGATGCTGCCATCGGCACCCTGAGTGATAACGCCGCCCCGATTACCGGCACTATCATCGACGGCAGTACCACCAATGACACCACCCCGATCTTCAGCGGCACCGCTGAAGCTGGAAGCACAGTGATCATTTATGACGGCAGCACCGAGCTGGTCCGTAAAACCGTCGATGGCACCGGCATCTGGACCTACACCGCCACCGCCACCGCTCTGACCGACGGACTGCATAGCTTTACCACCATCGTCGAAGACCAAGCCGGTAACCAAAGCCCGGCCAGCACCGCGATTAATTTCACCGTCGATACCAACCTACCAGACGCTGCCATCGGCACCCTGAGCGACGACGACGCCCCGGTTACCGGCACTATCATCGACGGCAGTACCACCAATGACACCACCCCGATCTTCAGCGGCACCGCTGAAGCTGGAAGCACAGTGATCATTTACGACGGCAGCACCGTGCTGGTCCGTAAAACAGTCGATGGCACCAGCACCTGGACCTATACCGCCACCGCTCTAACCGATGGACTGCATAGCTTTACCACCGTCGTCGAAGACATAGCCGGTAACCAAAGCCTGGCCAGTACCGCGATCAATTTCACCGTCGATACGCTTTTACCAGATGCTGCAACCGGCACCTGGAGCGATAACACCCCCCTATTTATAGGCACCATCACCGACGGCAGCATCACCAACGACAATACCCCGACCTTCAGCGGCACTGCTGAAGCCGCAAGCACAGTGATCATTTATGACGGCAGCACCGTGCTGGTCCGTAAAACAGTCGATGGCACCGGCATCTGGACTTACACCGCCACCGCCCTGACTGAAGGCGTCCACAGTTTTACCACCGTGGTCGAAGACCTTGCCGGTAACCAAAGCCTAGCCAGTGCCGCCATCGGGTTTACCGTCGACACCATTGCTCCTGTTGTTCCAACAATCACCGAAGCGGTGAACGACGCAGGCGCAGTCACCGTCGCTCTAACCAACGGCAGCTGGACTGCCGACCTGACACCGACCTTAAACGGTACAGGTGAGGTTGGCAGTACCATTTACGTGCAGTACGGTAACCCAGGAGACAGTTGGCTGGATGCCATCACCTCAGTGATAGTCGGAACTAATGGCACTTGGACCTGGACCACTCCTGCTCTGGAAGAGGGCAATTGGGAGTTCCGAGCAAGATCCCAAGACACTGCTGGCAACGTGAGTGGTTATACGGAGAAGTTCACTCTAACCCTCGGCATCCCGCTTATTATCCTGGCGGTTGATGATATGGGGCCTGACATAGGTGAAATATTAAACGGGGGCCGGACTGACGATACCACCCTAACCCTGTACGGCATGGCAGAGTCAGGCAGTACGGTTTATGTTCAGTACGGTAAAACCATTGATACATGGACGGACGCCGTTGCTCCAGTAACGGTGGGTAGTGATGGTCAATGGTCATGGATAGCACCTACGTTGGATTCAGGCTTTATTTGGGAGTTCCGGGCAAAAGCTATTGACGCGGCAAGTGTTGAAAGCCCGTACTCACTGAAGTTTAGGTTGACTATTGGTCAGGATATTAGCCCAGACACGACTGCGCCGGATAATCCAACCGCACTTATCATTAACACCAACTCGGTCAACGTTGTATACGATGGTAGCCAACTGTCGGCAGGTGACTCCATCAACCTTTCAATAGGTAACGAACACTATGACTATGCGCTCACCCAGGCGGATATCCAGGCCGGGATGGTGACAATCAATGTCCCGACAGCACTCCAGCCACTTACGGTTGATGACGTAAGCGCTGCGATCGTTGATGCTGCGGGGAACAACTCTCAATACATCAGCAATGTGATTACAGTCACCACTGAAAACTTCGGCAGTGTAACCGACACTTTAACGTACCTGGCCGGGAATACTCTAACTTTGGAAAACATGCAGGTCACCGTTCTTGAAGGTCAAACTCGAGTCAATTCGTACTTCAACACATATCCCTCTTATGGCAGTGGCAAGCGTTTGTATTTCGGTGAATCTGCTGTAAACGGCACTCCCGGTGACAGACTTGAAATAACCCCAAATACCCCCTGCACGTCGATAACCTTTACCACCGATCATTTAGATGAACCGGCAAGCTATTCTTTTTACGATACTGGTGGAAACCTGCTGGAAACGTTGGAATTTGCCGCCTACAGACCTGGCTATACAGTGACTTACACCGCTCCTGCCGGTGTATTGATCGGCAGTATCCAGGCGTACACCACCGACTGGGGGTTTATGGACAACTTCCAGTTCTATCAACTTAACGGTTTTGAATTCCAGGATGCCCCAAGCATGCAAACCATCAGTGGCGAAGAGTTCGGCGCACACTATGGCACAAGCGGTAACGATGTATTTTCGCTGGCCGACGTCAGTGGCTTCACCAATAGCGTTTACGGTGAAATCCACGGTGGCAGTGGTAATGATACCCTTGCAATAACCGGTAGTGACCAACTGCTGAACTTGACCAATCTTGTTGACAAACTGAAGTCCATTGAAATCATTGACCTCGACAGTACCAATAATAACACCCTGAATTTGACCTTGAGTGATGTGCTGGAACAAGGCGGTGTCTCGTTGTTTAACGATGATGGCTTCGTACAAATGATGGTCAAGGGAACTGCCGGTGACACCGTCAATCTTGATGACCTGATGGCCGGTAGCATTGATCCGGGCAACTGGGCCAACAGTGGCCAAGTGAGCGTGAGTGGCGTGGTCTACGAGGTGTATCGCCACGATGCGCTGGATGCCGAGTTGTTGGTGCAGCAAGGGGTGCAAACAAACCTGGTGTAGGGCTCGACATTGAGTAGCGTTTTAAGCATCTGGCGAAGTAATCGGAGCGCAAATATCTGCCAATAAGTCAGCGGTCGCAGCGAGACCTCAGTGCTGCAACAGCCGCTCCTCCGACTCCTTGAGACTTGCCAGCACTGTCGCCACCGGGCCATGACAAGCCTCCAGCGAGCCTTGCTCCGCAACCCTTTCGAGCGCACTGCAGGCATCTTTTAATACGAGGTCGCCTGTCAGGTGTGCCCCGCCGCAGATCTTGTGTGCCAGTTTGCCCAGTTCCTCAACCCCTCCACTGTGCAGCAACCGCGTCAGCTCAAGCGCATCATCACGATGGGTTTTGAGGATTTCCTCCAAAAAGGAACTATAAGACTCGGGGCTGAGCAGCCTGATTTTCTCCAACTCGCCTCCCACAGTACAAGCAGCAGCCCGGGCACGACGCTCGCACTGTTGCACTACGTCGTCAATCAAGCGCGCCAGAGCATCCAGCCCCAGGGGCTTAAATATGCAGCGATTCATGCCCGCTGCCAGACCACGCTCGACAACCTGCGGCTGGGCGTTGGCAGTCAAGCCAAAAATTGGATGGCAACGCCGGGCCATAGCCTGCTCAACATCACGCATGCGCCGCGTCAACTCGCAACCGTCCATGCCCGGCAAACCGAAGTCGGTGATGGTCAGGTCGAATGCCGGGCTGGCCTGTTCCCAAATGGCCAGTGCCGACTCGCCGTCACCATATGACACGGCTTCGTGGCCCAAGTACTCCAGCTGCTGACACAGCACCAGGCGATTGGGCGCATGATCTTCGACTACCAGCACTTTCAGACGATAAGTCAAAGGCATCTTTGCTTTTATCTGGACACCGTCTTGCGCGATGTCAATCAACGGCGCTTCAAACATCAGGGTAAAGCGTGAACCCACGCCTGGTTGGCTGCTGACACTCAGGTGCGCGCCCAACAACTTGGCCAGACTGACACAGATGCTAAGCCCCAGACCGGTGCCCTTGGTTCGATCCTCGCTGGGGTTGGCCTGTACAAATGGCTCAAAAATTCTCTTCTGCTGCTCAGTGCTCAAGCCTGCCCCGCAGTCGCTGACCTCAATCGAAAACCGGCCATAGCCGGTGTTGTTCGTCCCCGGGAGCTCACGCAGCAACAATTGCACACGGCCCTGCTCGGTAAACTTGATGGCGTTGCTCAACAGGTTCGAAATGATCTGGTTGAGCATCAAGGCATCGATGCTCACGCCGTGATGAATAACCTGCATACACAACCGGTAATCCAGGCCTTTTTTTCGGGCACTGCTGTAAAACAGCTTGTACAGCGACTGCATCAACTCGGTCAGATGAGTGGGCCTTGGCAACAGCTCCATAACACCCGCTTCGATTTTGGAAAAATCCAGAATGTCACCAATCAACGACAACAATGACTGAGCTGATTGGTGAGCCACTTGCAGGTTGTCTTGCATTTGCTCCGGTGAAGCGCCCCGTACCCGCAACATCTCAATCAGGCCGATCAAGGCGCTGATAGGGGTGCGGATTTCATGACTCATGCTCGCCAGAAATACCGATTTGGAGCGGTTGGCCTCCAGGGCGTTCTCCGTGGCCAGACGCAGCTTTTCTGTCAGGTGCACACGCTCGGTAATGTCCAGCCAACCACCGATCAGGCCAATATAACGACCATTACTGTCATTGAACGGCAATACCCAATGATAAATCTGATAGGGCTGGTCTTTCACCAGCACTTCCAGATCGGCATAGACCGGCTGACCCGTTTTCAGTATGTCCAGATACAACTGATGGTAACGCGCATTGATGTGCGGGCTGACGTGCTGGCTCTCCAGTAAGGTCTTGCCGAGGACTTCGTTGGCATTGGTCTGGAGAAAATCCAGATAGGCACGGTTGCATTGAACCAGGCGTGCTTGCTCGTCCCGTACGTAAAGGGCAACCGGGGCACCATCGATCAAGGTGCGGGTGAATTCCAGTTGATCGCCAAGGGTCTGCTCGGCTTTTTTCCGTTGTTGGATCTGCACCTGCAGAAAGTAATTCCAGATCAGGACCACCAGCACAAACAAAATCGCACAGGCGATGATGATGTAAACAAGATCCTTGTAAGTGTTCCAGGAGTTGGCGAGTGCAGGTACGTCGTAACTGCTCCAGCGATCTGTCAATTGCTGAAGCTCTTCGGGGGGTGTTTCCTGCAGCACCTGATTGATGATGCCTTTAAGGATCTGATTGTCTTCGGCGACAGCCATGGCAATCCTTGCCGGCATTGCTCCAAATACCGAAGCGATATGCAAATCCTGCTGGTAGTAGTAATTGATGAAATAGTTAGCGCCGAATTGGGTCTGAACACTGCCATCGACTTGACCTGCCATCAGCATTTCCAGGCCATGGGTCGGACTTTCAACGGCCACCTGGGTAATCCCGGGATAGGTCTGCTCGGCCCAGGCTGAGAGGGCGTTGCCGGCGGGCTGTGCCACTTTCAAGCCATTGAGTTCATTAAGGCTGTGTATATCGGCATGCCCCCGCCGGGTAACCACCACAAACGGGCTGACCAGATAGGGCTGGGTATACTGCTCAGCAGAGAGCCGATAATCGTCGAGATTCAAGGCCGTAATCATATCCGCCTGATGATGCTCCAGCTGTTCGACCATATCGCCGGAACCCTCGCTGCGCACCAGCTCGAACTCAAGACCCGTGCTTCGGCTGATCCGCTTAAGCAAGTCGGCACCCAAGCCTTGCAGGCGGTCGCGCTCATCGAAAAATGTCAGCGGCGCATAAGCCCCAGCCACCAGTACCCTGACCTTGGGGTGAGCGACAATCCAGGCC
Organism: Pseudomonas sp. B414; assembly: GCF_055408445.1. NCBI lineage: Bacteria > Pseudomonadati > Pseudomonadota > Gammaproteobacteria > Pseudomonadales > Pseudomonadaceae > Pseudomonas > Pseudomonas sp. B414. The sequence continues at coordinate 40,853 of NZ_JBUZTQ010000035.1, read as the reverse complement.
TTTTGCTCGGGGCTCAAGTCGAGCATCTTGTGAGCGATCACAAAGTTGTTGCTCAACCCCCATCGTGAAGTGATCCGCGACATTCCGGCCGCCGGGAATGCCGCCTGTGATTGGTTGATCGCTTTAAGCAGTTCAGGGGTACGGGCGCTGACTGCAAAATTGATATCGGCAACATTGGGCGACGCGGCATTGCCGACAATAAAGAGTTTGTTGCGGTATAAGCGGGAAATCAGAAACTCGGCCGTAATGGCATTGGTGCGAAAGGCCTCGATCTGGCCATAAGCCAGTGCCGCCATGGCGTTCAAATGGCTGGAGTAGCGAATCAGGCTACTGTCAGGGTACTGCGCGTGCAGTAGCTGCTGCTCTGACCCGGTGCCCAGATAAGCGAGGCGGCCGCGGGCGATGTCAGTATCAGTGGTCACGGGTTCGTTAATGCGCCGAACGATAACTTGCCGGTTTAACAGGTAGGGTGTGGTGGGCAGCGTCTGCGGGTCGGTCTGGCTCACGTCGTTGAGCCCCAGCATATCAACCTCACCCCTAGCAATGGCCTGAAGCGCCTCGGGCCTGTTGCCATAACGCAGGATTTCAAAGGGAACGCCCATGGTCTGCTGCAGCAACCCCAGTACATCTGCTGTGACACCCTCAAATACATCAGGCTCATAACCTGCGTGCAGTGGAGGCCGCGCGGTACCCCAGAATGCAACCCGAACCGTAGGTTTGTTGTCCAGCCATGCGCGAGTATCAGGGTCGAACGCCACCTTGGGAGCCAGCACAGGTGTGCGCACGCGCAGTTGCGCAGGCTCTGCGGCGTAGGCCGAACAAGTCGCCACCAACAGCAGCATGCCCAGCATAAAGAGAAAACGCCTTGCGGCTGATACGTTCAAAGTGCAGCCATTCCATAGAGAATGAGGATAAAAATAAAATCCTTACACCTGACCTGGGTACAAACACCGCTATTAATGACCTTCCTGCAACCAGCGCGCAAGAACCCCCGCACTGGCGTACTCCTGCACAATCGACTGATAGCCGTCAAAGCGGTTGCTGATTTCATTGACCTGATTGTTGTAATGATCAGTTTCTGCAATGAGCACATCGAGCAAGGAGCGCTTGCCCAACTCTTTCCACTGCAGGAAAAACTCCTCACGGACAAGATCTGATTCCACCGACAAGTCGCGATACAACTCGGCCCGTTCCAGCTGGGAGCGTGCATCGTTGTCAGCCGTACGGATGCGGTACTCCAGGTCCAGGCGCTGTTGCTCCGTCTCTTGACGGCTGGCGTCGGCGCGATACAAGGCCGCACGCTCGGCTGCACGGTTTGCCCCCCCCGCTAAAGACACTCCAGGTCATATTCAGGGTGGTCTGCCAAGGCTGCTCGCGACCGAATGAGTCCTGGCTGGTGTTCTTGCTGATCACCCAGTTCAACTGCGGCAAGCCGGAAGCATGTACGACTTTGGCTTGCAACTCTGCCGACTCTGCCTGGGCAGTAGCCTGGATGATCGTTGGATGATTCTGCGCATCACTGAGCAGTTGCTCCATTGGGGTGAGGCTGATGTTCCATTGTTTGCTGCGCGGGATCGGAACCTCGCGCTCACCCACCAGTTTATACAAACTGATTTGCACATCACGGGCCCTGGCGACAGCCGCATCGCGCAAGGCCCGGGCCTGCATCAGGCGTGCCCTGGCCTGGGTCAACTCACTGGCTCGGCCATGGTCCACCGCAACGATACTAGCGAGCATTTTCTCCAAATCTTGCATGCGATTGACAAATTGCTGGCCAAGATCGCTGATGACCCGCTGCTTACCCAGTTCTATCAGGGTAGACACTACTTCGTAGCCCGTACTTTCCATCTGCGCGACCGTGCCTTCATCAGCGGCAACAGCCAACTGCTTGCGGCTGGCGATGGTGTTATCCAGGCGTCCCCAATCGTAAACCATGGTGGTTATCGAAAGGTTGATCCCTCCACCGACCTGTTCGTCCTGCGAGCTCTTGCCAAATTGCAAAGCTCTGGTTTGAGAGCCCAGTTCAACCTGGGGCCAACGGTGCCCCTTGGCTTCATCGATATCGGAGCTAGCAGCCTGCTGTTGCGCCTGGAACCCTTTCACTTTCGGGCTGCGCATGATGGCTGCGTCCACTGCCTGCGAGAAAATGCCTCGCAGCTCTTGCGCTGAAGGGCCAGTATTGATTTCGCCCTGCTGGGCCCGAGCCGTCATGCGGTTGGACAGACCGGCATAGGCCACGGCCGAGACGCTGTAGGGCTGCGGCTCAATACGCGCCAGGGCTGGAGGCGTACCAACCGCTGCCGTTTGAGAACTGAACAGAACCAACAAGCACAGCACAACGACACAAGCCCCGAGTCTGGACTGTGCAACCGCTGAATTAAACGTCATGGTTAACGCTCCCGGAATGCTTCCCGAGCCCTGAGTACCGGTTTGAGCAGGTAGTCGAGAATGGTTTTTTCACCCGTGCGGATCTCAACCGTGGCCACCATCCCGGGAATGATGGGCAGCGATTTTCCGCCGGCCTCGAGGCTGCTGCTGTCCGTCAGGATCAGCACCCGGTAATAGGTATCGTCAGCGCGGCCGGCAGCGGCTTTCTGGTCATCCTTGAGGGTGTCGGGGCTGATGTATTGGACCTTGCCCTTGAGTCCGCCATAAATGCTGTAGTCGTATGCGGAAATCTTCACCATGGCTGCCAGGCCCGGATGCAGGAAAGCCACGTCGGCTGGGCGAATCTTGCCTTCCACCAGCAACTGGTCTTCCAGAGGAATGATTTCCAGAATGTGCTCACCGGGCTGAATCACTCCGCCACGGGTATTGACCCGTACGTTCTTGACGGTGCCGCGCACGGGAGCGGTCAGCGTGGTGCGCTCCACAACATCGGCACGCCCCACCAGGCTTTCGCTGGTTTGTGACAGCTCCAGTTCAAACTTTGCCAGCTCTGCGCTGGCCTCTGCCTGGTAACGGTTAGTACGCTCGATGATCTGCGTCTTTATTTCGTTGGCTTGACGGCGCATGCGCAAGAGCTCGACCTCGGACATCAAGCCCCTGGCGCTCAGCGGTTCGGCAAGACGCAGCTCACGCGCGCTCAAGTCATAGCTGCGCTGCAGCCCGTTAATACTTTGGTTCAGTGCACTTTTGCGCGCGTTATAAGCTTGAATCTCTTGCTCCATGACCACCTTGTCGGCCTTGACCATGTCATCGAACTGCAACGGCTGCTGGTAAGCTTCGGCGCGCAAGCGGGAAATGCTGGCCTTGAGGCCGATGACTTTGGACAAGGTCTCGCGGTAACTGGCCTGGGCACGGGTAGGGTCAATCTTGAGCAGCACCTGCCCCTTCTCGACAACATCGCCTTCACGCACATCCATTTGCGACAGAATCCCGCCTTCCAGGCTCTGGATAATCTGTTCACGGCTCTTGGAGATGACCCTGGCTTCACCTTGGGTGATTTCTTCAACACGAGCGTAATGTGCCCATACCAGGCCACCTGTCAGCACCGCTACAATCAGGTACATGACCAGCCGGGAGCCAGGCGTCGTCTGGATCAGCAATGACTCCTGAACATCTTTCATGTAGAAGGAATCGCCAGGTAACAGCGGGCTAAGATTTCGACGGTGCAAGCGTATGCGGGTCATGGTGCCGACTCCGCATTGGGCTGAATTTTGCGGGTGGCATTCGAGCCAACCGACGTCGCACGGTATTTGGCTGCTGTTGGCGCGTCATGAACGTTTTTGTCCATGGCAGCCAGAATCATGTCTTTGGGGCCGTCGGCGACAATCTTGCCCTCGTCAATCACCAGAATGCGCTCTACCAGCCTGAGCACTGACGGGCGATGAGTCACCACAACCAGGGTCTGCCCCTGCGTGACACGCTGCAGGTGTTGCATAAACTGCGTTTCAGTCTGCGAATCCATGGCACTGGTGGGCTCGTCGAGCAACAGCAGTAACGGACGGGCCAGCAAACTGCGGGCCAGCGACACCAACTGACGCTGACCTCCGGACAAGCCTTCGCCCATTTCACCGATCGGCAGGTTGATACCCAAGGGATGACGAGCAGCGACATGATCCAGGCCCGTCAGACGCAGCACCCGCAAAAACTCTTCGGCTGTCGCTTCAGGCCGCCCGAGCATCACGTTTTCGCGCAGGGAGCCGTAAAACAGTCGTGCATCCTGTCCAACATAGCCAACGGCCTTGCGCCAGTCCGCAGGATCGATCTGGCTGACGTCCAGACCATCGGTAAACATCTGCCCACTCACTGGCAGGTAGAGGCGCGCCATCACCCGTAACAACGTCGACTTTCCGCTGCCGACCCGGCCGAGAATCGCCACCCGTTCGCCCGGTTCTATCGTCAGTTCAATCCCCTGCAAGGCAGGCTGATTGAGCTGTTTTGATTGCCCCGGGTAGGCGAAGGTGAGGTTCTTGAGGGTTAATTGACCGGTCAACTGCGGTTTGGCCAGATATTCAAGACTGGGATCTCGATCCACAGGTACTTTCATCAATTTGTTCAACGATTGCAGCGCAGCTTTTGCCTGCTGGAAACGCACAGCCAGCGCCACTACCTGAGCCAGCGGGGCGGTTGCACGACTGGCGAGCATCACGGTGGCAATCAGCGCCCCCATGGTCAACTGACCGGCATTGATCAGATACACCCCGAGCACAATCAGCACCACCGTCTGCACTTGTTGAAAAAACATCACCACGCCGCCGGCAACGCTCGACAGCTGTCGCGCCTTCATCGACGTATTGGCAGCCAACGCACTGAACATTTCCCAGCGCCGTTGCATAAAGGCCTCACCGCCTACAGCCTTGAGGGTTTCCAGACCTTCAATGGCCTCGATCAGCAAGCCCTGCTTGAGGCATGTTTCACGCAGGTTTTCTTTCATCGTGCGCGCTAGCGGCCACTGGACAGCCACACTGACCAGCACAATCAACGGAATCAGCAGCAATGGCACCCAGCCCAGCGGGCCGCCGACAACAAAGATCACACCGGCAAACATCAATACAAATGGCAAATCGGAGATGGCCACCAGAGTGGCAGATGTAGCGAAATCACGGACCGACTCAAATTCGCGCAACTGGTTTGCAAACGCTCCTGAAGACCCGGGTTTGTGTTCCATCTGAATCGACAATGCCTGACGAAACAACAGAGTACCCAGCACCAGGTCGGCCTTTTTGCCCGCATGATCCAACAAGTGCGCGCGCACATACCGGGCAATTGCCTCGAACACCATGGCCACCAGCACACCGATCGCCAATGACCACAGCGTCACAAAAGCCTGATTGGGGATCACCCGGTCGTAGACATTCATAGTGAAAAAAATGCTGGCCAGTGCCAGGACGTTAATCAGTACCGCACCGATGGCCGCACTGCGGTAGTAGCGCCTATAGCGCCACAGGGTACTTAACAACCAGTGCCCGGCTGGCCTTGCGGCTTCCTCGCCAGCGCGTGTATCGACCTTGGCACAGGGTTTGGCAAGAATGGCAAAACCGGCGTACAACTCGTCCATTTCGGACTGGGGGATTTCCACCGGACGGGTACTTATCTCCGGCAGAATCACCTGATACAGGCATGCCCGATTATCTTCGGCCTGAGGCTCTGCGCGGCGGCTCACCAGCACACAACCACCCCTTTCCTTGCGCAGCAGAATGATCGGAAACAACTGTTCGGATAACGCTCGAACTTGCCGTTGCACCAGTGCTGCAGTTATTCCGGCATTTGTCAGGCTGGCCAGCGCCAGCGAGGGAGAAAGTAGCCCAGCCATGGGCAAGCCCGCCGTAAGCGCTTCGGATGAGCGGCTCAAACCATAATGTTCACAAAGCCACGAGACACTTTGCAGCAACGTGTCTTCGATGCGAGTTTGTGGAGCGGATATGGCAGGGCTTTCATTCCCTGATTCGGCAGGCAGGCTGGCGGTAGACACAGAATGCCTCCAAGGTTAATCGCTAATGCCATGGCAGGCTGCGCGCCAGAGGCATTAGCCGAAGTATCCGTAGGATAATTCTGGCAACACAATCAACTCAGCGAAATGAGACTTGTCTCAAATTCAATGCATTGCATCAAAAGGAAGCACACGAGAAATATCAGCGCCCAGGACAATTGAGCGGGCTACATTGACATCCGTTATTTGTACGAACTTGAACTATAATTAATAGAATACCCTGGAAAACTTTGCAGGCTTCATCGAAACAACTTCTGGAACAGGTCGACTATGAGATGGTCTGTCGCATCGCCTTTGCGTATCGTTCTGCTGGATGATCACGCACTGATCAGGGACGCCTTAAAAATCCGGTTATCGTTGGAAGCCGATTTCAAAGTACTCGGTGCCTATTCAACAAGTCGCTACCTGATTGACAGTCTGCGAGGCCAGGACGTTGACCTGCTGGTGCTGGACTATCTGTTGGGCGATGGTGAACTTGATGGTTTGCGCCTGATTAAACTGGTACATAGCCACTATCCGACTATCCGGATTTTGATTTACTCCTCTCTGGAGCGCCCCGCCACTGTCAACATGAGCATCCGTGCCGGTGCCCATGGCTTTGTAGGGAAATCCCAGGAAACCGAAGATCTGCTGCACGCCATTCGTATGGTCGCCATGGACCGTATTTACATGTCACCCGCAATATCAACGAAAATAGAAAAGTTGTCGGTTGTGCAGTTAGATATGACCCAGCCATTTGACGGTGACAAGGTATTGGCAGACCACCCACAACTTTCCCCCAAGGAGAGCGAAGTATTGCGTTGCTGCCTGGAAGGCATGTCGGTTTCCCAGATAGCCAGCAAATTCCTGCGCAGCCGAAAAACCATCAGCGGGCAAAAACAGTCGGCTTTTAGAAAACTCGGTATCAGCACAGATACCGAACTGTTCAAACTGCAAAATCAGTTGAATGCAATTTGATCCGGATACATTTTTGCAAGCACTGCCTGCATTCCAACTTGATGGCGCAGGGTCGCGATGCAATAACCTGCATGAACCCGGCGCGGATTTTTCTGGGCGTTATTGCCCCTGATAGTGTCGCTGATCAACCCGGCGGAATCGTCGCCAGAATACCGATGCCAATGGTCAACACCAGAAAGCCGCCCAAAAACCATGCCATCTTGCTCATCAAATTTCCCCGTCAAACGTTCGTAATAAAACAGGCGCAGAGCATCAGCCGACCACACGCGAGCGTTGCTGCTTACTCAGGTCCTCGTCTGTCTCGAAAGGTTGACGGGAATTTTGCGCCGCAAGCTGCATACATAACAGTCGCAGTTAACGCGAAAAAATACGGATCAGATGTTAACTCAGCGAACGCTACTCCTGTGGGAGCGAGCCTGCTCGCGAAGGCCGTGAACGATAGCGCGTGCTGACTGGATAATCGCGACGCTCTTGAGTCCTTCGCGAGCAGGCTCGCTCCCACATCAAGTGAGCAGCATTGAATCAGACTTCAGGCAGTACAAAGTGCTCAGGCACAACACTGCGCTGATACTCAGCAACCACTGCCTGGCTGAGGCTGACCACCGCCTCGTTCAATTCCAGCCCCGCTCCCGTGCGCCAGCTCGCATACACCGCAAAGCCCGGCGCAGTTTCGATCGGCAGCGCAATCATCGCCCCGCTTTGCAGTTCGCGGCTGACCAGTACCGGTGGCAAGGCACCGATGCCGAAGCCGTCGGCCACCAGCTTGATAATCGCCGCCACCGAGTTGATACAGCTGATTCGCGGTGTGGCAATGCCGTGCTGGTGCAGGAAGTTGAGCATGTCCTGATGGGGCCGCGACAAACGCGAAAAGGTCAGCAGCCGCTCCTGGCACAGATCCGCCAGATTCTCGTAGCGGCGATCCAGCGCCGCGCCCCTGGCGATAATCCAGCTCAGGGGGTAACTGGCCAATTGCACATTGCGCACGCCATCGGCGCGCAACAAGTCGGTCTGGAAGATCAGGTCCAACTGCCCTTTAAGCAGTTGTTCATTGAGATTGAGCGCGGTATCGGCCGTCAGCTCGACCTCGACCTGGGGATAGTCGCGACTCAGGGCACTGATCAGATCCCCCAGCCAGCTGTGGATCACGGTGTCCATCACACCGATGCGCAGCCGCCCGGCAAAGCTGTCCGCCTGCCCCAGCGACTGCAGCAGGCGCTGCTGGGTGGCCAGCATCTCCTCGGCATAGCCCAGTACCTGATGACCTTCACGGGTCAGGTTGACCCCACGCGAATCACGTTGAAACAGTTGCACGCCCAGCTCGGTTTCAAGCACTGAAATGCGACTGGAGATGGCTGCCTGGGTACTTGAAAGCTTTTCGGCGGTCAGTCGAAAGCTGCCAAGACGCGCCACCCAGACGAACGTAAGAAGAAATCGCATATTCATTTAGGACGCCTCACCCAAGCAAAACCAGGGCAGCACTGTAAACCCTTGCCGCAGGTGCAGGCCAGTCGGCTTAAGTCGGTGATTGATAAAACTTTTTTGTTCAGCGGTGACAACTTTTATTGACTGGACGCCCAACCCAAAGCCACCAAACATATCGGCCAATGGCGTCATAGGTCGTCAAAAATAAAAAAACACGCTGAGTCCGGCAGCGTACCGATTTTTCGAAAGTGAGCCTGACCGCTTTCGACTTGCTCACACCAGCCTGCCCTGGTGCTGCGGCAACCAGCTAAAGGGATACTCCCCTCATGCAAACCGTCGTAAATCTGTGGCCGCTGATTGGCGTGTTCGTCATCATCATTGGCTTTGTGCTGCGCTTTAATCCGCTGCTGGTGGTCAGCGCGGCAGCCATCGTTACCGGCCTTGCTGCCAACTTCCCTCTGGAAAAAATCATCAGCGAAATGGGTGAAGGCTTTCTGCAAACCCGTGCCCTGCAACTGATCCTGCTATTGCCCCTGGCCGTTATCGGCCTGCTCGAACGCCACGGCCTGCGCCTGCATGCGCAAAACTGGATTGCCAGTTTCAAGCGCGCCACGGTCGGGCGCCTGCTGATCATGTATCTGTTTGTCCGCGAAACCACCGCCGCAGTGGGCCTGACCAGTCTGGGCGGGCATCCGCAAATGGTTCGCCCGCTGCTGGCACCAATGGCCGAGGGCGCCGCCGAAAACAAATACGGCAAGCTGCCTGCACCCGTGCGGCAGAAAGTGCTGGCCATGTGCGCTGCGACCGACAATATCGGCCTGTTCTTTGGTGAGGACGTGTTTGTGGCCTTCGGTGCAATCGCGCTGATGCACACTTTCCTGCTGGGTTCCGGGCTTGATGTCGAGCCGCTGCATATTGCCTTCTGGGGGATTCCGACGGCGATTTGCGCCTTTATCGTGCATGCCCTGCGCCTGTATCGCTTCGACCTGATGCTGGAACGCAGCATGGCCGAAGTCGCCCAGGAAGAAGCTGAAGCTGACGCTGCTCAGGAGCTGGCACGATGATTATTTCCATTGAGTATTTCTACTGGCTGGCCGGTGTTCTGCTGCTGATCACCGCCGGCATGATCCTGAGCGATCGCACCCACCCGAAACGCTGGACCAGCGGTCTGTTCTGGGCTCTGTTCGCCATGGTGTTTCTGATTGGTGATCGCTTGTCACCATTTGTGGTCGGTGTTGGCGTGCTGATCATGGCCGGTATTGCCGGTATCGGTGGCGTCGGCCGTGGTGCCCACGCCGAACTGCATGTCAAGGCCGCCCGCGCCAGTGCTGGCCGTCTGGGCCACAAGCTGTTTATCCCGGCGCTGTCGATTCCACTGGTGACGGTGATCGGTTCAATCCTGCTGAAAAACACCCAGATCGGTGGCGTGCCACTGCTCGACCCAAAAAACACCACCTTCGTGTCCCTGGGTATTGGCTGTATGGTGGCACTGCTGCTGGCCTGCATCCTGACCCGTGATACGCCACTGCAAGGCCTGCGCGAATCACGACGCCTCACCGAAGCCCTGGGCTGGACCATGGTGTTGCCGCAAATGCTCGCCATGCTTGGCCTGCTGTTCAACGACGCCGGGGTCGGTACCGCCGTTGCCCACGTCACCACTGCCTATATCAACATGGACTACCGCCTGGTGGCGGTCATTGTCTACGTGCTGGGCATGGCGTTGTTTACCGTGATCATGGGCAACGGTTTTGCCGCCTTCCCGGTGATGACCGGCGGTGTCGGCGTGCCCGTGCTGGTGGGTATCTACGATGCCAACCCGGCAGTCATGGCGGCTATCGGCATGTTCTCCGGCTACTGCGGTACGTTGATGACGCCGATGGCGGCCAACTTCAATATCGTGCCCGTAGCCCTGCTGGAACTTCCGGACAAATACGCCGTGATCAAGGCGCAAATGCCCACCGCGTTGATGATGCTGGTGGTCAATATCGTGCTTCTTTACCTGCTGATGTGAGGCCCTGATGCGCACTGTACTGCTGACCGGTTTCGAACCGTTTGACCAGGATACCGTCAACCCGTCCTGGGAGGCCGTGCGCCTTCTGGACGGTAACTTGCACGACGATATACGTATCGTCGCCCGCCAGTTGCCCTGCACCTTTAGCGGGGCACCCGGGCAACTGCAGCAGTTGCTGGAAGAGTTCGAGCCGGAACTGGTGATCGCCGTCGGGCTGGGCCCCGGCCGCACTGATATCTGCATCGAGCGGGTGGCGATCAATATCAACGATGCCCGCATTGCCGACAACCTCGGCTATCAGCCGATCGATACGCCTGTCGTGGCGCAAGGGCCTGCGGCGTATTTCAGCACCTTGCCGCTCAAGGCAATGGTGCGCGCGATTAAAGCAGCCGGCATTCCCGCGTCGGTGTCGCACACGGCGGGCACCTTTGTCTGCAATCAGGTGTTCTATTACCTGCAGCATGCATTGGCCGGTGCTGGCGTACGCAGCGGCTTTATCCACGTCCCGCCGCTGCCGCAACAGGCAGTGGAGACAGGCGGGCCATCCATGGCACTGGCCACCCAGGTGGAAGGGCTGCGTATCGCGCTGATCACGGCCCTGAACACCGGGCACGATGTGCTGGAAAGTGGCGGTCAAATCAGCTGACAGAGGATTAGAAGCCAGGCACGATCTGGCCCTTGTAACGGCTCAGGATGAACTCACGCACTTGTGGCGAGTTCAGTGCCTGGGCCAGCTTCTGGATAGCCGGGCTCTGGATATTGTCCGGTCGGGCGACCAGATACTCGACGTACAAGTCCTTGCCCTTCTCCACGATCAAGGCGCTGTTGGTGTCTATGCCCGCTTCCAGGGCGTAGTTGGCAAACACAAATGCCAGATCAACCTGACTCACCGAGCGGGCCAGTAGCGCACCTTCCAGTTCGCGGATTTTAAGATGCTTGGGGTTTTCGGCAATATCCCGAGTGGTGGACAGGGTGTTGCTCGGGTCCTTGAGCTTGATCAGCCCTGCCTCATCGAGCAGTACCAGCGCCCGGCCGGCGTTGACCGGATCGTTGGGAATGGCCACCGACGCGCCGTCCTTGAGTTCCGAAATCTGCTTGATCTTTGTCGAGTAAGCCCCGAAAGGCTCGATATGCACCCCCACTACCGGTACCAGATCGGTGTGGCGGGTCTTGTTGAACTCATCCAGAAACGGTCGATATTGATAGTAGTTGGCGTCGATATTCTTCTCGGCCAGTTGCACGTTGGGTTGGATAAAATCGGTGAACACCTTGATATCCAGATCCACGCCCTGTTTGGCCAGTTCGGGTTTGACGAACTCGAGAATCTCGGCGTGAGGCACCGGGCTGGCACCCACCACCAGTTTTTCACCGGCGTGAACGCTGAGCGCAGCAAAAACAGCCGCAAGGGCAACAAGCTTTTTCATGGCAAAACTCCAAAAAAATAGGCCGCCTCAACGACGGTTGTAACGTAAAACCAGACGATCACCGCTTATCTGCAGGGCCTGCACCAGCACCACCAGCAGCGCTACGGTGACCACCATCACGTCTGTCTGAAAACGCTGATAGCCGAAACGAATCGCCAGATCCCCCAGCCCGCCGCCACCAATCACTCCCGCCATCGCCGTGAAGTCCACCAGCACAATGGCGGTCACGGTGATGGCCGCGATCAGGCCGCTGCGCGCTTCGGGCAGCAAGGTGTGCCAGATCACTTGCCAGGTACTGGCGCCCATGGCCTGGGTGGCCTCCACCACGCCGTGATCGACTTCACGCAGGGCGATTTCCACCAGCCGTGCAAAAAATGGCGTGCAACCCACCACCATCGGCGGGATGGCACCCTTCACGCCCAGGGAGGTGCCGGCAAGCACCGTGGTCAAGGGGATCAATACGATCAGCACGATGATGAAAGGCAGCGAACGGAAAATATTCACCAGCACCGACAGCACCCGGTACACACCGGGCTTTGCATGTAACTGCTGCTTGCCGGTCAGGAACAGCACCACCCCCAGCGGCAAGCCGAGCAACACGGTAAAACCCAGCGCCACGCTGAGCATGCTCAGCGTGGCAAGGCAGGCCTCACCAATCTCCGGCCAGTTGAGGCCGCTCAGCAACGCAATCATGCTCATGACCAGTCGTGACGCGGCGGGTTGACCCCATTGAGCAGCCAGTTGCCAACTACGTGGTACTTCCAGCGCACCGGATCATGCAGGGTATGCACCCGGGCATTGCGCCAGTGGCGATCGTGGTTGTGGCGCGCCAGCGAAGAACGCGTACCGCCCAATTCGAACAGGCGGGTGCTGGCTTCCAGGGCGATCTCGGTGGTCAGCACCTTGGCCTTGGCCACTGCCACCGAGGCACGCGCCACCGCGTTTTCATCCGGGGTCGCGCGCACGCTGTCCATGACTTTTCCAGCACGTTCGAGCAGAGCTTCGGCGGCATCCAGTTGAATGCCCAGCTTGCCGATCTGGATGATCGTCAGCGGATCATCACTGGCCTTGTCCAGACCCGAGTCGATCCACGGCCGCGCATGTTCGCGAACAAAAACCAGAGTGTCGCGCAAAGCCGCACGGGCAATACCGGCGTCGATGGCCGCTGTAGTGATTTGCGCAAAGGGCCCGGCCAGGGACGGGTTTTCATAGGAGCGCCAGGTCTGGAAAACGTTGAAGTCGGCTACCAGCAGATCCTCCACCAGCACCGTGCCACTGGCCGTATTGCGCTGGCCGATGCTCGACCAGTCGTCCACCACGGTCAGCCCGGCACTGCTGCGCGGCACAAAGGCCAGGTGTGCCCTGCCCTCGTCATCCAGCGCCAGCACCCCAAGCCAGTGGGCATACAATGAGCCGGTGCAATAACCCTTGCGGCCGTTGATAACGACGTGATCTGCCTCTTGAACAAAGCGCGTCTGGATATCCTGCACGGTCTTGCCGCCGGTTTCCGAAATGGCATTGGCGAAGCGATTGCCCTTGAGGGCCAGATCGAAGAAATACGCCTTTTGCAAATCCGTGCCTTGCAGGCGGATATCTTCGAGCAGGCAGTAATGGTTCTGCGGGATCTGCCCGAGCGAGGCATCGGCGGCGGAAATAATCGTGATCACTTCGGCCAACGTGGCGTAAGACACCTGCGCCCCGCCGTACTCGGCGGGCACGGTAATACCCCACAGGCCGCTGTTGGAGAACACATCCAGCACCTCGGCGGGCACTTGGCGCAGCTGGTCACGTTCGGCATCGCCCTCCAGTAAAAACGCCGCCACTTTATGAGCGACATCGATAGCTTCGGCATCCGTGCGGATGATATGGGCATTGGCAATGGACAGGGGGTACGGGGCATCGGCAGGGGTGTACGGCATAAACTTCTCACTTCTTGCTTTGAGTGGGTCGCCAGCAAATGCGACCGTTAACAGCTTGAGAGCAGAATCCATGCCATCTATTTTTTATATATAAATCAATCAGTTATAAATATAAAAAAACATTCGCAGTTGCCAGGGCAACAGTCTGTGCAGCCACTGTTGCCTGGCAAACAGTGCTATCGGTCGGGCTGGATGACCAGAGGTTATCGCCCAATCAGCATTCGTCATTGGGCAGGCCTTCTGACAAAAACTACAGTGAGCGCCAGAAGGAGTCTTGACGGCTCGCCTTGGCTTGCCTGCGATACAGGCGATGGGTTGTTTCAGTCAGACCGCGTGGATGCCTTCGCGAGCAAGTTCGCTCCCACCGTTGACAGGCGGTGTGCCAAATAACACCACTCATTCTTTATAAGGACATGTAATGACACAGATTACCGGCCAGAACTTTATCGGCGGCAAGCGCAGCGGCGCGGGCAGCGTTCATCTGCAAAGCGTGGATGCCAGCACCGGCGAAGCGTTGCCTTATAAGTTTATCCAGGCCACCGAAGCCGAAGTGGACGCCGCCGTCAGTGCCGCCAATAACGCCTTCCCCGCTTTTCGCAGTTTGCCGTCCGCTCGACGCGCCGACTTTCTCGAAGCCATCGCTGAAGAAATCGACGCACTGGGTGACGACTTCGTGGCCATCGTCTGCCGTGAGACCGCCTTGCCTGCCGCACGTATCCAGGGCGAGCGCGGACGTACCAGCGGGCAAATGCGCCTGTTTGCCAACGTGCTGCGCCGTGGTGATTTTTATGGCGCGCGTATCGACCAGGCGCTGCCCGACCGTCAGCCCCTGCCGCGAGCCGATCTGCGCCAGTGCCGTATCGGCGTGGGCCCGGTGGCGGTGTTCGGCGCCAGTAACTTCCCATTGGCATTCTCCACTGCAGGCGGTGACACCGCCTCTGCCCTCGCCGCCGGTTGCCCGGTAGTGTTCAAGGCGCACAGCGGGCATATGGCAACCGCCGAGCAGGTCGCGCTGGCCATTGTGCGTGCCGCCGAGCGTAGCGATATGCCCGCCGGTGTGTTCAACATGATCTACGGTGCAGGCGTGGGCGCTGCGCTGGTCAAGCATCCGGCGATTCAGGCCGTCGGTTTTACCGGGTCTCTTTCCGGGGGCCGCGCCCTGTGCGATATGGCCGCCGCACGGCCGCAGCCGATCCCGGTCTTTGCCGAGATGTCGAGCATTAACCCGGTGCTGGTATTGCCACAGGCGCTGAGTGCTCGGGGCTCGAAAATTGCCCGGGAGTTGGGCAGCTCAGTGATGCTCGGCGCGGGGCAGTTCTGCACTAGCCCGGGCCTGGTCCTGGGTATCCGCTCTGCCGAGTTCAGTGCCTTTGTTGGCGAACTCGCTCAGTTCTTCAGCGAGCAATCCGCGCAGACCCTGCTCAATGCCGGGGGGTTGGTCAGCTACAACAAAGGCATCGAACGCCTCGCTGGTGTCGAAGGCATCCGCCACCTGGCCGGTGCGCCGCAACAAGGCAACCAGGCCAGTCCGCAACTGTTCCAGGCCGATGCCAGTCTGCTGATCGGTGGCGCCGAGGTGTTGCAGGAAGAGGTGTTCGGCCCCACCACGCTGGTGGTCGAAGTCGCTGACAAGGCCCAATTGCTGCAAGCCCTGCATAGCCTGCATGGCCAGCTGACTGCAACGCTGATTGCCGAGCCTGCTGACTTGCAGGCGTTCGCCGAAGTGGTGCCGGTGCTGGAACACAAGGCCGGGCGCCTGCTGCTCAACGGCTACCCGACCGGGGTCGAGGTGTGCGATGCGATGGTGCACGGCGGGCCATATCCGGCGACATCCGATGCTCGTGGCACTTCGGTGGGCACCCTGGCCATCGACCGTTTCCTGCGCCCGGTGTGCTACCAGAACTACCCCGACAGCCTGCTGCCCGATGCCCTGAAAAACGCCAACCCGCTGGGCATCGAACGGCTGGTCAACGGCAAGCACAGCCGCGACCCGCTGGGTCACTGATCGGCGGCGTAAATCACGGTCCGGGCGCTATGCCCGGCGGCGTGCCGGAGGGTGAAGTAAGTGTCACCCTCCTCGGTCAGAATCTCGTAGCCCGCCTTGCTGGCGACGCGGTTGCTGACGCTGACATGCTTGATGATTTTCAGCACCCGTTGAAATTTCACCGTCTGGGTGCCGTTTTGCGCAGGGCCGGTGAGCACATTCACACTCTGAAACCAGCCCTGGTTCTTTTTGTTCGCGACCAGGGTGCTGGACAGTGCCTCAAAACGCTCAAGACGAGTAAAGCCCCATAGCGTCTGCTCCTCGACCGTTTGCCCCAGCGCCCCGGCGCCGGTAAATACAAACAGGTTGATGGCCGGGTTGTCTTCGCAAAAAAAGTCGTAAGGCACCAGCCCGTCGACCATTTTCTTGCCGGCCACAAAACCCTTTTTATGCACCAGAAACATGCCCACCTCCGCTCGATATTGAGTGGCAAAGTCTACCGGGGCATGGCGTACAGGGCCGTCAAGGCAATGTAATCTCGTGTAAAGATCATGCCTGGCGGGGCAAATGAATTTCCACACACAAGCCGCCACCCGCCTGGTTACGTGCCAGGATAGTGCCGCCGTGCATTTCCACCGCCCTGGAGGCGATTGCCAGGCCCAGGCCAAAACCACTGCCAGCTTCACTGGCACCGCGCTCGAACGGGTCGAAAATCCGCTGCAATCGCGACTCTTCAACACCTGGCCCCTGGTCAGCAATGCGCACCGTCAGGCTGCTCCCATCAGGATTGGTTCCAGCCACCACCAACACCGCCGTCTCGGGGTGGGTATGACGCACGGCATTGCGGATAACGTTTTCAAAACAGCGATACAACAGCTCGCCGCTGACCCGGCTGACAAAAGGCGCGCACCCCTGCAGGTTGACCCGGCAACCCTTGATACCCGCCTCGAACCGGGCATCTTCAACGATCAGCGCCAGCAACTCGATAATATCCACCGGCTCACGCGCAATGCTCTCGGGGCGACCCTGCACCCGCGCCAGAGTCAACAGCGCTTCAATCAGGGTGTCCATGCGCAAGGACTCACGCTCGATGCGCTCCACCATATCGGCACGCGCCGGGTTCTGATGCAACAGTCCGATGGCCGCCTGCATGCGTGTCAGGGGTGAACGCAACTCATGGGAGATGTCATGCAGCAGGTGTTGCTGGGCATCCACCAGCAGTTTCAGCTGATTGGCCATGCGATCGCAGTCTTCGGCCAGGTCGACGATTTCATCGCGCCGCGAGCCCATGATCGGCTTGACCCGGGTTTCGAAACGACCCTGGGCAACATCACTCATGGCCCGACGCAGGTACGCCAGTGGCCAAGCCAGATAAAAGGCCATAAAACTGCTGAACAGCGCGCTCATCACGGTGCCGATCAACAATGGCATCAACCCCGGGCCGCCTTCCCCGCCGCCATTGCCGGGCACCCGCGAGGACCTGAGCGACAGGCTCAACCCTTCCTTGCTGAGCACCGTGCGCTCAAAAACCGGGTCTACGATCGGCAATCCGGCCAGCAGTTGCCCGTGGCTGTCGTAGACCGCAATCGCTTCACCATCGGGGTGGTGCCACACCTGCAGCAACTGCCTGCCAGCCTCGACGCCGAACTGGCGCAGCAACTGCTCCTCGCTTTCCAGGATGGTATCCAGATGCGGGTTGCCGGGGCCCTGGCGGCTCAGGGTAATAATGCCAATACCGACAAAAAACGTCAGGCTGGTGGCCAGCCAGAAAGCCAGAAACAGTTTCCAGAACAATCGGCTGGGCTTCATCATTCGGCGATCAACAAGTAGCCAAGCCCGCGTACGCTCTGGATCCACGCCTTGGCATCAGCGCGAGGGCCGAGCTTTTGCCGGATACTGCTGATATGCACGTCGATGCGCCGGTCATAGCGCGTCAGCGGGCAGCCCAGGGCATTGAGCGACAAATCCTGCTTGCTGACCACTTGTCCGGCACTGCGGGCCAGCTCTTCAAGCAAACTGAATTCAGTACTGGTCACGCCCAATTCTACGCCCTGCCAGAGCGCTTGACGCTTGCCGGGCCACAGCACCAGCGGGCCGGTCTTGATCACTTCGCTGGTGACCTGCCCCACCGGTTGCACCCGGCGCATGATGGCGCGCAAGCGCGCCACCAGTTCACCCGGCGAACTGGGTTTGGGCACGTAATCATCGGCGCCCAGCTCCAGACCGGTGATACGGTCAATATTGTCGCCACGGGCGGTCAGCAATACCACCGGCACCTGGCTACGAGCACGAATGCGCCTGAGCACCTCGATCCCCGAAAGCCGCGGCAGCATCACATCCAGCACCACGATGCTGTAGTGCCCGGACAGCGCCTGCACCTCGCCCTCCTCGCCGGTATGCACAGCGGTTGCCTCAAAGCCTTCACGCTCCAGGTACTCACTGAGCAAACCGGTCAGTTCCTGGTCATCGTCGACGAGCAATACACGGATCATGGCGAACTCTTGAAGGGGGATCGACGCATTATCGTCCTTGCAACCCGCAGCGTCATTGCCTGCGACCAACCTTTACCTAACTTGACACTCGGTTAACCGCACCATACGCCGCGAACTTTTAAGCTGGACCTCCACCAGCCTGCCTGCCTTGCGGTATGACCTCGTGTCGAGCCATATCCGCGCCCGCTTGTGCTGCTTGTCGATGTGTTCTGGATAAAGATCTAAATGAATTTTGCGCGCCTGCTCTGCTCGGTTGCACTGCTGCTCAACGCCATATTGGCCCATGCCCAAGGCTTCAAGATTGCCGATATCCGTATCAACGGCCTGCAGCGTGTCTCCGCAGGCAGCGTGTTCGGCGCCTTGCCGTTGAATGTCGGCGAAGAGGCCGATGACCGGCGGTTGGTGGAGTCCACCCGCGCACTGTTCAAGACCGGCTTTTTTCAGGACATTCATCTGGATCGTGATGGCGATGTACTGGTAATCACGGTGGTCGAGCGACCGTCCGTGGCCAGCATTGATATTGAAGGCAACAAGGCAATCTCAACCGATGACCTGATGAAGGGTCTCAAACAATCGGGGCTGGCCGAAGGTGAAATATTCCAGCGCGCCACCCTCGAAGGCGTACGTAATGAGTTGCTGCGCCAGTACGTAGCCCAGGGCCGTTACTCGGCCTCGGTGGAGGCCGAGGTCATAGCCCAGCCGCGCAATCGTGTCGGCCTGAAAATCAGGATCGATGAGGGTGAAGTGGCAGCAATCAAGCATATCAATGTGGTGGGCAACAGCGTTTTCGAGCAGAGCGAACTGGACGACCAGTTCACCCTAAAGACCAGCAACTGGCTGTCGTTTTTCAAAAACGATGACAAGTACGCCCGCGAGAAACTGTCCGGTGATCTGGAGCGTTTGCGCTCGTATTACATGGACCGCGGCTATATCAATATGGAAATTGTCTCGACCCGGGTGTCGATCACCCCGGACAAGAAGCAGGTCTATATCAGCGTCAATATCAACGAAGGCGCGAAATACCAGGTACGCGATATCAAGCTGCGGGGCGATCTGAAAGTCCCTGAGGAACAGCTCGAGGCACTGATGCTGGTGCAGAAGGGCCAGGTGTTTTCACGCAAACTGATGACCAGCACCTCGGAGCTGATCACCCGCCGCCTGGGCAATGAGGGTTATACCTTTGCCAACGTTAACGCAGTGCCAACCCCAAGCAAGGACGGCAACAGCGTGGACCTCGAATTCGTGGTCGACCCGGGCAAGCGCGCCTACGCCAACCGCATCAACTTTCGCGGCAATACCAAGACCGAAGATCAGGTGTTGCGCCGCGAGATGCGGCAGATGGAAGGTGGCTGGGCCTCAACCTACCTGATCGACCAGTCGAAAACGCGGCTTGAGCGCCTGGGCTTTTTCAAGGAAGTCAACGTCGAGACACCGGCCGTTGCCGGTGTAGACGATCAGGTTGACGTCAACTACAGCGTCGAGGAGCAGTCTTCCGGCTCCATCACCGCCAGTGTCGGCTTTGCCCAGAGCGCCGGCCTGATCCTGGGTGGCTCGATCACCCAGAACAACTTTCTCGGCACGGGCAACTCCGCAAGCCTGGGCCTGACCCGTTCCGAGTACCAGAGCAAATACAACATCGGCTTTACCGACCCCTACTTCACCAAGGACGGCGTCAGCCTGGGCTACAACGCCTTCTACAACAAAACCGACTACAACGATTACTACGACGATGGTGTGTCGTACTACTCAATCAACAGCTATGGCGCTGGCGCCACCCTTGGCTACCCGATCAATGAGACGTCGCGCTTGAGTTTTGGCCTGACCGTGCAACACGACAGCATAGAGCCCGGCACCTACAGCGCCGACGAGATCTACGATTTTATCGATCGTGAAGGCAAGGAGTTCACCAACTTCAAGGCCAACCTCGGCTGGTCCGAGTCGACCCTGAACAAGGGCATCCTGGCCACCCGCGGCTACTCGCAGAACCTCAACCTGATGGTGACAGTACCCGGCAGCGACCTGAGTTTTTACAAGATCGACTACACCGGCCAGACCTTTCTGCCGGTCAGCGCGGCCACCTCACTGCGTTTCCATACCAAGCTGGGCTACGGCAACAGCTACGGCTCCACCGATGGCCTGCCTTTCTATGAAAACTACACCGCGGGTGGCGAAGGCACGGTGCGCGGCTTTGAAAGCGGCACCCTTGGCCCGCGCAACACCCCGGCCACCGGCACCTACTCCAGCGCCGGGCAAGCCTACTACTCCGACCGCGACACCGATGCCCTGGGCGGCAATATCATGATCACCGGCGGGGTCGAATATTTGTTCCCCATGCCCTTTGTCAAAGACAACAAGTCCCTGCGCACCTCGCTGTTCTGGGATGTGGGCAGCGTGTACTCGAACAAATGCTACCTGAGCACCACTACCGGTTGCGACGGCGTAGACCTTAGCCAGATGGCCAGTTCCGTGGGTGTCGGGGTCACCTGGTACAGCCCGCTGGGGCCGTTGAGCGTCAACCTGGCGTTACCGATCCGCAAACCCGATGACGCCGAAACACAGGTATTCCAGTTCTCCATGGGGCAGACGTTTTAATCGCACTGCCGAGCTTTACACAGTGAGGTGAACATATGGCCAGTATGTAGCCTCCAGGGACGCTGCTATTGAGACTTGACGGGGCAATAACAGGGGAATAATCTTTTACTTGAGGACTGCAATCGCGCATACGGCGGGACTGGGTACCCGTTTTATCCCCCCGCATTTTGGCAGCAGAGAAGACGGGTTTCTCTGAAGTAGTGACGATCAGCCAGATGATCGGATTCTGAACCCAAGGCATTAATGCCGGGAGCTAAAGAACCGCTGCGACTACTCCTCAATAACACCTGAAAGGCGTCCTATGGACGCCTTTTTTAATTTCAGCGCAGCTTTTGGCGCGTATACCACCTGACCCACCAGTGTCCTACTGGCTTTGCGCTTCGGGTATCAGGTCACGATGTAGTAACCAAAACCACTGCGAGCGTTCTTGCTGCGTCCTGGGTAGTCTAAAAAGGAAAGAGCTTCGCTGTTCCGGCACCCTGATGCCGACATTTTTTTCGTCAATCGCGAACGCATTAACAAGGGCATCAATACGGCCGGTATAAATGACGCGCCTGCTGCCCCAGGCGCGTGCTGCTTAGTGCATCGCCAGACCGTCCAGCGACTTGTCGACATACGCCTTGGCCAGCTCCACCAAATGCACAACCGACAACACCAGATCGCGCTGCACCCCGCTCAAACCATTCCCCGCCTCACTCGCCGAAGCGCCCGCGCCTTGGGCCAACGGGTTGAGATCCGCCTGGTGCTTGAGCACGACGCAAAACACGGTTATCCCCTGCGCCGCTTTACGCTCCCTCAAACTTGAATGGAGGGGTGACCTGAAAACGGCTTGAAACCTCCCCGGAATAAATGGTGCTTTGGTCCGGGCCCAGGTCGAGTTTTTTAACGGCGCCAGTGGCCTTGGAGAAGTCGATCTTGTTCAAGTCCACCCAGAACGTATTGGGTGTAATGGCCGACTCGAAAAAGTACAGGCCCTGTTTATGGTCTATCACCGAGCGCCAGCGGGTCGAGGAGATGTTCGGCTCACTGGGGGTTGTGATGCCGTAGGGCACGGAAACGTTGCGAATCACGCTGAACACACTGGCCAGCGACAGGCGTGCGTCCTGAGTTTTAGGCACCGCATTGACGTAGAAAGACGCCCGGGCAAAACGGTCGGCCGAACGATTGGTGCCGGGCAGCATCACCGTGCCGCCAATGGACTGCCAATAGGCATTCATTGCCAGTTGCGCATCGAAGGCGGGCGAGTTGGTCATGACCTGATAGCTGCGGTCGTGGTGAATCACCTGCTTGCCATCGATAAACTCGATAATGGCACTGTCACCCGAGGCATCCGACATCGACAGGTGCAGAGTGGCCAGACGGCTCTCACCCGGCACATTGGCGGTGACCACGGTAAAGGGCTCGGTCTTGAGCACATCGACCGCCTCGGCAACGCTGCTGAAGTTGTCCAGTACATACTGGGCCCACGCCGCGATGCTCAGCCCCGGTTTGTCTTTATTGACCGGCGGATATTCGGACTCGACCAGCCATAGCAGGTTGGCCGACAACCCCGCTTCATTGACCCCGTCAGTGGTTGAAATGTCATAGCCGGTGGCAATCACACTGCCGTATTTGGACGTCCACTTAACCGAGCCCGGCCCCACCTCTCCTGTGCGCTGCATGCCCTGGGGGAAGATCCACAGGTTGGTCGCCACATCGGTTTTCCAGTCCATGGAGCGCGCGGTAATCACCGTGTCGTTGTCACCCAGATACACCAGGCGGGTACAGGCATTGGCAACCGGTAGTGCGAAGATAAACCCTGCCAGTGCCAGGGCCAGATGTTGGCTGTGTTTGAGCAGTTGCATTCCCTTGTTCCTTCTGCTGATCAAAAGCGCATGGACAGGCCCAGCACCGGACCGCGCTGGGTGACGTCGTATTTGAATTTATTGCCGGTAAAGTCGGTGGTGCGATAGCTCTGCGCCAGCACGCGATAGCCGACACGGATGATCGTGGGGTGGTCTGCAAGGTACATGCGGTAGCCAAGATAGCCTTGGGCATTCCAGGTTTTCTTCGAGGAGGTATCCAGCCCGCCGGTATCGGTTTCGCCGGAGAGGGTCCAGCGATCGTTCAGGTCGGCCTGCATGCGCACGCCCACGAAGGGGTCGGTCCACTCGGTTTTTTTCTTGGTGCTGAAACCGACAGAATCGATATCCAGTTTTGTCGACAGTTTGGTCCAGCGCACACCTACGGTGGGCTCGACACGCCAGGTGCGCGGTTCGCCAAAAATCGTGGCGCCACCCAGCGCGTATTCATACACACGGTAATAGGCCCCGGCAGCAACGGTGGTCTGGGTAATCGCCAGGCCTATCTTGCGCCCGTACACTCTTTCGGACTGGTCGGTTTTGGCGTAGACGCCGTCGATATAAAAGCCCAGGGTGCGATTGGTCAGTTCCAGATTGCCCATAAAGACGGAACTCAGATTATTTAAAACCTCCGAGAACGGGACATCGACGTGGGTATTGACCCCGCCGAGCGCCGCCTGCCCGCTCATGGACGGTGCCCAGACAAAGGGGCTGGCCAGCAGCAACCACTCTGAGTCCGTGGTTTTAGCTGTGATTGCAGAATCATCAGCGTGGGCCATCTGCAAAAACAACAAAAGCGGCAAGGCCGCTGATGCCGTGGTAAAGGTCTGCTTTCTCATCGTGCTGATCAGCCGCTCCCTGGATTTGATCAGTAGGTATAGCAGGTATCTCCTGAAGATGAGCTGTCGGGTGCAGCCTTATAATATTCCCCCAAAAGCGCACAGGCTCTAGCCTGGATGAGCTCCTGGACCAAAGAGGCCCACACTAATCCCTGTGTTGTGCCAAAATCATAAGTTGCCTCGGCCGTAATACAGTTGTATGCAGACCAGTGGACTATAGAAATGCCATCCAAGGTACCGGGCCGGGCAACTACCTCTGTTTGCTCTACCCCCATGGCAGTGACAACGAAATGTGTTCTGCTCAGGTCAGCAATTTGGGAACGACTCGGATACTGAGGCAGAAACTGAACTCCGGAGAGTTGCAACAGCACCACTATCTCATCCTTTATTTGGAGAAAGTTCAGATCGTAGCTCGATACATCAGCAGCCGGAGCGATCCGGGGGCCCCCATAATGCGATTGCGCAAAGGGTGCCAACGATGGATTGTCGGCCAGAAGCTTTTCAAACAGCTCTATGCCTGCGCGATTGCACTCAACGGCCAAACACTGATTTCCAGAGAGCAGGTAGCCGTTATGCAGCGGCTTTGCGGTCGTCTCCGTTGCTGATAAATGACGCATGTTCACATTTTTGTGACTGGCCCCTTCGCTCTCCTGATCGCCACCATAGACAGTGACCTGATAGTTTGCCAGGCGGCACATCACGGCCTGAAGCAGGCCATTGATACCTCTGCCGATGATCGACACCCGGGGCGCACCGGCATCAACCCGCTGAGCAGGGAGGGTCAATGATTGTGCCAACTTGCGCCTGACAAGGCCGCGCAAGCCCAGCAAACTCAGTTGAACCGACACCGCATAGTCAAGGTCGCAATTGCAGGCTTCGCTGGTTGCTGCCTGAGTGGTCAGCATTGCGGGCTTGCACCAGGTGCACGTGCTGCAGCCGAGCACCTGGGTGCGCATCCTGAACCCATCCAGGGTCACCGGCCCGTAGTCCAGTACAAGCTGGATATCTTCTGCCCATGCCAGGGCCTGCAAAGCATCATCGCTAAAAACATCCGGCTTGGCGACACAGACCAGGCGAGCCTTTTTTTGCATGCATTGAATAAGCGACTGATCAATGCGATGAGCGGATTCAGCATTCAGGGACAAGCATACGGCGACAGCTTGAGCGCCCTGCATTGCTTGGTGCCAGTCCACCACAAATGACACTCGGCTATCGGGAAAGGCTTTAGCGCAACTGTCTGCAATTTGACCGTGTCGGGCCAAGACCCTGATCCGAATATCTGGATGTCGATCAAGCAGCAGCTTTACAAGCTCTTTACCCACATTACCGTATCCCATTACACAGATATCAGAGGGTATGGAGCCATCGGCCAGTGTCAGCCAATGCAGAATATAGGCAGCAACATGCGGCGCGTTGACCCCTGGTGTATTGACCACCCTGATATGGTTGCGTGCGCACAGGTCCAGCCTCACCTTGTCCAGGCTGGTACCCCTGCGAACCAGAAAGAGGTCTCCAAACGGGTGGGATATACGCCATTGATCAATGATGTCTGCATCGATGGCCTGGTCTGCAACAATGATCGTTGAGGGGCGCAGGAGTCCGATTTGTATCAGCAGAGCTTGTTTGGTTAATGTCGGGGGAAAGAACACGACGTTACCGGGGGCTTCTGCTTTCCAGCCTTTCGACACAGGGGCTATATGCAGAATAGTTTCGGTTGTGGCAATGAGTGATGCGGCGACTGGCGGAACGCAAGAGAGCGTCATAGCTTTATCTCCAACAATTCTGACCTGCTGATGCCCCGGAGAAAGGAACGTCATAGAGTTGGGGCGTTACGAAAGCAAACTTTAGCACTTGCGAAAAGAAGTATTTATAACCGAACAACTTGCACCCTGCTTTAATTGCTCACAGGCGGCCTAAAGTATAAAAGTACTTAGTTAATTATTGAACCACTCCATGTTTAACCCCTAACTTAACAGCGCCACCCAATGCAACAATTGAATTCAGGCTAGCAGGAACTAACAATCAGATATGTAGGACGCTTCTGAAATTTCAGAAATATTTATTAAAGATCAACTCAAGTGCAAAACCCTTCGCAGGGTAACGAGCATCGGCATGAGCGACCACGGGAAAAGGCGCCAATGATGGCGCCAAACAAGTATTGAGAGGAAGCCCCTTACAAAAACCAGCGATATTCCCGGGCGCTGATTTCCTGCATAAAGGCCAGATGGTCCTGACGCTTGTTCTCGCAGTACACATCGACAAACTCGGCGCCCAAACCTTCACGCAGTTGCGGCTGGTGCTGCATGGCCCGTACCGCCTCAAGCATTTCCAACGGAAAAGCAATGCCGCTGCTGCGGTCTTCGTTAAGCGCCAGGATCGGCTCCTTGCCCGCTTCAAGCCCGTGCTCCAGCCCCACCAGAATCGCTGCCAGCACCAGATACGGGTTGGCATCGGCCCCCGCCAGGCGATATTCGACCCGCAGGTTTTTCACGTCCGACTCAGGGATGCGCAAGCAGGCATCTCGGTCTTCATAGCCCCAGCTGGCCTTGCTGGCGATATTGGTCGTGCCGCCCAGGCGGCGGAAAGCGTTCTGGTTCGGGGCAAATATCGGCATGCAGGCCGGCAACAACTCCAGGCACCCGGCGACAGCGTGGCGCAGGGTTTGCTGCTGATTGCCCGCCAGCAGGTTATTGCCACCCGCGTCGTACAGGCTGACATGCACATGCATGCCGCTGCCCGGATGTTGCAGATAGGGCTTGGCCATAAAGCTGGCGCGATAGCCGTGCTTGAGCGCAACTCCGCGGGTACTGCGACAGAACAGTGCTGCCCAGTCCGCTGCACGCAAACCGTCATCGAGATGGCCGAAGTTGATTTCAAACTGGCCCGGGCCAAGCTCAGCAGTGATCACAGTGGCATCGATACCCTGCACCTGAGCGGCCTCGACCATCTCGTCCAGCACAGGCGCAAAGCGTGACAGGCGCTCGATGTGCATATTGGGCTGGTCGTCAGCATCATCGCTCAACGGATCACGGGGGAACTGCGGTAAGCCATCACGCAGTTGCTTGTCGAACAGGTAGAACTCCAGCTCGAATGCCACCACCGGATGAATCCCCTTGCGCGCCAGCCGGGTCAGCACCTGGGCCAGCACTTCGCGGGGCTCGAAGACAATCGGTTTTTCGGTGCCGTCGGAGGTGATCAGCATCTGCCCCAGGGGCTTGCCTTCCCAGGTCACCGGTTTGAGCGTACCCGCCACCAGGCGGCGTACCGCATCCGGGTCGCCATCGTTGAAACAGTAATCGCCAATCTTGAACAACCCGCCCTGCACACCCAGCAGCACGCAGTTTTGCGGCAGCTTGAGCACGCTGCCAGCCGCTACTTTTTCCAGCATGTCGATGGGGTAGCGCTTGCCGTAGAAATGCCCGGGGATATCCAGGGAAATCAGGTCGACGTAACCCACCTCGGGGTTGCGTTGGCGAAAAGTGCGCACTTCGGCCAGCAGATCAGAACTCGCAGCATCCATCTTGGACATTCCTTTGTTGTTATCAGGTGTAGACCCACAGCACTCGCGTGAGCTGCTGGGTCAGGTTGGCGTAGCGGCAGCGGGTGTGGCTGTCGAACTGGAAACTGTCCCCGGCATTAAGGGTGGCGGGTTCATCGTCGTCACCCAGCCACAGGGTCAATTGCCCTTCGATCACATAACCGCCCTGCTCCGAGCTGTCGGTCATAGACCGCTCGCCGCTGCTGGCACCCGCTTCAAGCAGGCTTTCGAGCATGGAGAATGACGCGCGAATTTTCGGCGAGACCAGGATGTCGGTAATCCCGTTGCCCAGATACAAGGTACGGCGCTCGTCAGGGCGGGTAACCCAGGGCAACTGCTTGGGTTTGGGCAGGCTGTAAAAATAGGTGGTCGGCACACCCAGGGTTTCGCTGATCGCCGTCAGGTCAGCCACTGTGGGCTGCGACAAACCGCGTTCGACCTGAGACAAAAAACCCACCGAACGACCGATTTTGTCGGCCAGTTCCTTGAGGGTGTGTTTCTTGTGCTTGCGCAGGTCGTGGATAAGGATCGCCAGTGCGGCCATCTCTTCTTGCTTGTTCATTACGGGGCGCCGTGAAATTTAAATCATTTAATTTCATGAAAAACTACAGTCTAAATTTCACCAACGCAAGGCAAATCTGCGCGGTGCCATCACCGCCCTCTGCACAGGGCAGTTTTGTTCAATACGCCGCTGGGCATGCTCATTAATCTCAAGGCACAACCATAAAACGGAGCACCATAACGATGAGCGTGTTGATTTCGATGGCGGCATTTGCCCTGGCAGCCTCCATTTCACCGGGGCCGGTCAATGTCGTGGCCCTGAGTTCCGGCATGCAGTTCGGCTTGGGCCCCAGCCTGCGCCATGTGTTGGGCGCTACGATCGGTTTTGTCGTGCTGCTGCTGTTTACCGGTTTTGGCCTGCATGAAGTGCTCAAGCAATGGCCGATACTGACCGACCTGATTCGCTGGGCCGGTATGGCATTTCTGCTGTATCTGGCCTGGAAGCTGGCAATGGATAACGGTCGGATTGACTTTGCAGGTGGCGCGCAACAACCGTCATTCTGGAACGGCGCGGCCATGCAGTGGCTCAATCCCAAGGCCTGGCTGGCGGCGGTCGCGGGTATGGGCGCGTTTGTTTCCGGTGGCGAAGCCACACTGATCTGGTCGTTTGCGCTGATCTATTTTGTGGTCTGTTACCTGTCCGTGGCCTGCTGGGCCTATACCGGGGCGTTCCTCAGCCGTTACCTGCGCAGCGCAAGGCGCATCCGCCAGTTCAACCGCTGCATGGCAGCCATGCTGGCAGGGTGCGCGGTGTCCTTGCTGTGGTTTTAAGCCTTGTACTGCCCGGGGGTGGCCGCCAGGTATTTTTTGAACACCCGCTGGAAATGCGCCTGATCGGCAAAGCCGGTCTGCTGGGCGATATCGGCGATCAACGCACCTTCGCGCAACTGCGCCTGCGCGTGCTGAATCCGTCGATTGATCAAATAGGCGTGGGGCGTCATATGGTAATGCTGCTCGAAGGCCCGAATCAGGTAAGCCTCTGACAGGCTGGCGGCGGTACAGATGTCCTGCAATCGGATCGTGCGCAAAAAATGCTCGTCGATATACTCGGCGGCACGCTCCACCCGTACATTGACAGGCTTGCGCAGCGCAACCGAACTGCCCAGGGCCTGCTGCATCGCGGTAAAAAACAGGATCGCTGCTTCGTGCTTGGCCAACACCTCAAGGTGCGGACTGACCAACTGTGCATACAAGCCGGTAAGGCCGTGGAACAAGGCAGTGGATTGCGTGTGAGTGCTCGCAATGGGCTGGAACATTCCGCCCGTCTCTTCAGTAAAGCCCTGCTGGATGCCCGCCAGCCACTGTGCGTCGACATATAGCATCACGTAGGACCAGAGCTGATCTTCTACCGGATTACAGGCGTGAACATCCCCGGGGTTCATCAGTACCACCGTACCTGCACTGATGCTGTGGCTGGTTTTTTCGTGCAGGTAAGTGCAGCAGCCGGAGGTGATTGCACCGATGGAAAATATCTCGTGGGAGTGCCGTGCATAGCAGACCTTGCGCCCATCGGCGATTGCACGCGCCTCGATAAAGGGCAACTGCGCGTCCCTCCAGAACTTTGGCGTGGCGCAGCCTGTGTCGATGCAAACGGTGCTTGCGGGCATGGTGTCGGGACCAAAAGAATAAGGGGCCATAAAAAAGTTCATGCCCTTTGTTGTTCAGCAGCCTAGCACTTGCCAGCGTCACTCTCAGCTATCAGATGCAACACGTATGACCACCTTGCCTTTTGCCCTGCCTGCTTCGACGTAGCTCAGTGCTTCGGCTGTCGAGTCGAATGCAAATACGCGGTCTATTACCGGCTTGATCACCCCGGACTCAATCAGCCTGCTGATTTCACTCAATTGCTCGCCGTTGGCCCGCATAAACACAAACGAGTAATTCACTCCCTTTCTAGCGGCTTTACGGCGGATGCCATAACTCAACAGGCGCATGACTTGCTGCAATCCCCAGGACAGCCCCTGCGCCCGGGCAAACTCCGGGGTTGGCGGGCCAGAGATGGAAATCAGCTGGCCTCCAGGCTTGAGCACCTTGAGCGATTTTTCGAGAATATCCGCGCCCAGGCTGTTGAGTACAACATCGTAGTCGTGCAGCACGGTTTCAAAGTCCTGCTGCGTGTAGTCAATCACGACGTCTGCCCCCAGCGCTTTAACCCATTGCATATTACGGGTGCTGGTGGTCGTGGCCACATATGCGCCAAGGTGCCTGGCCAATTGAATGGCAATACTGCCCACGCCGCCCGAGCCGGCATGAATAAGTACCCTTTGCCCTTTTTTCAGGCGGGCAGTTTCAACCAGTACTTGCCAGGCCGTAAGGGCCACCAGAGGAATGGACGCCGCTTGTTCCATGTCCAGGTTGGCCGGTTTGAGTGCAAGCGCATCCTGGGACACGGCAACCCGTTCGGCAAAAGAGCCAATCGCCTCCTGCGGGGGACGTGCGTAAACCTCATCCCCCGGTTTGAACTGGCGCACATCACTGCCTGCAGCAATTACCACCCCTGCCAGATCATTGCCCAGCACCAGCGGGAACCGATAGGGCAAAATCAGTTTGAACTCGCCCTTGCGATTTTTTGAGTCCAGCAGATTGACGCTTGCTGCCTGCACCCGGACCAGTACCTGATCAGGTCGGATCTGCGGGTCGGGCAACTGCCCGATTCGCCCTGTGTTCTTGCCGTAACCGTCGATAAAAAAGGCTTTCATAACAACCCCTTCAATCAAGATTGATAACGCTCGGCAGCATGGCCCATGCGCAAATCCCCAAGCAGAGCCTGACGGGCACCATCCAGTGCATCCCACTGCGCGGCATCGTGCAACGGCGGGATGGTAATCAGTTCACGGCGGTCGAAGCCGACCAGCGCCGCATCGACCAACTCGCCCACATCCATCACCTCAGGCAGGGTATTGATATCAATCCCTGCCCGCTCCCAGATTTCGGTACGGGTGGCGGCAGGCAACACAGCCTGTACATAGACGCCCCTGGCCGACAACTCATGGCTCAAACCCTGGGACAGCAACTGCACAAACGCCTTGGTGGCAGCGTAGACCGACATGCCGAATTCCGGGGCCAGCCCCACCACCGAACCGATATTGACGATGGCACCTTCGCCAGCCTGCACCAGCCGCGGTGCAATGGCACTGGCAAGGCGGGTCAGTGCTGTGGTGTTGAGCGCAATCAGGGTGTTAAGGCTCTGCACACTCTGTTCAAGAAAGCCGCCCGACTGGGCCACGCCAGCATTGTTGATCAGGATGCCGATCTTCGAGTCGTCACGTAAACGTGCTTCTACCGCTTCCAGGTCGCTGGAGCGGGTCAGGTCTGCGGGCAGCACATCGACGCCAATGCGGTACTCCTGACGCAAGTGTGCCGCCAGGGTTTGCAGCCGGGCCTGGTCACGGGCCACCAGCACCAGATCGTGGCCACGGCGGGCAAAGCGCTCGGCGTAGGTTGCACCAATGCCGCTGGAAGCACCGGTGATAAGAACAGATGAACGAAGGGTCATGGAGGCGCTCTCTCAGAAGAATCACACCGCGGAATACGGCATGTCGATCAACGAGACTTTATGATGATGATCATAATCTAAGTCGTCAAGATTTTTGATTATGACCAACATCAATGTATATTGGGTGCCAGATTTTCAGCGGTTTGAACGAGGTAACGCACGATGAAGGTCACCAAGGCACAGGCACAAGCAAACCGGGCGCATATCGTCGAGACGGCGTCCAGGCTGTTTCGCGAGCGTGGTTATGATGGTGTGGGTGTGGCTGACCTGATGGCCGAGGCGGGTTTTACCCATGGAGGGTTCTACAAGCACTTCGGCTCCAAGGCCGACCTGATGGCAGAGGCGGCTGCCTGCGGGCTGGCGCAATCACTGGAGAACAGTGCGGGCAAGGGGATTGCCGGGTTCTTTGATCAGTATCTGACCCGTCAGCACCGTGATGCTCCGGGAGCTGGTTGCACCATGGCCGCCCTGTGCGGGGATGCTGCGCGTCAGCCCGAAGAGGTCAAGGCCGCCTTTGCCCAAGGGTTGGAAAACCTGCTGGCGGGGGTTGAGTCGCCGCAGATGCGGGCAAAGCTGATCGACAGCATGGCCCATGCCATTGGTGCGATTGTGCTGTCCCGTGCCTGCCCGGATGACTCGCCGCTGGCCGATGAGATTATTGAAGTGTGCCGTAAGGAAATTGTCGGGCCTTGGGAGCATGAAGACTTGTAGCTGCTGCCGAGGCTCTGTGTTTTTAGGCAAAACCTGTCTACCCGGCAGCTTTCAGGCCCTAAAAGATGCGCTCTGGCAAACCTGCCCTAAACTTTAGTTATTACCGGTTGCCGGTAATGGCAGGCATCAATCCCGCAACAATAAGGAGAGCATCATGTCTGAGCATTTCAAAAACCTCAGGGGCGATACCCCCTTTGGTGCCGCAAGCCCCGAGGGCAGGCGTGAATTGGCTGTGGCAGCTGCCTTGACCTTGATCCAGGCCAAGGTTCTGAACTCAGCCAGTTCCGGTCAGTTGCAAACGGAAATGAATAACTTGAACAAGTACGCCGATCAGATTCAGGCGGCACTAGAAATCGTGTGAGGGTACCAGGCAAATCGCAGACACAAAAAAGCCCGCCTCGCGGCGAGCTCCGAAAAAACACCTGACCGGCTCTTAATGGCGGCTGGACAAGTATTCACGACGCATATCCAGTGCCCAGCCATCGAGCACCAGCTTGAAATCATCCAGCGTCATGACCTGCGCATCATTTTCCAGGGTAAGCCCCGTCCCCTTGCGCACTACTTGTGCCATCACTTTGTGATCAACCGCATCTATAACCGCGATCTCGGTACTGATTTCGCTGTCCTGGTCACGTATGCCAGTGGCTGTACTGACACCGGCAGCCAACAGCGTTACAGGCAGCAACTCATAAAACCTCAGGCCCTGGGTTTTGGCCGACATCGAGATAATGGCTGGCCGGACGATCAACGTATCAGGCCCTGGCGTTGCGACAACCTTCATCACCTTACCCAACTCATGCTTGAGCGCGGCATCGTAATAACGGGTCACGGCCGAGAGCGTGGACTGGGGGCCGCGTTCGGTCGGCAGCACCTGCGGATAAATCTGGCTTGGCTCGATATACACACCGGAGTAATGGCTCAGATCCAGAGTCGGGCTTACCCAGGACAGCACGGTCTGTCCGGATGACAAGTCCTTTTCCTGCAACTGACTGTAGTCAGACAGAAACCCCGAATACTCTTCGGGCGGGACAGTTTTGCTGGCACAAGCGCTGAGCAAAATGGAGATAGCAGCCAGCAGCGCCAGCGAGAGAATTCTTCGCATTGAACAGGAGTTCCAGGAACGATGTTTTTAGGGGGGCACTCAAGTGCTCGAACGGGAGCCCCAAAGTGAATGACCCGCAGTTTGCCCGAGCGCTTTTGCTGGCTGATGTCCGGTTTGTTTCCTGGCTGAAATAAATGCGCTGGTAACGGCACGGTGAGCAAAGGTCGCTTCATGCAAAAAAATCTGCACATAGCAGTGCAAATCGGCGTGGCCGAGCTTCACTTATCGATAAGGGCTGCACAAAACAGCACAGCACTAATGAACAACCAGCGCCGCGACAGCCTGTCGTTAACTGCCCGATCCCTTACAAGAGGTCGCATCGGAATGTGATCTGGCCAGATCACACCCCCATGCGAATGGAGCCGCAAGATTGCGGGCGCATAGAGGCGAAATATACTCCACAGGCTTGTCGCCCGCCTCAATCGACCCCCAGCTCTGCTATGGTGGCGACCCGCCAAAGGTCGTGGAAATATCAATAATGGATTCATGGAAGACTCTTGTGATCGTCGTCATGGCGTCGATCAGCCCTCAAGCCCTGGCTGCCGAAAACAATAACCCGTTCCAGGCTGCACTCATGATCACCACCATTATTCCGGCGGTGATCATCTCCGGAGCCACGGCGGCTACATCAAGCATTCCTGATCTTTTCAAGTCGGCCAAAGGTGACGCCCTGGCGTTTGTTGGCTCGAATGGCGAGATCCGCGGAGCGGAGTTTGAACAGGCCTGCCGCTACTACAGAGCGACTTACAGTCAGCCGTTAATGACTGATCAGCAACTTGCACAGGCCATTGCGGCGTCTTTCTGATCCAGGGTCTACGAAACCAGAGGCGATTCATTCTGAGGTGGGGGTTTTGCAAAAGTTTTGCAAAAGTTTTGCAAATCGCAGACAACAAAAAAGGGCCCACCTTTCGGTGAGCCCTTCTAGACCGCCCAGCAGAGCGGATTTTGTTTGGTAGGCGCGATTGGACTCGAACCAACGACCCCCACCATGTCAAGGTCTGCTTGAGCAAGCTGCAAGCCTTGGTGCTCTTGGGTTTCACAGAACGCCCATTCACATTATTAGGCGTTAAAAATGGCCAATTTCCGCTTACTTCCATCCGGCAACTGGAACGCTCAGGTACGAGTCAAAGGTAAATCTCCCCAATCCAAAACCTTCAGCACCAGAGCTGAAGCAGAGTCATGGGCTAGCCAGATTGAAGCCGTGACGATGGATCGCAAGCACCACACCATCTACACGCTGGGCATGACCTACTGCGAAACCATGCTCAAAGGTAAAGGTAGCTACCAACACGCACTAAAAGTAGTTGAGCACCTCGGCAGACATTTCACCCAGCCAATCCAAGACATCACTCCAAAGATGATCAACGACTTCAAAATCATGCGACTGAAGACGGTGAAACCTTCAACGTGCAGGATACAGCTCGCTTTCATGTCTCGATTCTACCGATTCGCAAAGCGCGAATTGCTGATCAACATTCACAACCCGGTGAGTGACATTGCGCTACCAAAACCAGACAGATCCTCTGAAAAGGTAATCCGTGCGAACGAGCTTGAGTTACTACTGGCCAAACTGTCTCCCACCATGCAGCTCATTGTAGAACTGGCGTATGAAACAGCCATGCGACGATCTGAAATCTTGAAGCTGACGAAAGACTGCCTACACCTCCAAGATCGCATTGCCGATGTAATCGACGGGAAGAACGGCACACGGTCAGTCCCCCTCACCCACCGGGCTGTTGAAATTCTCCAACTTGCCCAACTGTGGGCCACTGTGGGACGCCACCCGAACGGCCAAGTGTTTACGGTTACACCGCACGCCGTAACTCAGGCTGTGCGCTTGGCACGCGTAAAGGCAGGCTTAGACAGTAGCGTTCGACTTCACCAACTCAGACACACCAGAATCACGAACGTCGCGAAAAAGGGATTCAACAACGCTCAGATCATGATTGTATCGGGACACCGAGACACTCGATCCGTAGCGCGATACTCCCATCTGAATGTCAGGGACGTGCTTCATCTCATCGATTGATGCTCACTAACCGCCTTCTGCCAGCCTACTATCCGGCTGGCAGTTTGCCCATGTGCGAGCACGCACCACTGCCAATATGTCGTTGTTGGTGCCGCCACAACAAAGTGACAGCAACAAATCAAACATCCGCTTAATCAAGCATTATGCGTGCCAACTATAGACAAGCCCCGAAGATAATGGTAAAATATCGTATAGGGCAGAGAAACAAAACACTCTGACTTACGTTCGGTACTGGCCGTTTTCATACAGGCCGAACAGCCGCCCATAGGGTTTCTCACGTTCCGCAGGGTAACGTTGGCTGCAACTCGGTAGATGGGCTAATGATCCATCGACGTTCCCGCCGTAGCGTTCAAGAATTGTAGGCTTTCAACTCATCGGCAACAACTTCGCAACACACATACATCTAGACATCGCGTGAACTTAAGACGCATAAGAGGCTAGCACCTGTTATGCGTTTTCTTTTGCTCGCTTGTTCGTTCCACCCCATTTCCAAAGGAGAACTTGTGGCCGTAGTAATTCGGCCATGTAAGCACTGCTGCACGCCATTCCCAAGTAAGACTCAGCGAGCGTTGTACTGCTCGCAGACATGTAACAAAGAATTCCACCGCTCGAAGAAACGCAATCTAATCAACCTCGACACAATCAACCCACCACAATCGGAGGAGCAAACAGATGAAGAATGAATAGAAGAAACAGGATTCACTTGAATACCTGAAGGCTTACATCACCAGACATTGCGGGCGAATGACACCAGAGCAGATTAGCTAAGAACTTCAGGTGCCGCTGTTTGCGGTGAAGATGCACTGGCCTAACCCAGTTCGTTAATACACATACACACTCATCCACGCCTAAAGGAGGACAACCAAAACACTATGAAAAGGAACTTACCACCATGGCAATATACTTTGTCGTCAACGCTCCATCCAACCTGATCACATCTGTAGTTAGTACCAGCTACTCACCCGCCGATACCAGGCTCACCCGATTTGTTCTGGCATCTGAGAAGTCTCTAACCGCCTACTACAAATACTGTCAGAAAAACCCAGACCTGCTGATGGACATTGGCGAACTCATGTCACGAAGTCCGCATGTGTCTGATCAAGTTTCAAGCGGTCGTACAGGTAGTGCAACAGTCCAGCGTAATCGATACCGCGAAGAGGCTGTTTACAAGCCCGTGAATCGCGAAGAGAAAATTCGCTGTTGGATTGAATCACATCCAAGTGCCAACGCATGGGATTTGGATTTTAAGTTCTGTCTGGGGATTACAGTGGCACGAGAATACATCGTTAAATATCGTCCTTGATCCACGCCTACTTGCTGCCTCAGATGGTTATAAAACTGGCAAACCTATGGGCTACCCCAGATACCATTTTTCCACGGTTACACGCCACGTACTACCAGCACCAAATACCCAATTATCGCCACATCACAGCCTATATCTGGCTGGCAAACAACTATTTCCCACATTCTGGCAGACATACATCTATTGAGAGGAAACACATATGACAAACACCGTACTAACAACAGTAACAAAGCAAATGATCGCTGAGTGTAGAGCCGCTGCTGAACGCGATTACCTTAGCCGCGTTGGTCGACACGACGTGATCTTCGGTGCTACACCAGATCGCCACGGAAACCTTCCACGAAAGTTATACCGGGGTGCACAAGTTGAATTCACCGCTACGGGTATTAACACACCTCTTAATCTTGTTTTTGAGAAAGTCTCACAGGGCTACAAGCGATGTGACACAGAGGCTGCAAGTTACGGAATCGAGCACTTCGTGTACTTGTTAAAGCCAGAGACGGAGATTCAGGGCGATTGGGCTTTTGTGTTTAGGGAGGTTGAAGACGAATTGCGTGCACGAGTCGAGAAGGCGAATGAGGCAATCATTACTGCCACAGTTGCCCAACGCAAGACCCAAGTGCTGAAAGAACGTGAAGAAGCGGTGAAGGCAGCCGATGAGGCACTTGAAGCTGAACTTGAAGCCGAAGTAAGAGCCGCCTTGAAGGGAGCTAAGTAATGTTAGAGGCAACAACCAGAATCCTAATGCAAAAGTATGACCCGACCAACCCGCTGCCACAGTGGGTGAATCAACCACAAGTTTATGAGCCAGTGGATGCACGAGCATCACTCTCTAAGTCTGTGAAGACTGATAGCGGCAACAAGGCAATCACGCTGATGATGTCTTCGGAAGATTACACAGACAAACAAATCACTGAGGCTGTGACTGCATACAATCGGACACATCCCGAACACATGTCACATAGTTGCCAGTTGCCAGTTGCCAGTGGAGATGCTTGTTATTCCTGCTAACAGCTGGGTGCTCACACTACCAGAGAAATGAACTAAATGAGGAAGTCCTTACAGCAATACCTTAAATGCCTGAATGAACATCATGTTCGTAGTGCTTAAATCTTCAAAGGGTAAGTATCAATTTTAGAGCTTGCTGCAAGAGCTTGAGAGAGAAAATTGATCGACTAAGGCTAACGCCAAACATTGTGTTCGGCGTACCTTCGAGATGCGGTAATGAGGCTACATGCTTATTACTCCGGAACCCCCTTCCGTGATGGATCGCTTACCCAGCTTTTTACGGAGCCGATGAAGTCCCACACATCGCCTTCGGATGGACGAACATAACTTGGCGAAGCGGGGTCTTCCCCCATGGCCTCAAAAATGGATGTTAGCCATGAGCCTTTGCTTCTTGTAACGGTTAGCTGTGCTAGCCAGCTTTCAATTTCACCACACGGGACAACAAAGACTCCGTATTCTGCAAGAGTTGAAAAGAAACCAAGGCACGCTTCTTTCTCGCTTGAGGGCAATGCTTCAACACCTCCTGCGGTTTTCATATTCTTTCCGGTCGCATTGAACGCGTCATATAAGGCTTTTCTGAGCGAATTCAGTGGTTCATGATTTAAGGGTGGTACAAAAGCGCCATTCATCGGCTTTTTCCAAACTGCTCCACCTTCCTTTAATACATCAATATCCACAATCCCTACTGTCGGTATACCTAGTTCCCTCAGTGGATGAACGATATCCCAAACGGTTTGTTTGTTTTGTGCGTTTAGGAATAGGCACCCTTCAATCCCGCGAGGATCCTTGGCTTGTAAGAGTCGCTCATTAATTTCTTGATAAAACGCTCGATCGGCGTCTGCCTCTGTAACTATAACTGCGCTATAAAATAGTGCGTTAAGAACCCCTACCGACCTCAATAAGGGATTTCGCATTAGCGGAGTTAGCTTTTCCTTTGGCAACAGTCTAGCTGTAGCCGTAGAGTAGTCATACGTTAGCCTAACTATATTTATAGGCGCTCCACCCTGGACGCATCCCATCAAGAAACTTGCACTATGCGTTGAGACAAAAAGCCTGCGGTTAGTACCGGTCAATGCAGAAGTTATTTCCTTACCTAGACGCGAGCATAACGATGGATGCAAAAACGCTTCAGGCTCATCAATTAGTGTGATCTTAGGCTCACCTGCAATTAAAGTCGTAAGCATTCCTACAAAAGCTTTAACGCCGTCGCTACCGTCTCTTAGTAACGATGCATTAGCATGGAACGCTACTGAGGTAGAATCCCAGCCTTTTTCTTCTCGCTCATCTACTGGTGGTCGGGGAGAAAGCCGAAGTCGTAAGCTTCCAATATTTGTAGGGTCTACGACTAAGTACTGGGAGAAAGCTTCATAAACAATACGCCTAACTTCCTCTCGGGCCTTGTTATCCACAAATAGATGGGCCAAGTGGTTGTGAGGTGTTTGTTGCAGGTCTCCTGCCGACTGATCATTAGTTAATGCTAATCGGCTGTTACCATCGAGCCGTAACGTAAAAAGGTTTAAATACTGTGAATAATGATTACGACTGTTATTTGGGTTGCATGCCTCGCTCAGCGTGGCTCTCTCGTGAAACTGTATCCTGCTAGCGGTATTATGCTGCGGGCTTAGCTTAGAAACTAATATATGCTCATTGCTGTGGAGTTTTTCGTCAGCGTGCGGTTTGATCTTGATCTTGGAAAGCTCTTCGCGAAAAGCATCTTCTGTCCAGCCTTCAAACTCGATAGATTTAGTAACCAAGCCCTCGCGAGAACTACTATTTCTTATGCTGTTCTCGATTTCGATTAGCGCTCGAGATTTACCACTATTGTTTGGCCCGACAAAAATCGTAACTGGAGATAGTTGTATCTCAAGAGGTTCTTTCTGCGGGGTGGACCCGGCCATGAACGTTAGTTTTGTGAGCATGAGCTCTCGCGTGTTTGTGGTGACTAGATGGATGTTTAGTATATTATTTACACTACCATTTACATGGTATGCATTTCACGATGTTTCTCGCAACAGGTAGATCTGTCAATTTGTTGACGACAACAAGCCGAGCTCGGAGATTTTGGCTTACACCAACAATATATTGACACACAGAAACACTTCAGGCAGTATGCATGCCCTGTTCTGACAAGGCAGATAACCGCTAGCATCCGCCAGCACCAACCACCGGCAATCAACGCCAACCCAATTGAAGGTAACGCCATGACATTGAACTTTACTCCAGGAGAACCATATGACCGCAGCAGCCCGCAACACCCGTGAGAACATCGAAATCGCCCGCAATAACGCTCGCCAGAGCCCCCCTCGCAGCACCAGTCTGACCCATCCCAGTATTACCAGAAGCCCTAGCCCTAGTCTCACTGCGCCCGATGCAGCTACGTTGAACCGTGCGAAGCATGATTCCGCTATCCGTTCAGCGAGAGCTATAACTGCCTATGCTGCCCGTAGAGAGAATGAACTGGCCATATTTGGCAGACCCGCCACCGCCCGTGAGCGCGGACTCCTTCGTCACTTCATGTCCTACATCAAGAACGTCCTCACCCCAGAGTGCAGGGCCGAAGGCATCGAAGTTGGCGACGTCATCACTCGTGCTATTGAGTGCTTGAAAAAACATTAGAGTCGCCTTTCCCTGACAAATATGCAGCCCGTAACGAGGGCATTGCCGTCTTCGCACATTCTGTGGAGAGTGTCTGTGCCCGCGATTTAATAACCCAACCCGGCACTACCCAATAGGAGTCGCCCTTTAAATGAACTGAACAGGAGAACTATCCATGCAGCACATTGCACGTAAACGCACCCATAATATTGATGGATTCATTGTTGACCCAGCTACCAGCGAAGTTCTGGGAAGCTACACTACCCAAGTGTTTGCCCACGCCCCCTACGATTACGAACTGCCCCAAGTCGATCAACCCCTAGCGTCATACCTGAGCTATGAACTTGACCCCGCTCCACGACCTGACGCCCCCGAGATAGAAGTTGTAACCTTGCCCGATGGCATTATTGATCTTGATGCTCAACGCAGTAAGCGCGGGCCTAAGCCAAAAGTACGAGTGAATCAGTACGCAAGTCTCTTAAGGGTAGCCCATCATGACCGCCGAGGATGGATTGATGATTACGTCTTTGGTGCATGTACGGTTGCTGGCGGCATCAGTGGTGGCAAGTTGAACGTTAATCCATCACATGTACTTCGAGCTTGCTTGCTCAGCGAGATCAGTACCGAGATTGTGAAGCATGTGATTCGGCTTAAAGGCTTATGCATGATGAGCGATCAGCAAGCACGAAGAGTCTGCCAGTGTGCAAGGTTCGCCCTTGACGGCATGGAACTCTACCTCGACCGAAACCCGACAATACGTCAGGGGCTACAGTTCGAAGTGGACTTCGCCTATTCGTACCACGAAGGTGAGGCAGATATTCCGCCAAGATCTGCTGGAGTTTAATTACGCTCGGATAAGAGAGAGAATCGAACGAACAGCAGGAGGCGTCACAATAGTTGAGGGAATTACGCTCGGATATAGAAAGTATAGCATTTGCACATTGGAATATAGCACTCCAGACGTCGACGTCTGAACTCGATGCACATGAGATGATATGTAGAAGTTCAGACTTGATCTGACAGTTACCGGATTTGCGGTCATGACTGTCAGGTCAAATTCAGTTGATCATCTTGGCCTGCCAGATTTTCTTTCC
>NZ_JBUZTQ010000034.1:0-48294 GCF_055408445.1 Pseudomonas sp. B414 | reverse complement strand
GAAGTCATGGGAGAGGTGATGCAGGAAGCCTTGGCTATGCGGCATGATGCTCCGGCTTCAATTCAATAACCGTGTTGCACTCAGCTCCTGCAACCGCCTGGTATTAAAGCCCGATGCCTGGCGCTTGTTTAGGTATGTGAATACGGACTATATGAGGGCGTACCGGAAAGCCTCCATTCACGGCTTTGCTTTCGACAGGTTTATGGATATCAATAACGTAAAAAACATGCACAACTCATGCAGCTTGCCTAATGAATAACTATATATTTTATCCGGCTTTCGCACTGCTCACGGCCTTATTTTATTGGCCTGCCTTGTGGTCAAGTTTTGCGTTTTCAGGCAGCCGTTTTTCCATAATTAAATTTTGGGGAGTAATGATTTACACTGTCATGTGCGCCTCTATTCACGGTTTTTTTGTACAAGACAGTACACTACCATTCATAGGATACGTCGATAACTCCGTAATGGGCTGGCTGTCCCTGGTTATGATATTTGTGCATGTGTGTACCTCTCCAGTTAACTGGGAGAGAAAACGCTGGTTTAAACGAAAGTAAACTCACGCCGAACCAATATTCCAACCTGGAAAGGTCTCGCTGCGAGTGGTTGCTGCTGGGGCTGTACTATCAGGAGCCAAGATAGGTAAAACTGGGAAATGGGAGGGAGAGATACTTTGTGAGGGTACAAAATGAGTAGCTTTATTTTTTATATTGGATTCGTACTGATTACGGCTCTTTTGTACTGGCCTTCCTGCTGGGCATACTTTGCGCTTTCAGGTCGTCGCTTCACCCCCTGGGGATTTTGGGCAGTGGGGACCTATAACGTACTATGTGCCTGTATTCATGGTTTTTTTGTACGAGATAGCACGCTACCGTTCATGGGGCACGTCGATAACTCCGTAATGGGCTGGCTGTCCCTTGTTATGATATTTGTGCATGTGTTTACCTTGCCAACTAATTGGGAACAAAAACGCTGGTTTAAACGAAAGTAAATTCACGCCCTATTTTCCGAATCTTTCGCCCCCCTCAATAACACCTCAACTGCAACCATAACGGCAGGCGTATCGGTGTGAGCCACGTTAAAACGCATGTAGTTACGCAATTCAGGGTCAAAGCCAAACAGAATCCCTGGAGCCAGCACCAGGCCACAGGCAAGACCCTGCTGCGCCAATGTTTCGGCATCCAGCCCGGCGGGCAGTCTGGCCCAGATAAACATGCCGCCGGTATAAGGCGCGCTCAATGTAAAACCCAATCCCTGCAGCCAACCGGCCACTCGCGCACCACTGGCTTGCAGGCCTTGCACCACGCGCTTGCGGTGTTTGTGATAGGTGCCGTCGTTAAGCATTGAACAGGCAATCTGTTCGAGCATTTCCGAGGTGATCCCGCCACACATCAGCTTCATCTGGGTCAGCTCAGCCGCTATCTGCGGCGTGGCCACGACAAAGCTCACCCGCAGATTGGCACTGAGGGTCTTGGAGAAACCACTGAGGTAGGTGACTTGCTCAGTACCCGCCAGCGCCACCAGTCGCGGCGGCGGGTCAGGGTGCAAGTCACCGTAGAGATCGTCTTCGATAATTGCGCAGCCATAACGTTTGGCCAGCTCCAGCAAGCCATAGGCCTGCCCCGGGGTAAAAGAATGGCCGGTCGGGTTATGCAGCAAACCGGTAGTCAGGTAGAGCACCGGCCGGTGCTGGGCAAACAGGCTTTCCAGAGCGTGCAGGTCCAGCCCTTGGGCCGTACGCTCCAGCGTCACCACGCTGACGCCGTGCAGGGCCAGATTGGCGTGAAAATTGAAATAACAGGGCGTATCCAGCAGCACCGTATCACCGGGGCGTAAACGCAGGCGCAGCAGCATGTCCAGAGCCAGTACCGTATTGGCCGTGGTAATGATCTGTTCGATACCTACGTCCAGGCCCTGGGCAAACAGCTTTTGTTGCAAGGCCTGACGCAGTGGCAAATACCCCGCAGGATCGCCATAGCCGGTCAGGCGCAAAGCAGGGGAACGACTGAGCTGGCGCACATTGGCGCGAATGGCGCTGGGCTCCAGCCAGTTTTCCGGTAAATGCCCGCTCCCCGGGCGCAGGGCACCGCTGGCGCCGGTGAGGGAACGGCGCAGCACGCTGTGCAAATCCTGCGGCAACAGGTCAAGGCTGGTGCCGCGTGCTGGCGGAACCGTTTTCGACGCCACAAAGTAACCCAGGCCCTGACTGGAGGTGATCCGGTCTTGCCCGCGCAATCGATCCAGCGCTTCAATCAAGGTGAATTTGCTGACGCCCCAGTGTTCGGTCATCACCCGTGCAGAGGGCAATTTGCTCCCGGGGCTGAGCTGGCCCTTATCGATAGCCAGGTTCAGGGCATCGACAATCTGCTGGACCTTGGAGGTGCCAGCTTGAAACAAAACCGTAGGTAGATACATGCAGGGCCTCGTACTTTGCCGGTCATGCTACCAGTAAAGGTCGGTGAAGTTTGCCTGTGCCTGATCTGCCCATCCAGGTGATGCCCGCCTAGACTGCGGCGTTGCTCGCACAGGGTCGAGCATTGATTCCGGGATGTAACTATCGCAATGGCTACTGAGCTGACACTTGTTTCGTTTTCATATTTTCTGATTTTCTGCGCCACCATGACCTTCAGCCCCGGGCCAATGACCCTGCTACTTATGGGCTTTGGCATGCAGCAAGGCTTGAAACGTTCGATCCCGGTGCAATTGGGAGCCAGTGCGGCGTATCTGCTGTCGATTCTGATTTTTGCCGTGGGTTTTGCCGAGATAGTGAAGGGCAATTCACTTATCAGTCGCGGGATTCAATATATCGGCGTGGCCTACCTGCTGTATCTGGCATACCGGCAATGGACCAGCAGCGGACTCAAGCTGGAACGTTCCGATACTCTGGAAGAAGGCTTCAAGGGACGTTTCGGCAAAGGGCTGTTGACGGGTTTTTCCAACCCGAAAACCATTGTGATGTTCAGTGCCGTATTTCCGCAGTTTGCCGGGCAGGGCAGTGCAACCCGAGCGCAGGATCTGTTGGTGCTGGGGCTGGCATTTTTACTCTTGCAGTTCGCCAGCGGCTGCCTGTATTGCTACTTCGGCCAGCGCATTCGCCGGGTACTGCAAAGCCCGGCGCGCCAGGTGCTGCTGCAGCGCGCCACAGCGATCATGTTGCTGGGGGTCGCACTGCTGCTGGCGCGCGGCTTTGCATAGCGCCACTGCCGGGCTGTCAAGCAGCCCGGCAGTGGGTTGAAATCATGCAGCCAGAGGCTTGTTGAGGGACTTTTTATAGGCCGCTTTCATGGCTTCCATTTGTTCCCCGAGCTCTTCAAGCACCGCTTTGCCCAACAACTTGCGGGCCTGGGGGAACATTTCAGTCTCTTCCTCCTCAATGTGGTGCTCAAGCAACTCCTTGACCACTTTA
Source organism: Pseudomonas sp. B414 (assembly GCF_055408445.1). NCBI lineage: Bacteria > Pseudomonadati > Pseudomonadota > Gammaproteobacteria > Pseudomonadales > Pseudomonadaceae > Pseudomonas > Pseudomonas sp. B414. The sequence goes on along the minus strand of NZ_JBUZTQ010000034.1, from coordinate 44,891 downwards.
ACCCGGCCGGAAAATTCCAGCGTAGAAGGTGAGGTCGCTTTCAAATCAGGCAGCACCAGCGAGTCAACGGCCCGGTGCTCCTCCTTGGCTTCGTGATACATGATGGCCTGCTCTTTACCGCCGGCTTTTTTAAACGCCGGGTACAAAATCTCTTCTTCCAGGCGGGTATGAATGACGATTTCCATTTCCAGCTTGTTAAGCAACTCACTGCGTTTTTTAACCGCGCGCTCGGTGGAATCACTCAGTTGGCCCAGGATAGCTTTGACACGCTTGTGATCTTCTTTCAACAGGTCAATGGCATTCATGTTCACACACCTCTGTATTCACGGGAGTCAAGTGAGCCTCTTATGCGGTGGCCCTCCCTGGTAGCTAAAGCATCAGTTGTACCAAGTTGATTTAAATACTAAAAACCTTATAAATCAGTTGGTTATATTGATAGCCTGAAATGTCATTCCGGGCAATTTGCATGTTTGAAGCTGTTTGACCATGCAATACGCGAGGATTGAATTATTTTTCAGCGTTTACTATGACTCCCCGAAATATCAGGCGTTATAAGAGGCGGAAATAACGGACTAATGGGTTATATTGAGCCCTGTTTCTGCCCGTAACGAGATTGGTTTTGTCCACTATTGACCCTGCCGTAACGCTGGTTTCAGCCATTCAATTGAATCAGGTGCAAACCCCTGTGGCGCTGTACCTACAGCGTCTTGCGCCGTCCAGCCGGCAGACCATGCGCTATGTGCTGCAAGAGGCGGCTGACCGGCTGGGCGCCGAAGACGTGGCGATTGACGAGTTCCCCTGGCATCAACTGCAACCCGGGCATATCACCGCGCTGGTAGCGGCGTTGCGCGAGGATGGGTACGCGCCCAATACCTCATCGTTGTATGTGAATGCCATTCGCGGGGTGATGAATCAGGCGTGGCAGCAAAGCCTGATTACCCAGGACCATTTGCTTAAGATCCGTGCAGTCAAGGCCGGCGGTGGTTCGCGGCTGGTCAAGGGGCGCAATCTGCGCCGCAACCTGATCCGCGAGTTGATGGACGTATGTGCTGCAGACCCGCGCCCGCAAGGGCTCAGGGATGCGGCGATCATTGCGATCCTGTATGGCTCGGGGATGCGCAAGTCCGAGTCGGTGAATATGGACTTGTGGCAGGTCGATGTAGAACAGCGCAGCCTGCAGGTGTTGGGCAAGGGCAACAAGGAACTGATCAAGTTCGCCCCGGCCTGGGCCTTTGAAAAGCTTGAAGAGTGGCTGGCGTTTCGCCGGGCGAATCTGCCGGATGGGGTCAGTGATGATGCCTTTCTGTTCAACCGCATCCGTCGCGGCAATCACATCACCCGCGACCGCCTGACCAAACATGCGATTTACTACATTGCCAAGCAACGGGGCAGACAGGTAGGGGTCGATATCATGCCCCACGACTTTCGCCGTTCGTTTATCACCCGTGTCATCGAAGAATACGACGTCTCGATCGCCCAGAAACTGGCGCATCACGCCAACATTGCCACCACCGTCAGCTATGACGTGCGTGATGACAACGAGCGGCGCAATGTAACGGACCGGTTCCTGTTGTAAGGCCCCTTCGGGTAGCACAAACCCCCTGTGGGAGCGTGGCTTGCCCGCGATGGCAGCACTGAGGTGCACCTGATACACCGAGTGTGTCCATATCGCGAGCAAGCCCGCTCCCACATAGGCAATCAAGTATTGGTTTTCAGCTTGGTCCACAAGCGAGTACTCAGGCGGGCGATCTTGGCGGGCAGGTCTTCCACGGTGAAGAGCGTGTCCACCACTTCCCGAGACGGATACATCGCCGGATCCTGCTTCACCTCTGGCGACAAGTAGGCATCCGCCGCCTGGTTGGGGTTGGCATAGCGGATATGGTTGCTGATATTGGCGATCACTTCAGGCGTCAGCAGGTAGTTCATATAGCTGTAGGCGCTCTTCTCATGAGGCGCGCCCTTGGGCATCACCACCATATCGAGCCACAGCGTCGAGCCTTCCTTGGGGATCGAATAGGCGATATTAATTCCGTTGTTCGCCTCCCTGGCGCTGGCGGCGGCCTGCACCACATCACCGTTAAAGCCGATCACCGCGCAGATATTGCCGTTGGCCAGATCGCTGATGTATTTGGAGGCGTGAAAGTACTGCACATAGGGGCGGATTTTCAGCAGCGCCTGCTCGGCCTTCTTGTAGTGCGCAGGGTCGTGGCTATGGTGCGGCAAGCCCAGGTAGTTGAGGGTGATCGGCAGCACCTGGGTTGGGTTATCGATAATGGCAACACCACACTGGCTGAGTTTCTTGATGTTGTTTTCATCAAAAAACAGGCTCCAGGACCGGGTCACATCAGTGGTGCCGAAGATGGCCTTGATCTTCTCGACGTTGTAACCGATCCCCGCCGTGCCCCACATATAGGGGTACCCATACTGGTTGCCGGGATCGTTGACTTCCAGCTTTTTCAGCAGCACCGGGTCCAGATTTTTCCAGTTGGGCAACTGGCTACGGTCGAGTTTCTGGATGGCACCGGCCTTGATCAGCCGGGACATAAAGTGGTTCGAAGGGCTGACCACGTCATAACCGGTATTGCCGGTCATCAATTTGGACTCCAGCACTTCGTTGCTGTCGTGAATATCGTAAGTCGCCTTGATCCTGGTTTGTTTAGTGAAACCGGTCAGGGTGTCATCGGCAATATAGCCGTTCCAATTGGAAATATTGACGCTCTCGTCCGCATGGCTGAGGGTCGAGAACGCGGTCAGCAAGACCGCCAGGGAAACTGTAGGGGTGTGCATGTTCATTCACCTTTTCAAGGAGCTTTTATTCTTGTGGGATGCAAGGGCGTTCAGATTTCTGTTTTGGCCCTGACGGCTTCCATGCGCATTCGCAGTACGGCGCCGATATCGAAAAACGGACGGGGAGGGAGCCAACCCGGTCTGGCCCGGGCCATCACTGACTGCAACAGGGGTGAGCTGGCGCCGGATGCCAGTTCAGCAAGCAAGCGGCCCCACAGCGTGCCGCGGGCTACCCCCGAGCCATTGCAGCCAGCCACGGCATAAATACCGTCCTCGACCTTCGCAAAGTAAGGCTGGCCGCTGCGGCTGGCGCTCAGATGGCCGGTCCAGGTGTAGTGGATATCCTGCTCGCCAAGCCCGGGAAAGCGCCGCTGCAAGCCCAGCACATGATGTTTGCGCCGTTGCAGCAGGTCACTGCCGGTTAGATCCCTGGTGCGGTACTCCGCCGTGTTGCGGATCATCACCCGGCGATCCGGGGTCAGGCGCACCGTGGCGCCCAATGGGCGGGTCGACAGCACGCCCCAAGGCTCGACACTGCCAATGGCCGCGTATTCCTTGTCGGTCAGCGGGCGGGTCAAGCTGGCGCTGAGCTCCATCGGGAAGGTCGCGCTGTTGTCGATACCGGCACGCGGGATAAAGGCATTCAGGCACACCAGTACTTGAGCGGCATCGATGCTGCCCTGGGTGCCATTGGCGCGGATGCGTCCACCGGCCAGGCGCTCCAGCCCGGTAATCTCGGTATTTTCAAACAGGCTGACACTGGCCGGCAGTGCATCCAGCAAACCTTCCACATACTTCGCGGGTTGCAGCAGGGCGTTGCCATTGCCACACCAGATCGCGGCCTGGTAGTGGCTGGTGCCGAGTGTCTGTGCCAATTGCGCACCTTGCACAAACTTCGCCGACGCACCCACGGTGCTGAGGGTTTTGAGCCGGGCCTCAACATGGCTCAGCTTGCGCGGATCATTGACTGCAAAGTAGTAGCCCGAGTCGCGGTACTCACAGTCGATGCCGTGGCGGGCAATACGCATGCGTACCTCTTCACCGGCGGCCTGGCCAATCGATGAATCCAGTGCAAAGCCGGCAAAGCCACTGTGACCGATCAGCTCGCTATCGCCCGGATTCTCATGGGCCACGGCATAGCCTGAGTTACGCGCAGATGCACCTTGCGCCGCACGCTGGCGGTCGACGATGACGATACGTGCCTGCGGATGCAACTCAGCCAGCGAATGGGCGGCACTTAACCCGGTGATGCCCGCGCCTATTATCAGCCAGTCGGCCTTTTGCGAACCTTTGAGGTGGTCACGGCTGGTGGAGCTTCCTGCCAGGGCAATCCAGCCACATTCATTTTTCACGTTGCACCTCTTTCGAGCGTTACTGATACATGCATCACTTGCATGGTTGCCATCGGGCGGTAATCTCTATAGCTGGAATTTATGCCGTGCAGAGTGATATAACCAACGCTATAAACTCATTGATTGATGCTTAAAATGCATGGATAAGATTCGCCACGTACCTTCGCTGCAAGGCTTGCAGGCCCTGGTTGAGGTTGCAGGTTCAGGCAGCTTTACCCAGGCTGCGCAAACCCTGTGCCTGACCCAAAGCGCCGTCAGCCGCAAAATTCAGCAACTGGAAGCGCATTTCGGCGTATCGCTGCTGGCCAGAACCAGCCGCAGCGTGCGCCTCACTGCTGAAGGCGAGCAGGTAGTGGCCAGCGCTCGCAGCATTCTTGAGCAATTGCAGGGGCTTGAAGATCGGCTATCGCCGCAAAAGCGCCCGTTTCGTATCCGCATGCATGTGTCACTGGCTGTACGCTGGTTGTTGCCAAAATTGAGCGACTTTTACCTGCAACACCCGGACATCGCCCTGTCTATCGAGACAGTTGCCACCGAAGTGGTCGAACCGGCCAGCGACAGTGACGCCTATATCCTCTATCTACCCGAGCCTGCCAGTGACCCGGCTTGTCTGGCGCTGTTTGAAGAGGCGCTGGTGCCGGTATGCGCACCGGCTATGGGGCCGCTGACGTCGATGGATGATCTTGGGCGCTATGCGCTGCTGCATCGTTCGGCCGACCGCCAGGCCTGGATTTACTGGCTGGCGGCCAATGGGGGCAAACCGCTGGAGGCCTATCGGCATATCCCATTCAACCTCGATGAACTGGCCCTTGATGCGGCGGCACGCGGCCTGGGTGTTGCCGTGACTGACATAACCCTGGCTGCGGAGTCCATACAGCGTGGCGTGCTGATCATCCCGTTCGGCGAGCCGTCGAAAACCGGCGGCAATTACTCACTGTGCCTGCAACCGGGTGCCGCGGCGCATCCAGCATGCTCCCAGGTGCTGCAATGGTTCGCGCTTCAGGCTGAATAGCGCTGGGGGGAGGGGACTTGTTAAATCTTGTAATAAGTCTACTTGCAAGAATTTTGATTAATCACTGTAGGATTACCTCCCCAATTCACCACAGGTTTGTATGAGCGCCCTACAGGAACCACCCAGTCGCAGCTTCGAAACTGCGCTCCTTCCTCGCTTGATCATCGCTATCAAGCCTGCTTCACCCTTTTCCAGCACCCCATTGTTTGCCAGCACCTCTGTTGCTGCGCATGTCTGTGGGCGTTTTTCGTCAACCCTGAACCTGCGTGAGATCAACTGATACCTATGGAATGGATTGCAGATCCCACGGCCTGGCTTGGCCTGTTGACCCTGATTGTGCTGGAACTGGTGCTGGGTATTGATAACCTGGTGTTTATCGCCATCCTCGCAGACAAACTTCCTCCGGAGCAGCGTGACCGCGCCCGGGTGATTGGCCTGACACTGGCATTGGTCATGCGCCTGGGCCTGCTGGCCAGCATCTCGTGGATGGTGACGCTGACTCAGCCCCTGTTTGAAGTCTTCGACAAATCCTTCTCCGGCCGCGACCTGATCATGCTGTTCGGTGGTCTGTTCCTGCTGTTCAAGGCCACCATGGAGTTGCATGAACGGCTAGAGGGCCATGTTGCGGAGCGCTCATCGGCGCTGGGTTACGCGATGTTCTGGCCGATCGTGGCGCAGATTGTGGTGCTCGACGCAGTGTTTTCCCTGGACGCGGTGATTACTGCCGTGGGCATGGTTGAACACCTGTCGGTGATGATGATCGCGGTGGTGTTCTCCATTGGCCTGATGATCATTGCCAGCAAACCGCTGACCCACTTCGTCAATAGCCGTCCGACGGTGATCATGCTCTGCCTGGGCTTCCTGATGATGATCGGTTTCAGCCTGACTGCCGAAGGCCTGGGCTTCCATATCCCTAAAGGCTATCTGTACGCGGCTATCGGCTTCTCGATCCTGATCGAAGTGCTCAACCAGATTGCCCGTGCACGCCGCAAGAAAAGCGTGCAGGGCATGCGCCCGATGCGCGAACGTACCGCCCATGCGGTGCTGCGTTTGCTCGGCGGTCGTGCCTTGGGTGCGGATGAAGTGGGCGAGGAAATTGCCGACATGCTTGAAGGCGGCAATGACCAGGAAGTCTTCCACCGACGTGAGCGCGTAATGATCAGCGGCGTACTGCAACTGGCAGAGCGCCCGATTCGTACAGTGATGACGCCGCGCGCCGAGATCGACCATATCGATCTGGCCGATTCAGCAGAGACCATTCGCACAAAGATGATGCATTCGTCGTACTCGCGCTTGCCGCTGATTCGCGATGGGCGAGTGGATGAGCCGTTGGGCTTTGTCCATAAAAAGGAGCTGCTCAAGGAGTTGCTGGCCGGTCATGAACCTGATCTGGAGGCCATGGCGCGCAAGGCCATCAACCTGCTGGACAGTTTCACGATCCTCAATGCCCTGGAGCAGATGCGTAAGGAGTCGACGCATATTGCGTTTGTGATCAACGAGTTCGGTGATTTTATCGGTCTGTTGACCATGACTGACATTCTGGAATCCATCGCCGGAGAGTTGCCGGACGCCAGCGAGATCGAAGGTCCGAATATCGTTGCCCGGGACGACGGCTATCTGGTCAGTGGTGCCTTGAACCTGAGTCAAATCCGCCAGCACACAGGCTTTGCGGCCAAGGCTACGGATGACTATCAGACATTGGCGGGGATGGTGATGAGTTTACTGGATCGCTTGCCGATGATTGGCGACACGCTGGAGTGGGAAGGCTGGAAGCTGACCGTAGTCGAAGTAGAAGAGCGGCGGGTGACGCGGGTGTTGATCAGTAAAGTCCAAATGGCTGCATAAATCCTTGTTGGAGCGGGCTTGCTCGCGATGCTATCGACCCGGTATGACTGAAACCCCGGGTCGCTTGCATCGCTGGCAGGCCAGCTCCTGCAAGAACTAACGCTTACTGGCTGTCAGGCAGCGCATAAGCGATCACATAATCACCGCGATCAGGCGACTGGCGAGCACCGCCAGCGGTAATAACGATGTACTGCTTACCTGTTTTAGGCGATACAAATGTCATCGGCCCGCCCTGGCTGCCAACTGGCAAACGGGCTTTCCAGGCTTCTTCTCCATTGGCCGAGTTAAAGGCGCGCAGGTAGTAGTCCTGGGTGCCAGCAATAAACACCAGCCCCCCTTGGGTAGACAGCGTACCGCCCAGGGTCGGCATGCCGATTGGCAGTTGCAGGCCCATCTTGATACCCAGCGGACCGGTGTCCTGCACGGTACCGACCGGTACCTGCCAGGCGATTTTCTGAGTCTTCATGTCAATGGCCGTCAGCGTACCGAAAGGTGGCGCCTGGCAAGGAATCCCTGCAATCGACAGGAAGCGGTTTTTATTCACCGCATAAGGCGTGCCTTTAAGCGGTACTGCGCCCATGCCAGTGTTCAGTGCCTCACCACCGGAAGAAGCCTTGGCGTCTTTTTGCTGCGGCACCATCTGCACCCACAGGCCCAGACGCATATCATTGACGAAGATAAAACCGTGTACCGGGTCGGTCGACAGACTGCCCCAGTTCATCCCGCCCAGCGAGCCCGGAAAACTCAACGACACATCAGTGCCCGGCGCGGTGTACAGACCTTCGTAGCGCATTTTCTTGAATGAAATACGGCACAGCATCTGATCAAACGGGGTTGCGCCCCACATATCCGATTCAGTCAGGGTCTGGGCGCCAATCTGCGGCATGCCCACAGATTTTGGCTGAGTCAGCGAGTAAGGTTCATCCGGGATATTCGACGCTTTTACCGGGACCTCTTCAACTTTGGTCAGCGGCTTGCCGGTATGGCGATCCAGGACAAATATCTGCCCGGCCTTGGTGCCAATCACCAGCGCCGACACCTTGCTGCCGTCCGCGATGGTGAAGTCCATCAGGGTTGGCTGCATCGGCAGGTCGAAGTCCCACAGGTCATTGTGGACGGTCTGGTAAACCCATTTTTCTTCGCCGGTAGTGGCATTCAGTGCCAGCACTGATGCGCCGTACTTGTGATTCAGGGCGGTACGTTCTACACCGTAAATGTCGGTAGAGGAGCTGCCCATCGGCAAGAACACGGTGTTCATCAGCGGGTCATAAGACATTGGCGCCCAACTGTTGGGCGTGCTGCGAACATAGGTCTTGCCGTCAGCCGGAGCTTGCTTGTCCTGCGGGTTGCCCGGGTCAAAAGCCCAGCGTATGGCACCTGTGACCACGTCAAAGCCACGGATCACACCACCCGGCATATCGGTTTGCACGTTATCGGCAACCCGGCCGCCAACCACGACGGTAGTGCCTGCCATCAACGGCGCCGACGACAGCTGGTAGTAGGAATCTGGCACATTGCCCAGCCCGGCTTTGAGATCAACCTGGCCATTTTTGCCGAAGTCCTGGCAGAACTTGCCGGTGTCCGCATCGACTGCGATCAGGCGGGCATCGATGGTATTGGTCAGCAAACGACGCTGGCACGCAGCGCCGGGAGCAACGGTTGCTGCTACGGCAGGGGTGCTGCCATCAGTCGGCTGGGCTACGGTATTGGTCGCGTCGAAATAAGCCAGGCCACGGCATCGCTGCCAGACGGCTGCCTGAGCATTGATTGTGTTTTTCCACAGTTCTTTACCGGTGTCGGCATCCAGAGCGATCAGGTTGTTGTGCGGCGTGCAGATAAACACCTTGTCGCCGATTTGCAGCGGGGTCATCTGGTCTTCGGCACCGTTGCCATTGCTGATGGCCACGTCACCGGTCTGGTAGGTCCAGGCCGGAACCAGTTTGGACACGTTGCTGCGATTGATCTGGTCCAGCACAGCGAAGCGGCTGCCACCTTCGTCATTACCGTAGTGCGCCCAGTCTTTCTGGGCCTTGGCCGGGTCAACCCTGGTCAGACCCGGGCCGTTACCGGCGGGCGAGACCGAAGCGTGGGGCTGGAACATTGCCCAGGCGCCACCAGCGATGGCCACAGCCAGTACTGCACTCAGTGCGTAACCAGCGTTACCGCTCAGGCCATTGGCCTTGCGCAGAGTCGGGTAAGCCAGTGCCACCACCAGGCTCAGCACGGCCAGGGCGAACAGGCGTGAAACCAGCGGCCAGAACACCAGCCCGGCATCGACCAGCGCCCAGACAATACTGGCCACCATCACTGCAGCGAATAGCCAGGCACCCGCCAGACGCCGTTTGAACAGCAGCACCGAGGAGACCAGCATCCCGAGCCCTGCAAGCAGAAAGTACAGACTGCCACCCAGAGTGGCGAGATAGCCGCCACCGGCTATAAAAAGCAATCCGAAAACCAGCACGCCGAGCGCGGCGACCCAGATGGGCCAACGGCTTACGGCTGCCGAAGGTTGAGGCTTATTCATGATGCATGACCCTATTGATGGGGGGGAGGGCGTTGCCTTTGACTGTAGCTGCTGGCAGTGCAGACATAGGCGCGGCCGGAGTTTCTGCACTTCGTCCAGACCACATGCAGGCCTGGTCGACAGAGCGGTAAACGTCCGAAAAAGGAATGTACTAAACGGTTAGTTTTATAACTTTAACAAAAACCCCGCCCTGCGACAAATTGTCAGTGCAGGGGAGGCTAATGCCAGTCAGGGATAACTGCGGGGGAGAGCTAAAAGTTCCAGTCCTGTGCCTGAATCAAATGGCAGAAGGGCCCGGCAAGGGTCGCATTATGATGAGCAATAATCTGCTCGGCCTTGAGTTCGGCGTTATCCGAACAGGTATGACCATCGGCGATCAACACGGCATCGAAGCCAAGATCACGGGCCGCCCGGCAAGTACTGTCGACGCAATACTGAGTTTTCATCCCGGCAACCACCACGCCGGTAGCGCCGCAAGCGCGCAACTGATCGGCCAGACTGGTCAGGGTAAAGGCGTTGGGCCGGTGCTTTTCAAACACCACTTCACCGCCCAGCAACTTGAGTTCCGGGGCAAGCAGCGTCAACGGGCTGCCTGGCTCGATAGGGGAGCCAACCGGGCCAATATGGCGAGCCAGAAAGATCCCTGCACCGGCGCTGCGAGCCTTTTCCATCAAGGCGTTCACGGTATCCAGCAACTGCGGGCAGCGCCAGGGCTTGTCTGGCCCGTGAACAAGTCCAACCTGCATATCAAGAACCAATAGGGCATACATGGGTGCATCTCCTTGCGTTAAACCAGCGACACAAGGGCATAAAAAAAGGCCCTGTCCATCGCTGGCGGGCCTTTGAAGTTCGTTTGCTATCGGCTCACGACACCTCGCACGCTCCGCTTTCAGCGGTCGTGGTGGTGGTAGTAGTCGAGGTGAGGCGATAAGCAGTCATGGCTCGACACTAGCAATATCGCAGCAGGCAGGCAAGCAAGTCAGAATGGGGAGGGCGTAGCTATTGTTGAGTTCTACTGTTGAGTTTACGGTCTAAAAAGCAGTTATTTATAACTATACTAAATAGTTCTTTAGTTTAGTTATTCCTTGGAGCTATATAAAACCATGACTTATACCGTGGAAAAGGTCACGAACACACCGGGCAGAGTTCTCATCAGATCCAGCAAAATCAACAAAATACTCGACTTGCCACCGCTGAGTCTGCAAGGCCTGCCTGGCAGAAGGCGTGCTCCAGGGTGGATAGACACGCAGAGCGCGCTTGCCACCGACACCATTACTGGACATTACTCCCCGGGAGATCAAGGTTTCACGATCAAAAACAAACAGGCCAGCATGATCTTCGCTGGCCGCATGGATCACCACAAAATCGATGGCGTCGGCACAGTCCAGGGGTGCAATAACACCGTCTACGCGGGGTCGATACCATAGGGTGACAAATTGACCGACCTTCGTTGGCGTGATTTTGGCTACCCGAAAGACGACCTGACGCCCCTCAAGCGTAAAGCGAAATCCGCCATATTCCCGAGCTTCCACATCCTCTGAAAAATCACCCGTGCATTGCAACCCGGCGAGCTGCAGGGCATTGATTGCGTCCAGCAAAGCCAGCGGGAGGATCAACTGCTGTACGCCATCAGATACTCGCCGCGGCCAGTTTGCTCGTCAACTTGCTCCCTGGTTACCTTAAAACCTTGCGCCAGGTAAAAAGCCAAACTGGAGGTGTTTTCTGTGTAAACCGCCAGGGTCAACTCATCACGAATGCTTTTCGCATACCCGAGCAACCGCTTGCCCAGGCCTTGGCCTTGATAATCGGGATCGACAAACAGAGCCGCCAACTGGTTATCCAGCAACGAACAAAAGCCCAGGACTTTAGAGTCATCTGCAATAACATAAGTCTCTGATGCCGGAATATAAACCTCACGCATCGTCGCCACATGGGCTTGCCAATATGCAGCGTCGATAAAGTCATGGGCCTTGATCGATGCGCGCAGCCAGATGTCGAGTACGGGGTCCATGTCCTGTTGTTCAAATGTTCTTATCATCAGTCATTCCATTGAGCGTGTGCAGGTCAGTAAGCAAAGCCTGCAAGTATGCCGCAAAGCAGTGAATGATCGAAATGAGGAGGATTGGCGCGCAACAGGATTTCCATCCTTGAAATCTGGCCTCCACCGGCCCTGACATGCGTATGCATAATTACGCATAATGTATATTATGTTAAATCGTGTATGTCGTGGTCGACACTCACACATTTACTGTGCCGCTTCAGCAAGCCGCGTCACCAATGCAGAAGCTCCCTTATGCAACGGCTGATTCTTCAACCACACTGCATTCACCACCATCGCCAGCCCGTTCTCAATATTCCTGAACTGCAAGCGCCGCAACCGCCCCTGCGCAAGCAACGGCGCCACCACCGACTGCGGGAAGTTGCCCCAGCCCAACCCGGCTTCCACCATCTCCAGCGCCATGCCCAAGGTGTCGGTGCGCCAACAGGACTGTCCCACCAGGGGCCGCCGATCACTGAGGGGGACATCCCTACCGGCCACCAGAATCTGCCGCACTTGCATCAGGTCTTCTAGAAACGGTTCGCCACCCGCCTGAAACTGCAGATGATGCGGGCTGATACATGCGATCAATCGCTCGCTGCCAACAAACTGAAACCGCTCCAGCACATTCACACTCAACCCTGCATAGGCCAGGCACACCTGCACGCGTTTGCTGTGCAACAACTGCAGCACGTCATCCTGCGGGGCGGTCAGCACTTCGATGTCGAGCAACGGGAATTGCACGCAAATGTCGCCAATGGCGGCCAGCAAGCGGTGCGTATTGATCTCGGCGCCCACGCCAATCGACAGTTTGCTTTCCAGGCCTTGGGACAACTGCAACGCATGCACCTGCAACTGTTTGAGTTGTTCGGCCATCAATCGCGCATGGGGAATCAACGCCAGCGCCAGGTCGGTGGGCACTGGCTCGCGGTGGCTGCGATCAAACAACAGGTAACCCAACTCGGCCTCAAGGTTGCCGATGCCCATGCTCACTGCAGAAGGCACCCTGCCCAGGGTACGCGCCGCTGCGGAAAAGGAGCCACGCTCCACCACCGCAAGGAACAATTGGACACTGTCGCTGGTAAAACTCATTGCACCACCTGTCAATTAAGTTGAAAGCTCCTGACTTTTTATGTCAGCCAGCCTGACGCTATCTTCTGCGCCTTCTGACGCTCCTGTCACGTAAAAAAGAGGAAGTGGTATGCAAGGCGTGAAACGCAAACTGGTGTATGTGTCGCTCTATGAGCTGATCGGCATGACCTTCTCGGCCCTCGGCCTGGCGCTGCTATCAGGTACGCATCCGTCCAGTACCGGCCCCTTGGCCGTGGTGATCACCACCATCGCAGTCACCTGGAACTTCATCTACACCTCGCTGTTCGAGCGATGGGAAAGCCGCCAGGCCGACCGCACACGCACGCTCAAACGGCGGATTGCCCACGCGGTCGGGTTTCAGCTGACGTTGATTGTGTTCCTGATTCCGATGATCGCCTGGTGGATGAATATCACCCTGGCGCAGGCACTCCTGCTGGACCTGGCGCTGATCCTATTTATCCCTTGCTACACCTTTGCCTTCAACTGGCTGTTTGACCGCACCTTCGGCTTGCCCGCCTCGGCGCTCAGTGTTGCACCCGAAATCTGACGCGCAAGCTGGCGAACGCCTGCTTTATAACTGTCGAGGTGAGGCTGATCACAACCGTCTGCCCAGGGCGGCTGTGGCTCATTATTACCCTGCGAAGGGTTGCCCGATCCCAGCAAGGCTAATGGCTCCCAAGAAGCCTATCAATCTCAGCCACCACCCGCATCGTCGCATCTTCAAGCGTTCCTTCATTACGGCATAAAAACCAGCCGTGATCAGCAATCGCTTGCTCGAACGTCCGGGTACAGGCGACTTGTTCTTCCAGCCTATGGATCACCGTACTACTCAGCCCGCGCCGGCGTGCCGCTGCCCTCGCCCATGAAATATCCGCGCTGGTGACCACGCCGACATGCAGGTCTGGCACTCGCACGTTTCGATCAATGTTGAGCTGCAGAATCTCTGCAAATGGGACCTTCTGGCGAAATGCAGCATCCGACGGATACCAGCGATCCATCAGGATGATGCTGTCAGCGGGCTGTTTAGCCAGCACCTGCCGGGACATCCAGGCTCGGCTATCAGCAAAGCGTTCACATACTTCCCACTCCAGATCCCGACCGGGATTTCTGGCGAGCTGGTTAACCAGGGCCATTGTCTGCGCCCTGTTGGGATCACTTTTTTTCTCGCTAAGGCGGATAACCTTTTTGTTGTTTGCCCTCAGCGCTAGCGTTACGGCTTCCAACAGTGTGGTTTTACCGGTGCCCTTGGGCCCATCCAGTGATACAAACAGCGGAAGATTCATTTTTCACATAACAATGACAGACATTGATGAACACTCTAACCGGGTTTCTGGTTAACAGGTCTCACTATCGAGTGCATATGGCTAACGCCTTCCCTCAGACCTCCAACCCGAACGGGTCATCTACGGAGTGACTCGGCTGGGTAAACCAGCGCGGGCCCGTGGCGGTCATGTAGAAGTGATCCTCCAGGCGAATGCCAAACTCACCCGGCACGCAAATCATCGGCTCATTGGAGAAGCACATGCCCTCGGCCAGTGGCGTCTGGTCACCACGTACCAGGTAGGGCCCTTCGTGAATGTCCAGGCCGATGCCGTGCCCGGTGCGGTGCGGCAAGCCGGGCAATTGGTAGTCCGGGCCGAGACCGGCGGCTTCCAGGCTAAGCCGCGCGGCGGCATCCACCACCGCACAGGGTTCGCCCAGCCGCGCTGCATCGAAGGCGGCCTGCTGGGCGGTCTTTTCCAGGTTCCACAGGGCGCGCTGGCGCTCGCTCGGGGTGCCGAACACGTAACTGCGTGTGATATCCGACTGGTAGCCGTGAAGCAGGCAGCCCGTGTCGATCAGTACCATGTCGCCGTCTTTGAGCACTTGTGCGTGCTTCACCCCATGGGGGAAGGCGCTGGCCTCGCCGAACAGCACGATGCAGAAAGTCGAACCCGGCGCGCCCACCTTGCGGTGCGCCTCACGGATAAACTCGGCAACCTCGGTGGTGCTGATGCCTGCGCGCAGGATGCTGGCGGCCGCCTTTTGCACTTCGATGGTCATGTCTTTGGCGCGCTGCATCAGCGCCAATTCGGTAGCGGATTTGTGATAGCGGCACGGGTTAGTCACGCAGGAAGCGTCTACAAACTCGAAGCCCGATTCGAAGCGGCGGATTGCGTCGAACATAAAGAACGCCAGGGACGGGCACAGGCCTACGACAGCGTCGGCGGCGATGCCCATGCCAGCGAGTATGTCGAGCAGCAGGCGGTAGGGACTCTCGTGCTCCTGCCAACCATGGATAACCCCGTCTACCTCGCGGAAGTCGCGAATCGTGCCCTCTTCGAATGCCGGGGCGATATAGGCCAGCGGGCCAGCGGCAGGCAGCACGGCACCCACCATGCGTTCGCTCAGGTTCCACTTCACTCCGGTGAAATAGCGAAGGTTGCTGCCAGCATTCAGGTAGAGGGCGGCGATGCCCTGCTCGCGCATCAAGCCCTGGGCCTTGGCAATGCGTGACTGGTATTCGTCGAGGCCGATGGGCTTCATGCCTGCGGTCATATTCGCCAGGCGGGCAAGCGCCTGCTGCGGAGTTTTGCCACCTACACCTACTGTCATTGCGCTCTCCCGAATGATATTGCAGTGCTCGGAATTTAAGTATGACTTAAATAATCGTCAACGCATATTTTCAGTACCACTTAATTTCAGTCATGCAAAAAGCCTTTTCTGCAATCTACCGCCCGCTATACTGGCGCCTTCCAGAGCATGAGTCAGGCCAATGACCGTAGAGCAGATCGGGGAACGGCTGCGCCGCTACCGCCGCGCCTCCCACAAGACCCTGAACCAGGTCGCAGCTGAATCAGGCCTCACCGCCAGCTTCTTGTCCCAAGCTGAGCGCAACCTCACTGGCGTGTCCATTTCTTCGCTGGCGAGAATCGCAAAATCCCTGGGCATTCCACTCAATACCCTGTTCGACCAGCCTGCCCAGCCACAGCCCGACTCTCATCAGGGCCAGCGTGTGCGCTATAGCGTTGGCAGCCAGCCGCTGGTTTATGAGCGCCTGTCCAGCAACTTCCCCGGCAACCTGGTGAATGCGATGAAGATGACCATGGCAGTGGGCTATCAGTCGGAACTTATCTCCCACGAAGGCGCTGAGTTTACCTATGTGCTCTGCGGGCAAATCGTCTACGTCATTGAAGGCCATAACTACCCGCTCGGCCCCGGGGGCTCGGTACATTTCGACTCCACCAAGCCACATTCCATCGCCAACGTTGGCGACGATGTTGCCGAAGTGCTGGTGGTCACCACCATGGGCGGGCTACTCGACGATCACCCCGCAGCCTGATCAGGTGCCCCTCAAAAAGTAAGCCGGACTTAATTTACGATATAAAGCACCTGGCACGATTTTCCCGTTATTCAGGATAGCCCAGACCTCCAGCCAGACAGGTCGCTAAAGGTTTTCTCTATTGGCGCTCTCCTCACTCTTGAATTAATGTGCAATCCGCTTGTTCAACGTCTGATCAATCCTGCCGCCGTGCCTTTTCAGCGCACCGGCTTGATGCTCCAGCGCTCACTGCTCAATAACAACGTTAATCGAGTGAATATGAAAGAGCTGCCTCGCCAGCGAGCACCGGGACCGCAACGGGTGACGCTCATCTGCGGCCTTTTACGTCCTTCACTGGGGCTGCTGTGCCTGGCCCTCGCGGCCTGCACGGTGGGGCCCGACTTTGTGCGCCCCGATGTACCCGTCAATGCTGGCTACACACAAGATCAACTGTCCAGCACCGCCCAGGCCGATATTGCCAGCGGCGGCGCGGCACAGCGGTTGATTAACGGGATGGATATCCCCGGGCAATGGTGGACGCTGTTTCGCTCTGCGGCACTCAACGCGCTGGTCGAAGAAGCCTTGCGCGCCAACCCGAATGTCAGCGCCGCCCAGGCCGCCTTGCGTCAGGCCAATGAGCTGGTCTATGCCGATCAGGCGTCGCTGTTTCCCTCGGTGGGGGCCAATCTGTCGAAAAGCCGTGAAAAAGTATCAGGGGCTACGACCGGGGCTTCGTCTTCGCCGATTTTGACCCTGAGTTCGGCATCACTCAGTGTGTCCTACGCACCTGACGTGTTCGGCGGCACCCGACGGCAGATCGAATCGTCCACGGCGCAAGCCGAGTACCAGCGCTTTCAGCTGGAGGCTACCTATCTCACCTTGACCGCCAATGTGGTCAATAGCGCGATAAGTCTGGCGTCGATACGCGATCAAGTCGCCGCCACAGAAGAGATTATCCGCCTGCAGAGCGGCCAGCTTGATCTTTTGCACGCTCAGCGACGCCTGGGTGCCATCGCGGATACGGATGTGCTGGCGCAGCAGACCGCACTGGCGCAAACCCGTGCCACTCTGGCGCCCTTGCAAAAGCAACTGGCGCAAACCGGAAACCAGCTGATGGTCTATCTGGGCCGTTTCCCCAATCAGGATCGGGATGAGCGTTTCAATCTGGCTTCACTGCATCTGCCAGAGCAACTGCCGGTCAGCCTGCCTTCGGCCATCGTCGGCCAGCGCCCCGATGTTCGCGCAGCTCAGGCGCAACTGCATCAGGCCAGCGCCGATATTGGCGTGGCGGTTGCCAATCAGTTGCCTCAATTCAGTATTACCGGGGCCTTGGGCTCCACGGCGGCCAGCGGCACCCGGTTGTTCTCCGCGGGCACGGGTATCTGGAGCCTCGCTGGATCAATCGCCCAACCGATTTTCGATGCCGGCGCACTCGAACACCGCAAGCGCGCCGCCGTGGCCGCCTATGACGAGTCCGCGGGCCTGTATCGTGGCACGCTGTTGATCGCCTTCCAGGATGTGGCCAATGCATTGCGGGCGCTTGAGTTCGACGCCGAGGCACTCAATCAGCAAGTTATCGCTGAACGCTCGGCGCAAACCAGCCTGGACCTGGTGCAAGCGCAGTTCCGCCTTGGCGCCGTGGCTTATATCAATCTGCTGACGGCACAACAAAGCTACCAGGACACCGTGCTGGCTCGGGTCAAGGCGCAGGCCGCGCGATACAGCGACACCACCGCCCTGTTCCAGGCACTGGGTGGCGGCTGGTGGAATCGCCAGGATGTAGATCCCGCCACAACGGGAAAGCCTGACCGCTTCGGTTTGCCGTCGTGGCAAGAGGTGATGCCGACCCACCCAGAAACTGCCCCCGGCTCGACTCAATTGCAGGAATGAAATAGCGAGAACACCCATGGCTGACATCAACCCGGCATCTCCCCTTTCACCCGCCCCCGGCCCGCGCAAACGCAGGCTGTGGCGGCCGATGCTGATTATGCTCGGGGTGGTGCTGGTGATTGTGGCGATTATTGCCGGGGTCAAGTTTGCGCAGATTTCAGCGCTGATCGCCCAGTCGAAGGCGCCCTTGCCCGCTTCCGTGGTCACGGCCCTGCAAGTACCGTTCGATGACTGGCAACCCAGCGTTACTGCCGTAGGCTCGATCAAGGCCGTCAGAGGGGTTGATGTGACCACGGAAGTGGGCGGCATTGTGCGCAGTATCGGTTTCAAACCCGGGCAAGAAGTGGCGGACCAAGCCCTGCTGGTGCAGTTGAATGCTGACGCGGATATCGCCCTGCTCCACTCGCTGGAAGCCACCGCCGACCTGGCGGTTATCGTACTCAAGCGTGACAAGGCGCAACTGGCGGTGAACGCCGTGTCGCAAGCCCTGGTTGACGCCGATACTGCGGATCTGAAGGCCAAGCTCGCCGCCGCCGAACAACAGCGGGCGCTGGTGGCGAAAAAAACCATCCGCGCAGCGTTTGCCGGGCGCATCGGGATTACCGCCGTCAACCCCGGTCAATACCTCAACCCCGGTGACAAAATCGCCACATTGCAAACCTTCGATCCCATCTATATCGACTTCACGGTGCCACAAACCCAGCTGGGGGCCATCGCCATCGGGCAAAAGGTCGTGGTCACGGCTGACGGGCTTGCCAATCAAAGCTTCACGGGCAGGGTCAGCACCATCGACACAGGGTTTGACCCGAGCACACGCAACATTACGGTGGAAGCAACGGTTGAAAACCCGAAAAAAAGCCTGGTGCCCGGCATGTTTGCCCGCGCTCTGGTCGACTCTGGTACGCCGCAACGCTACCTCACCGTTCCACAGACGGCAGTCACCTATAACCCTTACGGGACCACAGTGTTTATTGCGACAGCGCAAAAGAATGACAAGGGCGAAGAGGTACTGACTGCGCAACAGACTTTTATCCAGACCGGGCCAAGCCGGGGTGATCAGGTCGCTGTCCTGTCCGGTGTGAAGGAAGGCGATCTGTTGATCACCAGTGGCCAGATGAAGCTGAAAAACGGCTCGCCCGTACAGGTCAATAACAGCGCCGCGCCGCTGAACGACCCGGCTCCGACTCCCCAAGAACACTAAGGGTGGCCCATGAAACTCACCGATACCTTTATCCAGCGACCGGTCTGGGCCGTGGTGGTCTCGCTGTTTATCCTGATCCTGGGGCTGCGTTCGATCTTTGAATTGCCGGTCAACCAGTGGCCACGCACTGAAAATACCGTGGTCACCATCAGCACCGCCTACTACGGTGCGGATGCGGCCACGGTGGCCGGTTTTATTACCCAGCCACTTGAGGCCGCCATCGCCCAGGCCCAGGGCATTGACTATTTGTCTTCATCGAGCATCACCGGGGTCTCGACCATCACCGCAACCCTGCGCCTGAACTACGACGCCAGCAAGGCACTTACCGAGATCAACA
Organism: Pseudomonas sp. B414; assembly: GCF_055408445.1. Classification (NCBI taxonomy): domain Bacteria; kingdom Pseudomonadati; phylum Pseudomonadota; class Gammaproteobacteria; order Pseudomonadales; family Pseudomonadaceae; genus Pseudomonas; species Pseudomonas sp. B414. The sequence goes on along the minus strand of NZ_JBUZTQ010000034.1, from coordinate 25,512 downwards.
CCCAGGTCAACTCGGTGAAGAACCAGCTGCCGGCGCAAGCCCAGGAGCCGGTGCTGTCAGTCGCCGTCGGGCAGACCACGGATGCCATGTACCTGGGTTTCTACAGCGACACACTGCCCACCAATAACATCACCGATTATCTGGTGCGGGTGGTCAAGCCCAAGCTGGATTCGATCCAGGGCGTGCAAACCGCCGAGATTCTTGGCGGGCGCCAGTTCGCCCTGCGCGCCTGGCTGGACCCGGACAAACTGGCGGCGCATAACGTCACCGCCCAGGATGTATCCAGCGCCCTGGCCAACAACAACTACCTGTCTGCCATCGGCTCGACCCGCGGGCAAACGGTGACGGTCGACCTGACTGCCGGGACCGATCTGCATAGCGTGGATGAGTTCAAGCGCCTGGTGATCAAGCAAAATGGCGATGCGCTGGTGTACCTGGAGGATGTCGCAACCGTCACCCTGGGTGCCGAAAGCTACGACAGCAGCGTGGCGTTTTCCGGCAAGCGCTCGGTGTTTATCGGCATCAAGGCGGCGCCCACGGCGAATATCCTGACCGTGGCCAAACTGGTGCGCGAGGCCTTCCCCGAGCTGCAATCGCAACTGCCCGCTGGGGTGCGCGGCGAGATCGTGTATGACTCCACCGAGTTCATCAATACCTCGATTGTCGAGGTGGTCAAGACCTTGGCCGAAGCCATGGTGATTGTCTCGGTGGTGATCTACCTGTTCCTCGGTTCGTTCCGCGCGGTGATTGTGCCGCTGGTGGCGATACCGCTGTCGCTGGTGGGCACATTCTTTGTCATGTACCTGCTGGGCTACTCCATCAACCTGCTCACCCTTCTCGCCCTGGTACTGGCGATTGGTCTGGTGGTTGACGATGCGATTATCGTGGTCGAGAACGTCGACCGGCATATCAAGGAGGAAGGTAAACCGGTGCTGGGGGCCGCGCTGGTGGCAGCGCGGGAACTGGGAGGGCCGATTATCGCGATGACCGTGGTGCTGATTGCCGCGTATGTGCCCATCGGCTTGCGCAGTGGCCTGACCGGGGCGCTGTTCAAGGAGTTCTGTTTCTCGTTGGCCGGAGCCGTGACTGTGTCGGCTGTGGTGGCGTTGACACTGTCGCCGATGATGACCTCGCGATTGTTCAAGCCCGGGCAGGAAGAGGGTCGCTTTGCCCGCCGCCTCGATCAGTATTTTGACTGGCTGCGGCGTCGTTACCACCGCGTGCTGTCAGGGGGGCTGGATATCTGGCCGGTGCTGGTGACTTTTGGCTTTGTGCTGTTTGTGCTGGTCGCCGCCAGTGGCATGACCGCCAAGAGCGAACTGTCGCCAACCGAGGATCAGGGGCTGGTGTTTATGCAGATCCAGGGCCCGCCCACTGCCTCACCGCAACAGATGGAGCGCATTGCTGACCAGGCCTTCCAGATTGCCAATAAAGAGCCTGAATACGCGCAGATGTTCCAGCTCACCGGGTTGCCCGCCCTCAACCAGGGCCTGGGTGGCGTGCTGCTCAAGTCGTGGGATCAGCGCACGCGCTCGCAGGCCGAAGTGATTCTGGACCTGCAACAGAAATGGAATCAGGTACCGGGGGCAACCATTGCGGCCTTTCCATTACCGTCGCTACCGGGGGCTCAGGGGTTACCGGTGCAATTTGTGATCACCACCACCGACTCGGTGGAAAACCTCAATGAAGTCGCCCAGGCGGTACTGGCCGAGGCCCGCAAGCAACAGCTGTTCTGGTTTGCCGATATGGATCTGAAGCTGGACAAACCCCAGGCCAGGCTGGTGGTGGACCGGGAAAAAATTGCCGCACTGGGCATGACCCAGGCCGATGTCGGTGCCGCGCTGTCAGCCGCGCTGGGGGGCAACTATGTGAACTATTTCTCGACTGCCGGGCGCTCGTACAAGGTCATCCCCCAGGTGCTGCAGGTTGACCGCCTCAACCCGGAGCAAATTCTCGATTACTACATTCGTACACCCGCCGGGGCGATGATCCCGGCGCGTACGGTGGCGCATATCGAAACCTCGACCCAGCCGGAATCGATCAACCACTTCCAGCAACTCAACTCGGCAACTCTGAGCGGCGTTAGTGGCGTGGCCCAGGGTGAATTGCTGAGCAAACTGAACACGATTTTGCAAAGCGTTGCGCCCTCGGGCTACACCTCGGACTTTGCGGGCGAGTCGCGCCAGTTTATGCAGGAGTCCGGCGGGTTTGTCGGGCTGTTGCTGTTCTCGATCCTTATCGTTTACCTGGCCCTGGCCTTTCAGTTCGAGAGCTTTCGCGACCCGGTGGTGATCCTGTTCTCCGTGCCCCCTGCTCTCTTTGGCGCCCTGGCCTTTATCACCATGGGCTTCGCTTCCATCAACGTCTACACCCAGGTGGGTCTGGTGACGTTGCTGGGGTTGATCACCAAGCACGGGATTCTGATCGTGCAGTTTGCCAATCAGTTGCAGCGTGCAGGTCGCAGCAAGCGCGAGGCCATTGAGGAGGCAGCCGCCGTGCGCTTGCGGCCTATCCTGATGACCACGGCGGCGATGGTGCTGGGCGTGGTGCCCTTGGTGTGGGCGTCGGGGGCAGGTGCTGCGGGTCGGCATGATATGGGCCTGGTGATTTTTGCCGGGCTGTCCATAGGGACCCTGCTGACGCTGTTTATGGTGCCTGCGATGTATATGTTTATTGGTAGCGCGCATTATCACAAGGCCGCACAGACGCAACCGGACTTGTAGCTGCTGAGGAGTGTAGCGAGGCTGCGATCTGGCGTGTACTCGGTGGTTCTAACTGGAATTGCGAGTACATATCCAGCGCTCGCGGTTAACTGAAATTAAGGTTTCGCTTTTACAGCGAGGCACTTTTGTCAAACAGCCACAAAAGTACCCAAAAAGGCCTTGCCCCATCGTACGGCCCTCGCTTCGCTCAGGTTCCCTCACTCCGGTCCTGCTCCGTGGGCACGCCGTCACGGGCCATCACGGCTCTCCCGGCATCCATGCCGGTCGACCCACTACGCAGAACCTCCATTCGGCCTCCCGGAGGGCGAGTAGATCAAAATCAAAAACCAGGTCCAAAGCCAGGTCCAAAGCCAGGTCCAAAGCCAGGTCCAAAGCCAGGTCCAAAACTCTCGGGCATTCTGGGCCTTTAAGGTTTACGGCTGTATTCCCGCCGCTAACAAGAAACGAACGCTACGATCCTCGCCGGCTGAGGTTTTACCAAACACTCGCCCATTGCAGTTGACATGCCTCAATACCTGCTCTAGGTTGACGCGAACGTAAACGTAATGAGCGCAAGCAACACCGTATACCAAAACAATAATTATAAGAGAGCCACCCATGAGCACGATGGCGATACTGATATCCCTTCTGTTGTTGATGTTTCTCGCCTATCGGGGCGTGACGGTATTGATACTGGCGCCGCTGATGGCCGCCCTGGCGGTTCTGCTCAGCGGCGCCGCCGCAGATATCATGCCCACCTATACCCAGCTGTTTATGAAGGAGCTGGGGCTCTATGTGATCAAGTTTTTCCCCTTGTTTATCCTGGGTGCGCTGTTCGGCAAGCTGGTCGCGGACTCGGGGGCTGCACATACCATCGCTGACTGGTTTATGCGCAAGCTGGGCCATCGCCATGCCATTCTTACTGTGGTACTGGCCTGTGCGCTGCTAACCTATGGTGGCGTGTCGCTGTTTGTGGTGGCCTTTGCCGTGTACCCGATCGGCGCGGCGATTTTTCGTGAGTCCGGTACGCCAAAGCGCTATATGCCCGCCGCCATCGCACTGGGTGCCTTTACCTTCACCATGACCGCACTCCCCGGCGCACCATCGATTCAGAACTCGATTCCTACGGCCTACCTCGGTACCACCACCTTCGCCGCTCCGGGCCTGGGTATCATCGCCTCGATCGTCATGCTGTGGATGGGCAGCTGGATCCTGCAGTCCCGGGCCCGCAAGGCCATGGCCAACGGTGAAGGCTACGGCCCCCATGACGACGAATTGCCGTCGACTGACGGCGTAAAAAGGCCCGGGCTGCTCGTCGCCCTGCTCCCCATTATCGTGGTGATCGGCCTCAATGCCGCGTTCAGCTACTGGATCCTGCCTGCGCTGGACCTCAGCGTTTTGCGTGAAGAACGCTTTGGCAAGGTTGACCCGCTCAGCGTCATAGGCCTGTGGTCCGTGCTGTTGGCGCTGATGTGCGCGATTGTTTTTGTGATCCTGCTTAACTGGCGTCGCTGGGAGAATCTGACGGCCACCATCAACAAAGGCACCATCGGCGCGCTGTTGCCGATCTTCAACACCGCCTCGGAAGTGGCCTATGGTGCGGTGATCGCCGGCATGGCCGGGTTTGCGGTGATCAAGGACACCATTCTCAATGTCTCGCCGGATCACCCGCTGATCTCGGCGGTGCTTAGCATGAACGTGCTGGCGGGTATTACCGGCTCCTCGTCCGGCGGGCTGAGTATCGCCTTCCGAACCCTAGGCAGTGACTACCTGCGCATGATCGAGGCCGCGGGTATCAGCCCGGACCTGTTCCACCGGGTCGCCACCATTGCTGCCGGAGGCCTGGACACCCTGCCCCACTCCGGCGCGGTGATCACCTTGCTGGCGATCTGTAATCTCACGCACCGCCAGTCCTACCCGCAAATTTTCATGATGACGACCGTTGTGCCCATGACCGCTCTGCTGGTGGTGATGGTGCTGGGTTCAACGTTCGGTAGCTTCTGACCATGGTGCATAACAACAAGGATTCGACCATGAACACAGCGCATACTTCTGCCAGCTACCCGCAATGGGATGCCCCACAGCGTTTCAATATTGCCCAGGCCTGCTGCGACCGCTGGGCCGAGGACCCCGAGCGCATTGCGATCATTCAGAAAAACGCGGATGGCTCGGTGCAGCAGCACAGTTTTTTGACCTTGCAACAACAGGCCAACCGCCTGGCCAACAGCTTGCGTGAGCAAGGTGTGCAGGCCGGCGACCGGGTCGGGATCATGCTGCCACAGGGGCTGGAGGCCGGTACCGCACATATTGCGCTGTACAAGCTGGGGGCCATTGCGGTGCCGTTGTTCAAGCTGTTCGGTAGTGACGCTATCGAACATCGCGCTTCGAACTGCGGCATGCGTGCCTTGATCACCGACGCCAGCGGCCTGCAGAAGATCGACGGGGTGCGCGCCAACCTCCCCGAATTGCAGCTGTGCTATGTCATCGATGCCCCGGCAGAGCGCGCCGATGTGCTGGATTATCATGCTCAGCTCAAGCGCCAAAGCGACCGTTTCGAGACCCTCGACACCGCCGCACAAGACCCGGCCCTGATCATTTATACCTCCGGCACCACGGGCCACCCCAAGGGCGCGCTGCATGCCCACCGGGTATTGCTCGGGCACTTGCCGGGCGTATGCAGCTCCCACGATGACTTTCCCCAGCCCGGCGACCGCATGTGGACTCCGGCGGATTGGGCGTGGATTGGCGGCTTGCTCGACGTACTGTTGCCCGCCTGGTACCACGGGGTGCCAGTGGTGGCCCACCGGGCTGACAAGTTCGTCGCCGAAGAGGTGTTCGCCCTGATCGAGGAGTTGCAGATCAAGAACGTGTTTTTCCCGCCCACCGCGCTCAAGCTGCTGCGCCCCGTGGAAAACCCGCGCCAGCGCTGGCAACTGGCACTGCGCTCAGTGGCCAGCGGTGGCGAGTCACTGGGCGACGAATTGCTGGCCTGGGGCGATCATGCCCTGGGCGTGCGCATCAACGAGTTCTACGGCCAGACCGAATGCAACCTGCTGGTGTCCTCCTGCGCCAGCCAGGGCATCTACCGTGCCCATGCCATAGGTCGGGCGGTCGAGGGATTCAACGTGGCCATTGTCGACGACTATGGCGTGGTAGTGCCCACCGGTGGCTCAGGGCATATTGCCGTAGCCACACCCAACGGCAGTGAGATGCTGGGCTATTGGGAAAACACCCGGGCTACCGAGGAGAAATACCTCAACGGCTGGCTGGTCACCGGTGACAAGGGCTCAATGGATGAAGACGGCTATATCTTCTTCCTTGGGCGCAATGATGACGTCATCACCAGCGCCGGCTATCGCATCGGCCCCACCCCGATCGAAGACTGCCTGATCAAGCATCCTGCGGTAAAACTGGCGGCAGCCATCGGCAAGAAAGACCCGATCCGCACCGAAGTAGTCAAAGCGTTTGTCGTGCTCAACGACGGCTTCGCCGCCAGCGACGACACCGTGCGCCAACTGCAGGCACACGTACGTGCCCAGCTCGCCGCCCATGAATACCCGCGGGAGATTGAATTTCTTGATGAACTGCCGATGACCACCACCGGCAAGATCATCCGCAAGGCCCTGCGAGAGCTTGAAGAACAACGCACAGCAATGGAGCTTGATATATGAATTTTCTAGGCAAGGCATTCGACGAAATCAGCGAAGGCGAGACCTTCGGCCAGACCCTGACCATCGACGCATCCCATATCAGCCGTGCCTGCGGCATGTTTGGCGACTTCAACCCGCTGCACAGCGATGCCGAGTTCTGCGCCAACAGCCGTTTTGGCCGCCCGATCCTGCACGGCCCGATGACCAGCGCCTTTATGTCGGCGTCCATCGGCATGTACTTCTACGGTACCGCTGTGGCCTACCTTGAGCACAATTGCCGGTTTGTCGCACCGGTATTTGCCGGCGACACCCTGAGTGTGCAATGGACCATCACCCAGACCCTCGACAAACCCCGCAGCAATGGCGGCATAGCCGTGCTACGCGGTGAATGCAAAAACCAGCGCGGCGAACAGATCGCCGAGGCCAGCGGCAAGATCCTGCTGAGTAACCGGGCATTGCTCGATGTGGTGCAGGCGGGCTGATAAACCGCATCGCGAGCAAGCCCGCTCCCACAATGAAACCTGCAAGCATCAGATTTGTGAACACCACATAACCTGTGGGAGCTGGCTTGCCTGCGATGGCATCCCTGCGGTTTGCCTGACAAACCGCAGTCTGATTGCAGGCTCTGGCCCTCAGCCGTTAACCGTGACGAGAGATATGACCTGGCGAAAGGCGAGAAACCCGGCTTATGCGCCAAACTCCACATAACTCGATTCACCCCCACCCGTAGCACCCGACAACCAACCCCAGACAAAACTCAGGGTGGTAAGCCCTGCGTCATCCACACCTACGGTGCCACGGGACCAACCAGACAGCAGCTCACCGTCTGTGGTCAAACACTGGAACAGCAGCTCGATGGTATCCGCGCCGGTCACGCGCCCGACCTGATTGCCGGTGCGAATCCGGCCGCCCTGGTAAGTACCCGAGATGGCGTTTTCCTCGACAAGATAATGAAACAGCGTGCCTGTACCCGATAGCCCGTGGGTGTTGCCCGCGACGATAAAGCGACGATTGTGCAAACGTTCGCTGACGTGGGAATTGGGAGTTGGCATTTAAAGTAGCGTCCTGTGGTGATGAGTGCCGTAAACGATAGCCCGTATCTAACGGATGATCGCAATGTTCTTGAGATATTCGCGAGCAGGCTCGCTCCCACCGAGAAGGACTGGCACATGCCTTTCTCTCCCCAAGCCCTTGAACATTTCGTAAAAAAACGTAATATCCTCCCATGATTCTCGAACAGCTCAAAGCCCTGGGCAATGACACTCGCATGCAAATGATGGAGTGGCTCAAAGACCCGCTCAGCAATTTCCCGCCCCAGGACCATGGTGATCCTGCGATAGGGGTATGCGTCACCCATTTGCAGCACAAGGCCGGGCTGTCGCCTTCTACCGCATCGGCACATCTGGCCATCCTGCAACGCGCCGGATTTGTCCTGACCACGCGTATCGGCAAGTGGACCTACTACCGACGCAATGAACAGGCGATAAATGACTTTGCGGCCAGGCTGAAAATCGAGTTGTAATTTTTACTTATTCATTTCGTTATTTCGCGCAATGTAAAAACATGAGGAAGCCCCATGAGCACTAAAGCAATCTTCGTCAAACCCGGTGGCGGTTATCAGAATGTAGTGGTTGGCAACAGCGAAGCACACGCACCCGGTACCGGTGAAATCACTGTACGTTTGCACGCCAACTCACTGAACTATCATGACTTTGCTGTGGTAAGCGGCATGTGGGGCCCGAGCGAAGACCGCATCCCCATGGCCGATGGCGCAGGTGAAGTGATTGCCGTTGGCGCTGATGTCAGTGAATTCAAGGTCGGCGATGCGGTGGTCAGCACCTTCTTTCCGCAATGGATTGACGGCACCCCGCTGGTAGAAGGTTTTGTTACCGTGCCTGGCGACGGCATTGACGGCTATGCCCGTGAGCAAGTCACCGCCATCGCCACTTCGTTCACCCACGCCCCTGCTGGCTGGAGCCATGCCGAGGCATCAACCCTGACCACCGCCGGCCTGACTGCCTGGCGTGCTCTGATGGCCGACGACTCGCTCAAGCCTGGTGACACGGTACTGGTTCAAGGCACCGGCGGCGTGTCGATCTTTGCCCTGCAATTCGCCAAGATGGCCGGGGCCACAGTGATTGCTACCTCCTCCAGCGACGAGAAACTGGAACGCCTCAAGGCCATGGGCGCCGATCATGTGATCAACTACCGCAAAGACCCGCAGTGGGGCGAAACCGCCCTGGCCCTGACCGGCGGGCGCGGTGTCGATCACATCATTGAAGTCGGCGGCCCTGCGACCCTGGAGCAGTCGATGATTGCCATCCGCGTGGGCGGGCATATCTCGATCATCGGCATCCTCAGCGGCGTCACCGGGGCGATGAACTTTGTACCGATGCTGATCAAGCAGGTGCGCCTGCAAGGCGTGCTGGTCGGCAGCCGCAGCCAGCAGCAGGACATGGTTCGCGCCATCAATGCCAACGGCATGCGCCCGGTGATCGACCGTCACTTCCCGCTCAACGATATTGTCGAAGCGTTCAAGTACCAGGAAACTAACCAGCACTTCGGCAAGATCATTCTGGACATCTAAACGCAACATCGCCGATGGCGCATTGACAGTGCGTCATCGGCTTCTCTAGATTCAGGCTTTTGCCCAAAGAGAGCCGAGCCTGATGAGTCTTGAATCCGTACGCGCCTTTTTTCACGCCAACGCACCCGATCTGCACATCATCGAATTGGCCACCAGCACCGCAACGGTCGCTCTGGCCGCCGAAGCCCATGGTGTCGAGCCCGGTCAAATTGCCAAAACCCTGGCCTTTCGAGTCGGCGAGCGCAACGTTTTGCTGGTGGCCCGGGGTGACGCGCGTATCGACAACAAAAAAATCAAGGACGCCCTGGGCAGCAAAGCCAAGATGCTGGATGCCGAAACGGTCGTTGCCTTGACCAGTCACCCGGTGGGGGGTGTTTGCCCATTCGGGTTGGCCACCGATCTTGCGGTTTACTGCGATATTTCCCTGCAAAGCTTTAGCGAAGTCATGCCTGCAGCAGGGGCTACGCATACCGCGGTGAAGATTTGCCCGACGCGTATGGCCGACCTGGTCAACGCGCAATGGGTGGATGTGTGTCAGCCCTTGCCCGCCGCCTGAATCCGCCACAAAGGCTCTAGATCGGGTATCTGCGCGAGATTGATTGTCTGAGAATGTAGAAAATGCAGTTGCGATCGATTATCATCCGCCGTTCGCGCAGCACCCTGCAGCCCTACTTCAAGATAACTAAAACGTCGCAGGGTGCTGTTTAAAGGGAACGACCTGAGGCGCTCATGCACCGCTTTACTTTCAGCAAATCATTGATTTGCGCAACATTGGGGATCGTCAGCCTGCCGTCTTTCGCGGCATTGCAACCAGCGTCAGAGGCTGCTCTGGCTGGCGAAACAGCAAAAACCTGCCATTTCAACAAAGACACCAGCAGCGATTGCACCACCACTTACCGCTACACCATCCTCACCAACAATGGCCGCGAGATGCTGTCGCGTATCGACTTCAGCTTCCCCGAAACGGATCGGCTGGAGATCGTTGACGCCCAATCGACTCAACCTGGCAGCAAACCAGTCGCCCTGGCCCCCTCGCAAATCGACACGCGCATGGCGCCCAATCCAGACCAGGGTTTTCTGCGCGCCAGGCAAACGTCTATCGCCTTCCCCAACCTGCGCATCGGTACCCGCATTACCTACACCGTACGTGAGCATACGGTGGCCAAGCCGCTGCTGGAGCACTTCCACTACCCGATGATGTTTGGCCCTGCCCCGGTTCGTTCGGATAGCTTCAAAAGCACTTTTACCGCCGAGCAACCGATTGTCTGGCGCAGTGAATTGATGGAGGACTTTACCTTCACGCCATCTGCCGACAACAAGACCCTGGTGATCGAGCAGAAAAAGCCACGTTTCGTGAACTACATCAACGAAGCCGGCAACGCCTTTATCCGCCAGATACCACGGGTTGAAATTGCCAGTTCCAGCCAGGTGCAAGACCACTTCGGCAAACTGGCCGTGCGCTATAACCAAATCCTCGCCGCCAGTCTGCCAGCGAGCGCCGCCAAAACCGTTGCCGGGTTGAAGGGCTTGCCGCCCGCCGAGCGAGCGGCTGGCGTGATGCAATATATCCACGATCAATACCGCTATATGGGTGACTGGCGCGCCACGAATCGCGGCTATGTGCCATTTACCCTGAAGGAAATCGAAGAACGCGGTTATGGTGATTGCAAAGACCTGTCGGTACTGCTGACGGCCATGTTGCAGGCCAGCGGCATAGAGGCACAAACGGCCTGGGTGAGCCGCGGCAGCAACCCGCAGGATCTGTTGCTGCCAGGCACCGGCGCGGCCAATCACGCCATCGTCAAGGCGCACGTCAACAGCCAGGTCTGGTGGCTGGACCCGACCAACCCGGTGTTCATGCCCGGGCGGAGCATGCCGGATATCCAGAATCGCTGGGCGCTGGTCATCGATGCCGATGGCAAAGTGCGCCAGGAGCATATCCCGGAAGAACAGCCGAGCCTGAGCATGGGCGTGAAGAAGTTCGAACATTTCAATCGCGATGGCCAGGCACGCACCACTGCTGAAGTGGAAATGGGGCAAATGACCCTGATGCAGCTCAGTTACGCCGACACCGACTCGGGGGTGAGCGCTACGGACCTGAACCTGTGCAACCACTTCGGCAAGGAAATCAGCGACTGCAAGATCAACCGCGACAAAACCGGTTTTGTGGTACCTGAACGTTACAAGGTACAGGCCACCCTGACCAACTTGCGCGCAGTAGAAAACCTGTCCGGGCAGCACGTCTACAAGCCGGCCTTTATCAGCGAGCGCTGGGACAGCCTGATGAACTATCGCCGTACCGGGCAACTGGCTGATTTGTATATGGCCGATCCGGAAACAGTGACCTATGACATCACCCTGTCGGGTGCCAAAGTCGGCAACGAGATCAAAACCTGCAAGGTCAACTCGCCGTGGTTCGATATGGAGCTGAGCAGCAAACGCAACAAGGATGAGTACCGCTACCTGTACTCCATGACGCAAAAACACAGCTGGCTGAGCCATGATGAGATCATGAGCGCACCGTTCGAGGCGATGCTCCAGCAAGCCCGGGCCTGCAACGAAAACATGCAGCAAGTGGTGCAACTCAACGCCAAGGGCTGAGCGCTTTCAGGGCAGCCATAAAAAAGCCCGACCCCATTACAGGGCCGGGCTTTTTTTGTCGGCGTTACGCGATCGCGGTGTCTACCAGCACTTGCGCTTCCTCTACCAGACGGCTGAGGTGCTCATCGCCGATAAAGCTTTCAGCGTAGATTTTGTAGATATCTTCGGTGCCCGAAGGGCGAGCCGCAAACCAGCCGTTTTCAGTCATCACCTTCAACCCGCCAATGGCCTGGTTGTTGCCCGGCGCATGGCTAAGAATCTGGGTGATGGCTTCACCGGCCAGGCTGGTGGACTTGACCTGCTCGGGCGACAGTTTACCCAGCAGGGCTTTTTGCTGCGGGGTGGCCTTGGCATCGACACGAGTGGAGAACGGCAGACCGAGGTCCTCGGTCATTTTCTGGTACAGCTGCGAAGGATCGCGACCGGTACGGGCGGTCATCTCTGCGGCCAGCAGCGACGGGATCAGGCCGTCCTTGTCAGTGGACCAGACACTGCCGTCCAGACGCAGGAATGAGGCTCCGGCGCTTTCTTCGCCGCCAAAACCCAGCGAGCCTTCGAACAGGCCATCGGCAAACCACTTGAAGCCCACTGGCACTTCATACAGGCGACGCTCCAGACGTGCAGCCACACGGTCAATCAGGCCGCTGCTGACCACGGTCTTGCCGACGGCGGCATCGGCGCGCCATTGCGGGCGGTTGCGGAACAGGTAGTCGATGGACACGGCCAGGTAGTTGTTGGGTGCCAGCAGCCCACCTGATGGCGTAACAATGCCGTGGCGGTCGTGGTCCGGGTCACAGGCAAAGGCCACGTCGAAACGCTCTTTAAGGCCGATCAGGCCTTGCATGGCATAGCTGGATGACGGGTCCATGCGAATGCGACCATCCCAGTCCACGCACATAAAGCGGAACGTCGGGTCTACCGAGGTGTTCACCACTTCCAGGTTCAGGCCATAGTGCTCACCGATCGCCGACCAGTAGCGCACACCGGCACCACCCAGCGGATCAACACCCAGACGCAGATTGGCACCGCGCAGGGTGTCCATGTCGATCACGTTCTTCAGGTCGGCAACATAGGTGTTCAGGTAGTCATGACGGTGAGTGGTGCCGGCTTTCAGGGCCTGCTCGTAACCCATGCGCTTGACCCCCGCCAGTTTGGCCGCAAGCAATTCGTTGGCCTTGGCCTCGATCCATTTGGTGACATCGGTATCGGCCGGGCCACCGTTAGGCGGGTTGTACTTGAAACCACCACTTTCAGGAGGATTGTGCGACGGCGTAATTACCACGCCATCCGCCAGCCCGCTGGTACGCCCACGGTTGTAGCAGATGATGGCGTGGGAAATCGCCGGCGTCGGGGTGTACTCGTCGTCAGCGGCAATCATGGTTTCGACGCCGTTGGCGGCAAACACTTCCAGGGCACTGGCGCCAGCGGGCGTCGACAGTGCGTGGGTATCGATGCCCACAAATAGCGGGCCATTGATGCCCTTCATCTGACGGTACAGGCAAATGGCCTGGCTGATGGCCAACACATGCCACTCATTGAAGCTCAGCTCGAACGAACTGCCGCGGTGCCCGGAAGTACCAAAGGCGACACGCTGGGTGGCGATCGCGGCATCGGGTTGACCGGTGTAATAAGCGGTCACCAGTCGCGGAATATCGACCAGCAAGTTAGCCGGAGCCGGTTTGCCCGCAAAAGGACTGAGTGTCATGCAAAAACCTCGGGAAATTAATGATTCGGAGGAAAAAAGGCAGTTTACTGGCAGTTCGACACTGACGCGAAGCAATCTATCCACGCCGAGTGATCTGTTTTGCACTTTAATGCACTATTGCTTGTCTTAGATGGATCCAATCAGGTTGTTCAATTCACCTGAATGCCTATTTTTAGCTCAGATATAAGGAAGTCGCATGAAACCACTGTTGATCAGCGCAGCCGTATTACTCTCCATGAGTACGCTGTGCAGCGTGGCCAACGCTGCCAAGCTGGAAGACGTCGCCCCCTACCCTAAAGCCGAAGCGGGCTTTAGCCGCCAGGTCATTCACTTACCAAAGCAGAAGAATGAAGACGATTACAAAGTACAAATCATTGCGGGCAAGACGCTGCAGGTCGACTGCAATCAGCAGCGCCTTGGCGGTAAGCTGGAAGAAAAAACCCTCAAGGGTTGGGGTTACCCGATGTACCGCCTGAACAAGGTGAGCGGACCTATGAGCACGATGATGGCCTGCCCCGAAGGCAAGGCTCACCCCGAATTTGTCCCGGTAGTCGGTGAAGGCTTTATGCTGCGTTACAACAGCAAATTGCCTATCGTAGTGTACGTGCCCAAGGATATCGAAGTGCGCTACCGGATCTGGTCTGCCTCCAAGCAGGTCAAGCAGGCCGTTAGCGAATAAAAACGTATTTTCCGTAAGCTATCTGTGGGAGCGGGCTTGCTCGCGATACAGGCAACTGGGTACATCAGACACATCGCGCTGATGCCATCGCAGGCAAGCCAGCTCCCACAAAGGCAACAGCAAGATGTGATCTGGACTTACTGCAACCCCACGCGATATAGCACGCCATTGTCCTCATCGGTCAATACATACAAATAACCATCAGGGCCCTGGCGCACATCGCGGATACGGGCCTTGAGATCGCCAAGCAAGCGTTCTTCGTGCACTACCTTGTCGTCGTTCAACTGCAGCCGGATCAAGTCTTTATCCGCCAGGGCACCAATAAACAGGTTGTGCTGCCAGGGCTTGAAGCGATCTGCATCGTAGAAGGCCATGCCGCTGATAGCCGGGGATTTCTCCCAGACATGGTGCGGTACCACAGTGCCTTCAACGGTTTTGCCCTGGGCTTCGGAAATCGGCTTCGAAGAGTAGTCAACACCGTGAGTCGCCATCGGCCAGCCGTAGTTTTTACCACGCTCGATCAGGTTGATTTCGTCCCCACCTTTCGGCCCGTGCTCATGGGTCCACAAAGTACCCGTCCAGGGATTCAGCGCGGCACCCTGCTGATTACGATGGCCGTATGACCAGATTTCCGGCCTTACCCCCTGCTGACCGACAAAAGGGTTGTCCTTGGGCACACGCCCGTCAGGATAGATGCGTGCAATCTTGCCCTGCAGCTTGTCCAGATCCTGTGAGGTTGGACGCTGGTTGTTCTCGCCAAGGGCAATAAACAGGTAGCCGTCGCGGTCGAATACCAGGCGCGAACCAAAGTGATTGCCGGTTGACAGCTTTGGCTCCTGGCGAAAGATCACCTCAAAGTTACTCAGTCGGGTCAAATCATCTGACAGGCGGCCACGGCCAACGGCGGTACCGGCCTTGCCATCATCACCACCTTCGGCGTACGACAGATACACCAGTCGATCCTCGGCAAAACTGGGCGACAACACCACATCGAGCAAACCGCCCTGCCCCTTGGCCCAGACCTGCGGTACGCCAGAAAGTGGCGCCGACAGTTTGCCAGCCGGGCTGACCACCCGCAGATTGCCCGCGCGCTCGGTTATCAGGATGCCCTGTTTATCAGGCAAAAATGCCAGTGCCCAGGGATGATCAAGTCCTTCAACCACAGGTGTGGCCGTGACGGTTCCGGACTCGGAAGCAAAGGTCTTCGGTGTATCAGCATGGGCCGTGAAGGCAATATTGAGCAGCGAAGTGGCACACAAGGTGGCCAGCAGGGTTTTTCTCAACATATGCAGTTCCTTGTTCTATTAGGGTTTGTCTCGCGGCTGTAGCGACGGTGCTGTCGGTTTGAGGGTGGGCGGCGGCGCCGTAGGGCGTGGGTAGCCGTTACCGATTTCGCCATTTTCGATGGAAGGGGTACGCGGCACAGGAGCAGTCGACGGACCTCGTGCGCCCGGTACAGAGGCCCCCGTGCCCTGGCGACTATTGGGATTTATACGACGGATTGGATTGTTGGCAGGCTGGGTATTGGTAATCGGGGTATTTTGAGCCAGCAGCGTGTCGGCTGCGGGCATTTGCGCCTGCGCGTGGGCAGCCAGTGCGCCACCCAACAGCAGAAGTACAAGACTGCAACTGATACTGTTCATCACGCCCTCCGTCAGGGTTATTGAGCAATCATCAACTGTCGATTTCAGGCCCGATCTCGATCACCGTGGACTCCCTTGCCTGAGCCAGAAGCGCTTCACGGCAAACCTGGTAACAGTCTTCGATATGCCCGTTGCCGACCACTTTCATCACGCCAAAGCTGATGGTTGCCGCCACGGCCTGCCCCACAAAAGGAACAAAGCGAATCACTGACTTGGTCGCCACCTTGGCGCCCATTTTGCGCAGCAGCGACATGACCAGGGTTCGGCTGATGAATTTGCCGATCACTTCGCTGCCAATACCCGTGACCGCCACGACAATCAGGCGTTTTGAGCGCGAGTCCATCTGCGCAATCTGCTGTGGGGTCAAGCCGAATTTACTGTTGATGGCCGGCAGCATCTCAACCAGAAGCGCCACATCGGTGCCGATATCCAGCCCCGGGATTGGCAGCGCAGCCGCACCTGCCGAAACGGCCGAGCGTTTGGTGACCATGGATCTGCACTCGTCACGAATACGATCAAGCTCGGCTAATGATCTGATTAACATAGGACTCCCGACACATAGAGATATAACCAGCGTAGTTTACTACGCCCTTGCGAGCAGCAAGGCGGGTCTGTCTTTATGTAGAGGGGTTACAGCGCAGGAAATTCACAAAAGCGAGGGATGTTTTTGCCCACAAGGGGCAACGTTACTCGGAGGGGGTAGCCTGTACTCTTGTGAAGTACAGGCCTGGCGCGGGTTACACGTCTTTTTTGACTTTTTCCCACTCAGCCTTGAGCTTGGAGACGAAGGATTCTTTCGGCGTTTCCTTGCAAGCAGTGACAACTATGGGCGTAATTTTTGCGATACCGTCCACATCCAGCACTGCGTCTTCGACTTTGCCCTTCTTGTTGATCGCTTCACCCAAGCCAACAGCGGTCGGCTGGAAGCTTTCATCAACAGCCAGGAAGTCCGCGCAGGTCCATTTTGCGACGGGCTGCTTGGTGGTTTCCGCCTGTGCCAAGCTGGAAAGTGCCATCAAACCTGCAGCGCCGATTAACAGAATGTGCTTTTTCATATGCCAATATCCCTATTTTCAACGATTAAGTAACATTAGTTCTGCCGCAAACAACATAGTAGTGGATAGGATATCTGTCTATTTTTGCGACAGGATCACCTTCATTGCCTTCTCCTTGGCCGCATTGCCGAACACCTCATAAGCCTTGAGAATATCTGCCAGTGCAAAGCGGTGGGTAATCAACTTGCCAGCGTCGACTTTCCCCGATTGCACGGTTTTCATCAGCAGCGGCGTAGTATTGGTATTGACCAGCCCGGTGGTAATAGTGACGTTCTGGATCCATAACTTTTCCAGATGCAATTCCACGCTTTTACCATGTACGCCGACGTTGGCAATGGTCCCGCCCGGAGCTATCACCGACTGGCAGGTGTCGAAAGAAGCAGGAATGCCTACCGCTTCAATCGCCACATCCACACCGACCCCATCCGTCAACTCGAAAATACGCTCGACTGCATTTTGTGTATTGATATCGATAACATCGGTGGCGCCGAAGCGTTTTGCCACTTCAAGCCGATTGGTATCGCCGTCGACCATGATCAATTGAGCCGGAGAGTAAAACTGTGCCGTCAGCAGCGCCGCCATACCCACAGGTCCGGCACCGACGATCACAACGCTGTCACCCGGCTTGACCTTGCCCGCAAGCACACCGATTTCAAAGCCGGTGGGCAAAATATCGCTGAGCATCACCAGGGCCTCCTCATCCGCTCCGGCAGGCACCGGGTAGAGGCTGTTGTCAGCATGGGGGATACGCACATATTCGGCCTGGGTGCCGTCAATCGTATGGCCCAGGATCCAGCCGCCGTCAGCACAGTGGGAATACATCTGCCGCCGACAGTTGGCACAACTGCCGCATGAGGTAATGCAGGAAATCAGTACATGATCACCCGGCTTGAAGTTACGGATGGCCGAACCAACAGACTCGATCACTCCCACCCCTTCGTGGCCCAGCACAGTACCAGGGGTCACCTCGGGCACATCACCCTTGAGGATATGCAGGTCTGTCCCGCAGATAGTGGTATGCAGGATCCTTACAATCGCATCGGTCGGTTTGTCGATGACCGGATTAGGGATCTCGGCCCAGGCTTTTTCGCCGGGGCCCTGATAGGTGAGCGCTTTCATGATGGCCTTCCTTTACCTGATCAAAAATCATCAGCGGCTGCCACAGAGCTGGCAGCCCCGCAAAATCATTGATGCAGTTAAGCAGCCTTTGGCGATCGCGCTCTTGCCACAGGTCACAAAAGCCCGTTTCGGACTAACGGTGCGGATGCACCGTAACAGCCACCAGCTTCACCACAATGGGCCGCACCACCAGAATGCACAGGAAGGCGACGGGCATTGCCAACTGATAGGCGTGCAGTGCATTGCTCAGGTATTCGCCCTCAATACCGGAATTTGCCGCAGTGATCACCAGCGACATCAGAAAGGCCATGATCGTTGACATGTAAAACGCGAACACATACGGCGTCACACGGGCCGAGAGCTTGAAACGTCGGGCGTTCAGGGCGTTGGCATTGTTTTCTGATGTCATATACAGAACCTTTTTCAGCTTGGATTTCAGGAAAGACGCACCTTAACAAGATCAAAAACAGGCAACTAGACGCCCATCGGCAGTTACTTTATAAATAAAAACTTACGAATAGCTTTGGAGTGGGTTTACAGTGAACCTGTTAGCGGCGATTGCCAGTTTTATCAAAGTGGTCGAAACGGGTTCCATTGTGGGGGCAGCCAGAAATCTGGGGCTCAGTGCCGCAGCTGTCAGCCAGACCATCAATCGCCTGGAGGAACATCTGGGCACCCGGCTGCTGCAACGCACCACCCGCAGCATGGCCATGACCGAAAACGGTGCGCTGTATTACGCAAAAGTACGGCGCATCGCCTCGGACCTCGAAGCGGCACAAATGGCTATCAGCACGGACGATAGCGAACTTCAGGGCAGGTTATGCATTGCTTCGACATCCGCGTTCGGCCGCCATGTACTCGCGCCCTTGATTGCCGGTTTTGCAGCGCGTTACCCGCGCCTGTCACTGGAACTGTGCACCACCGACGGCAAAATCAATCATATCCAGGACAACATTGACCTGAGCCTGCGGATCAAACCGCAACTGGAAGAAGGCATCGTCGCGCGCAAGCTCGCCTCAGTGCCCTTTATCGTCTGCGCTTCACCGGCTTATCTGGAGCGGGCCGGTATCCCCCGCGCCCCCGAAGACCTCCAGCAGCACGCCTGCCTGGGCTTTCGCTATCCGCTGGACGGACGCCTGTTGCGCTGGGGGTTTATTCGCAGGGGCCAACACTCTTACGCAACCCTGAATTTCAATGCCATCAGCGATGACATTGATGCACTGACCCAGATGGCCGTCCACGGCGCCGGGATCGCGCGCCTGGCGGAGTTCGTGGCAGCTCCCTATATAGAGTCGGGCCAGCTTATTGCCCTGCTCAAGCACAGCCATGAATCGAGCGAGTCCTGCGCAGAACCACTGGATATTTATGCGTGTGTCCAGGACCGCTCGGCCATGACCCTTAAGGTCAAAGCCTTTATCGATTATTTGTCCGAACATTTGGAAAAGCGCTGGCCAAAAGACAATATTGTGACAATGCACGACAATTAAGCTTTTATCTTAAGTGCGCACTCAATTAGTGCAATATCCTTTTGGATTACATCTATAATTTTAAGTACTCAAAACAATCCATATAGATGAAGTAGTACGTACTTATACTTTTCCGCTATTAAAAAAAAACACCTCAGATGAGTTCTATTCCCAGGTCTGCTGATACACTCAAGTCAAAACGCCATTCAGGGATGAAGACTATGAGCGCGACAAGCAAGCGTGGATGGAAATGGGCCTACCGTAAAATGCGCGACCTGCATTGCGACCGCCCCTCGGCCTTCTACAGGGCCACCCTGTATGTCCTTCGCGGCGACACGGGGACCTTTATGTGCGAACTGACCCGCAAGAAAATTCGCATCAGTCGCTGATAAGGCTTCCTATACGCTCATACACTGCAACGTCAGAATAATCTCACAATTTAAAGTTCGTGATACCTACGAGCTTGTAAGATTAAGGCTATAGGAGCGATCAATACATACAGGCCTACTTAACCTCATTGCAACCTCCTGACAGAGAAAATCGATGAGTTTTAGTATTGGCCTGATCATTTCGGCCTTGCCCGACAGCGCGGTGGGGCACTCAGTACTATACGCTTACAAAGGTAGAGCCTAATGAGTGCTCCAGCAAAACATGACTGGAAGTGGGCGTTTCGCAAAATGCGCAAAATGCGCTGTTCATTTATTTCTGCTTTCTACAGGGCAACCTTGTACGCCTTACGCGGCGATACCGGCAGATTTGTCTGCAGAAAAGCCCATATGAAAATTCGCATTAGCCGCTGACCGCCCCTTGTTAGCCCCCTTGAACCGGCACATCTCATTGGCAGCAATTGCTCTGCGTCTCAAGGTCGCACCACCAGGTCAAACCGTGGACTGCTTGTGCCTATAAAAGGGGGCCGCGTGTGCCAGGCCCGGTTTTTGCTCAGCGCAGAGGCGCGAAACCGGCAAACACCCTGAATCATATGCGCGCTGGATCAACTCAAGCTCAGGTTGGAGCGAGCTGGAAAAGCTCCAAATTGGTCCCCGATGGGTACCGGCTGAAACCAGCGAACTCTAAGCTATTGATAGGTAAAGTAATTGATCTCCACAGCAAATATCACCATGCGGTCTGAAACGCATTCTGGTGATTAGCGGTGATCAGTGTTTATTGGGCGAAGTCGTCGTGAGTAATCACTCGTAACGCACCGAAATGCACCCGTTGGTTCCAGAAGTGGTCCCAACGGGGGGAATTTCGGCCCATGCCGAAACTGCATAACCCTCCCCTTCGGCATCCTGCCGACCTATATCAAATCCCAAGCTTCCGCCGGCTGCTAAGCTCTTCACTCATAAGAGGAACAAGCATGCCGAATTCAGACCTTCTTACCTTCACTGCTCTCCAAGCTTTATGAGAATCAACTGGCCCTTGAGGCATCCATCATGGAGTTAACAAACTGGGTGGAGCAGAGCGGCTCCACTGAAGTCGCCGAGAACATCCGGGGGGCTCTGCACGCCATCGACCAGAACGAAGAGTTCATCAAGCTGACCCTAGCCGTCCTGATAGTGCCTGACTGATCATCGGGCAAACCTGCACTTTCTAGCGGGCGCTATAAAGACAGGCCAAGCTGGCCGATGTGAGTTGCGGAACTACATTTATGCACCTCGTTGATTTCCCACCACCTCTAGATGCATGTTTAAGGGCAGATCGATCTGCCTAATAAAAAGACGTGGCCACCCTATGGACGCAGCCGCATCCGCCGCTTTTCAAGACCGATAGTCAAATTCAGGCGGGGGTAGCCTCATAGGCTATCGGCTTTCCACAATTCAGATAAAACAGCAGGCCTGCAGCCCGCATTCTTTAAGGGGTTCGGCCTTAGTTATGGTCCCGCCCCCCCTCTGGCGTTCTGCCGGCCAATTCGATCAACGCAACGAAGGCTGTCATCGCAGGCAATAATCTCAGGACTGTCTTATTTTCTCAGGCGCACGCAATCGATAGGGTATCTCGTCAACCGTCACACACACCCTGGTTATCAAAAAAATGTGCATTTCAAAAAAACACCATTGGCAACCCTCTATAATGGCCGCGCTAGCCACGATCTTTTTTGGCTATTCATCAGATACATTGGCAGCGAACTGCCTGTTCACTCAAGGCGGCGAATTTACGGCTAACTTCGCTGTCGCGCCAATCGCATTGACAGTCCCTCGAGATACACCTGTAGGCACGGTAGTTTATGAAGAGTCCATAACAGCACCACAACAAGGTTTTTACTGCCCTTCTCCGTCGCCCTTTATCTTCGCACTCAACCCTACGCTAGGTAGCGTCACTACCGGTAACGTCTTTCCTTTGGGTAAAACCGGGCTATCACTCAAAGTCAAAAACACACAAAATGGATATCTAAATGCCGACAGAATTATCAGTAGCCAGAATTACCTAGACCCCATCAGAACCTACACCATTGAAATTATTAAGTCGGGTGAACTATCATTGAAAAATGAGGTTCCTGCAGGCAATTTGGGGGCGCATCGATTCGGTGACCTTGACCTTGTGAAGATCAATCTGGCCAACCCAATCATTTTAAACGCTGCATCCTGCGTGACCCCGGATATATCTGTCCAAATGGGTGATGATTATTACCTTAATGAATTCAGCAATATCGGTGTTACGTCACAAGCCGTTAAATTCAATATTGGCCTTCACCAGTGCCAGACAGGCATCCAGAAGGTCACGTACTCCCTTAAAGCTACCACTCAAGTCATTGATCAGAAGCAGGGCATCGTTGCGTTGAATGCCAGTTCGACCGCCAAAGGCATCGGTCTGAAACTAATGGACGACGCAGGCCAGCCTGTTGCTTTGGATACCACTTATCAATTCAACGGCTTCAGTACCACAGGCACAGACTTCAACATCCCTCTTTCTGCTTCTTATTACCGCCTAGCCGATAGCGAACTCAAAGCTGGCACTGCAAACACATCAGTAACTTTTATAATGAGTTATCTGTAAAAACACGATGAGCTTCTCACTAGAATAGAGTTGATTGCTGCCCTGTTCACCTCACAGAGGAACAGCCATGCCTAACTCAGAAATGAAGCCATGATCGCCACCCTCTGGTTCGCCTACGTTTTCATCTACAAGGGGCCAAGGCCACGAACATCTACCGACACACCTTTGCAGCCGTCTGCCCGTCCGACGGCGAGACCATCATTTACCGGCTGGAACTGAAGTCGACGGCCATGATCCACGTCGAGCACATCCGCGCCTCGACAGCCCTGATCAAAAAGGGTTGGCACGAACAGATCGCTGACCGCCTGGCCGAAGACTTGGGCGGTCATCAAACCATCATCGCCACGCACCAGGGCGTCGAGATCGAAACAGTGAGGCTTAGCGGATGATCCATTACCACGGCACGCCTGCTGGCGGTAAGCGCGAGGACGCAGCTAAGTTCCTGGCCGGCAGGCACGCGCTGGTGCCGTTCCCGCGCAAGGACGATCTCGGGATTGTCGCCGACGTGTGCAAATCGTTTGTTTTCGATAACGGCGCGTTCACTGTATGGAAAAAGGGTGGACAGGTAGACGTCGAAGGCTACACACGTTGAGTCGAAGACTGGCATCGGCACCCTGGATTCACTTGGGCGCTCATTCCGGACGTTATCGACGGCGATGAAGAGGCCAACGACGACCTTGTTCGGCAGTGGCCGGAGGAGCTTCGCGGCGTGCCTGTCTGGCACTTACACGAATCGCTTGAGCGGTTGCAACGGCTGGCAAGGTGTTGGCGTACGGTCGCCCTGGGCAGTTCTGGGCAATGGTCTTCACCGGGCACCGGAGTTTGGTGGAAGCGGATGGGCATCGCAAGGTGTTGGAAACGCCTTTCATCTTCCCCCGTAGAAGAGCGCAGCATACGTCCGGCAGACGTCCGACCTGCACAAGCAATGGGTTCCTACACTGAAAGCGTTGAATATCCGTCGTCGCCCGCCATACAACTGTCGTCACACCTATGCGACAATATGCATTATGTCTGGCATGAACCCCGCCTTCATCTCCCAGCAGCTCGGCCATAGTGTGCAGATGCTGCTCTCGACTTATGCGCGTTGGATCAACTCAAGCTCGGACTGGAGCGAAATGCAAAAGCTCCAGATTGGTCCCAAATTGGTCCCAGTTCAAATAAGCGCACCCTAAGCTATTGATAGGTAAAGTAATTGATCTCCACAGCAAATATCACGATGCAGTTCGGCGCAAAGCCGCTATTCGAGAACGTTTCAGTAAAATTTGGCGCAGGTAACCGCTACGGTTTGATCGGTGCCAACGGTTGCGGCAAGTCCACTTTCATGAAAATCCTCGGTGATGACCTTGAGCCGTCCGGCGGTCAGGTCATGCTGGAGCCGAACGTGCGTCTGGGTAAATTGCGCCAGGACCAGTTCGCCTACGAAGAATTCACCGTGATCGATACCGTGATCATGGGTCACGAAGAGCTGTGGAAGGTCAAGGCCGAGCGCGATCGCATCTACTCGCTGCCGGAAATGACTGAAGCTGACGGCATGGCCGTGGCTGAACTTGAAACCGAGTTCGCCGAAATGGACGGTTACACCGCAGAATCCCGTGCCGGTGAGCTGCTGCTGGGCCTGGGTATTGGTATCGAGCAACACAACGGCCCGATGAGCGAAGTGTCGCCAGGCTGGAAGTTGCGCGTGTTACTGGCTCAGGCACTGTTCTCCGATCCTGAAGTGCTGCTGCTCGACGAACCCACCAACCACCTGGATATCAACACCATCCGCTGGCTGGAAAACATTCTGACCCAGCGCAACAGCCTGATGATCATCATCTCTCACGATAGACACTTCCTGAACAGTGTCTGCACCCACATGGCTGACCTGGACTACGGCGAGCTGCGTCTGTTCCCGGGCAACTATGACGAATACATGACCGTTGCTACTCAGTCGCGCGAGCAACTGCTGTCGGAAAACGCCAAGAAGAAAGCCCAGATCAACGAACTGCAAGCATTCGTCAGCCGCTTCTCGGCCAACGCCTCGAAATCCAAGCAGGCCAGCTCCCGCGCCAAGGCGATCGACAAGATCACCCTGGCCGAGGTCAAGCCTTCGAGCCGTGTCAGCCCGTTCATTCGTTTCGAACAGAACAAGAAGCTGCACCGCCAGGCTGTGATTGTCGAGCAAATGGCCAAAGGCTTTGATGGCAAGACCCTGTTCAAGGACTTCAGCTTCACCGTTGAAGCCGGCGAGCGTGTCGCGATCATTGGCCCCAACGGTATCGGTAAAACCACCCTGCTGCGTACCCTGGTCAACGAACTGACCCCGGATGCCGGTACTGTGAAGTGGACTGAAGCCGCCGAACTGGGCTACTACGCCCAGGACCACGCTCATGACTTCGAAGACGATATGACCCTGTTCGACTGGATGGGTCAGTGGACTCAGGGCGAGCAAATGGTGCGTGGCACCCTGGGCCGCATGCTGTTCTCCAACGACGACATCCTCAAGTCGGTCAAAGTGATTTCCGGTGGTGAGCAAGGTCGCATGCTGTTCGGCAAGCTGATCCTGCAAAAAGCCAACGTACTGGTCATGGATGAACCGACCAACCACTTGGACATGGAGTCCATCGAGGCGCTGAACCTGGCGCTCGAAAACTACCCGGGCACCCTGGTATTCGTCAGTCATGACCGTGAGTTCGTATCCTCGCTGGCCACTCGTATTATCGAGCTGAGCCCAAGCGGTGTGATCGACTTCAGCGGCACTTACGATGACTACCTGCGTAGCCAGGGCGTGACGTTCTGATTTAGACGCTGCCCTACAGGCTGTAACGAAAACCCCGTCCTGGTGACGGGGTTTTTCGTTTTGCGGGGGTTCATTGTGGGAGCGAGCCTGCTCGCGAAACACACGACGCGGCCTTTAAGACAAACCCTCGTGTTGACCATCGCGGGCAAGCCCGCTCCCACATTTGACCCAGCATGCACCACAAAACCCTGTGAGAGCAGGCTTGCCTGCGATGCAAACGCTGCGATCCGCCAGGTAAATCGCAGTGATGTTATCGCGAGCAGGCTCGCTCCCACATTTGACCCAGCATGCACCACAAAACCTGTGGGAGCAGGCTTGCCTGCGATGCAAGCGCCGAGATTCGCCAGGTAAATCGCAGTGATGTTATCGCGAGCAGGCTCGCTCCCACATTTGAGCCAGCATGGCACCACAAAACCTGTGGGAGCAGGCTTGTCTGCGATGCAAGCGCCGAGATTCGCCAGGTAAATCGCAGTGATGTTATCGCGAGCAGGCTCGCTCCCACATTTGAGCCAGCATGGCACCACAAAACCTG